>JBJTLY010000218.1:0-12758 GCA_046063275.1 Novosphingobium sp. | reverse complement strand
CCCTAGTCCCCGATGCTGCACCGCGCAAGTGGGGGATGCCGCTATCCCCGCCGTTCCTGCGGCAATTCCCTATTTCCTGAGCTCGCGCGCGAGCGTTGCCGCGGTCTGCTTGCCGTAGGGCGGCTTGAAGCCCGAAAGCTTGGCAATATCGAGCCCCGGCTGGCGGTAGACCGCACGCATGTGGCTGAACGTCTTGAACCCGTCCTGCCCGTGGTAATTGCCCATCCCCGATGGCCCGACCCCGCCGAACGGCAAGTCTTCCATCGCATTGTGGAACAGCACATCGTTGACCGTGACCCCGCCCGAGATCGTGCGGGTCAGCACCTTTGCCTCCTCGGCTTTGTCATTGCCGAAGTAGTAGAGGCCCAGCGGGCGGTCGTGCGCGTTCACGTAATCGATCGCGCTCTCGATGCTGTCGTAGGTCATCACCGGCAGGATCGGTCCGAAGATTTCCTCCTGCATCACCTTCATGTCGTCGGTGACATTGCGCAGGATGGTCAGCGGCATCTTGTTGCCGTTCGAGCTTGTGAAGTCTTCGCCCGCCGGGTTGACCTCGATCGCTTCTGCACCCTTTTCCTTAGCATCGGTCAGATAACCCTGCAGGCGTTCGTAATTGCGGCCGTTGACCACCGAAGTGTAATCATCGTTGGCGAGCAACGTGGGGTACATCGTCGCCACCCCGGATTTGACGCTCTCGATAACGTCACCTTCCTGATCCTTCGCCACCAGCAGATAATCCGGCGCGAGGCATATCTGTCCGGCGTTCATCATCTTGCCCATGGCGACACGCTCGCCGGTCTTCTTCTTGTCGGCGCTGCGGCTGACGAAAGTCGGAGACTTGCCGCCCAGCTCAAGCGTCACCGGCACCAGATTCTCCGCCGCAGCGCGCATGATGTGCTTGCCCACACTGGTCGCGCCGGTGAAGATCAGGTGATCGAAGGCAAGCTGCGAGAAGGCCGTACCGACCTCAACCCCGCCGGTGAACACCGCCATTTCCTCGTCTGCGAAGTATTTCGGCACCGCTTCGGCGAAGACCTCGGCGACGCGCTCGGTGAACTCGCTCGGCTTGATCATCGCGCGATTGCCCGCCGCCAGAATCCCGGCCATCGGCACCATCACCATACCCACCGGGAAGTTCCACGGCGCGATCACTCCGACCACGCCCTTGGGCTGGTAGACCACCTCGGCTTTCGCGCCGAGCAGCCCGAGTGGGAACATCGCCTTGCGCTTTTCGTTGCGACCCCAGGCTTCGAAATGCTTCTTCGCGTGCTTGAGCGCACCGACCGAAGGCATGATATCTGTCATCAGGGTCTGTTCGGTGCTGCGATGGCCAAAATCAGCCGAAACCGCCTTGGCGAAATCATCCTTGTGATCGATCAGCAGCGCAATCGCCCGATCAATCCGGTCCCGGCGCACAGCCATGCTCTCGGGCAAAGCGGCGGTGAAAGCCGCGCGCTGGCGTTTCAGGACATCGGCCATACGGGCCGTTTCGGTGGTGCTCATCTGACCTCTCCCCGGTTTCGATTTGCCACCTTTTTGCCCCATGCAGCCCGCTTGGCAAGACAAGCCTGCGTTTGGCCGCGCAAAGCTATGCGTGATTGCCATTGCGGCGGTGCAGCATTATGGCCGCCGCCGTAACGTCAGTTCCCCTGAAAGGCACTCAACATGGCCCAGCTTTCCGCCAACGACCCGGTCGTAATCCTGTCTTATGCCCGCACTCCGATGGGCGCGATGCAAGGCGTGCTGGCCGATGTTTCGGCGACCGACCTCGGCGCAACGGCGATCAAGGCGGCGGTCGAGCGTGCCGGGGTGAATGGTGCGGAAGTCGAACGGGTCTACATGGGCTGCGTCCTCCCCGCTGGCCTCGGACAGGCCCCCGCCCGCCAGGCGACGATCAAGGCCGGGCTTCCCGCCTCGGTTCAGGCAACCACGGTCAACAAGGTCTGCGGTTCGGGCATGCAGACGCTGATCATGGGCGCCGAAGCGCTCGCTGCCGGGAGCATCGACCTGGTCGTCGCGGGCGGCATGGAAAGCATGACCAACGCGCCGTACCTATTGAAGAAGCACCGCTCGGGCGCGCGGATCGGGCATGATACGGCTTACGATCACATGTTCCTCGATGGCCTCGAAGACGCCTACGAACCGGGCCGCGCGATGGGCACTTTCGCGCAAGACACCGCCAACGAATACCAGCTGACCCGCGAGAACCAGGACGACTACGCGATCGAATCGCTGCGCCGCGCCAACACCGCCATCGCCGAGGGCGCTTTCGCTGATGAAATCGCACCGGTCACCGTAGTCAGCCGCGCGGGCGAAACTGTGGTCGATACCGACGAAGGCCCAGGCAAGGGCCGGCCTGACAAGATCCCATCGCTGCGTCCCGCGTTCGCCAAGGACGGCACAATCACCGCGGCAAGCTCGAGCTCGATCTCTGACGGTGCTGCGGCGATGGTGTTGACCCGCACCAGTGTTGCTGCGGCCAAGGGGTTCAAGCCGGTCGCCCGCGTAGTCGCCGTCGCCGCGCATGCTCAGGCTCCCAAGGACTTCACCACCGCTCCGGTCGGCGCGATCAATGATGTGCTGGCCAAGGCCGGTTGGTCAGTCGGCGAGGTCGACCTGTTCGAGGTCAACGAGGCCTTCGCCTGCGTCGCGATGTTCGCGATGCACGACCTCGGCATTCCGCACGACAAGGTCAACGTCCACGGCGGCGGCACCGCGCTGGGCCATCCGATCGGTGCCTCGGGGGCGCGGATCGTCACCACGCTGATCGCCGCACTCAAGCGTCACGGCAAGACCAAAGGCGTGGCCAGCCTGTGCATCGGCGGCGGCGAGGCAACCGCGGTGGCGGTCGAGCTGATCTAAGGCTCACCCGCGCCGAACAGGCGGACCTGCTCGACGTAGCCCTGGCGCGGTCCGACTGCGACCTGGCACCAACCTGCATTGCAGTTGCCAAGCTTGCCCACCACGCCGGGAGCGAGACGCCACAGCAGCTTGGAATTGGCGTTGGCGGCCTCGTGCATCTCGGCCGGGTCTTTGCCCGTCACGAAACCGCTCCGCTCACGCGTCAGCAGCCGCGCGAGCACCCAGCCCTGCGCGCCGTCGGGGTCTTGAACCAGGCGCCAGCCTTCCATCATCCGCAATACCTTCAGTGGCAGATGCTGGCGGTGATAGACCCAGGCAATGCGATAGTCTTCGCCCGGCCCGACCCGCATGTTGACCTCTTCGGCACGGATCGCCGCCCAGTACGGCGTCTTGGGATCGTCGGCATGGGCAGGATTGGCCAGCACGGCGGCGGCAGCGACAAGGATTGCAACGGGGATTCGGGCCATGGCCTTCCCTTAACGCCCCTGCCGCCATGCCATCAAGTCGCTTGACCGGGTCACCCTCGGCGGCATAGCCAATCCGTGATGACGATTGTTTCCGACAACAGTGCCACGCGCCGCGTGAGTGGCATCCCCAAGGTCCATGTGACCCGCCGTCTCATGCCCTCGGTCGAGGCGCGGATGGGCGAGCTGTTCGAGGTCACGCTCAATGTAGAAGACCGCCCGCTGAGCCGCGCCGAACTGGTCGAGGCAATGCGTACCAGTGATGTGATCGTACCCACCGTGACCGACCGGATCGATGCGGCGATGCTGGAAGAGGCTGGCGAGCGCCTTGGACTGATTGCCAACTTCGGCGCTGGCACCGAACATATCGATTTGGCGGCAGCCCGTGCCCGCAAGATCGTGGTCACCAACACCCCCGGCGTGTTCACCGACGATACCGCCGATCTCGCGATGATGCTGATCCTCTCGGTCCCGCGCCGTCTTGGCGAAGGCAGCCGCCTGATCCGCGACGGCCAATGGACCGGCTGGGCCCCCAGCGCGATGCTGGGCCACTGCATCGGCGGCAAACGGCTCGGCATCGTCGGCATGGGGCGGATCGGTCAGGCGGTCGCGCACCGCGCCCGCGCCTTCGGAATGGAAGTGGTCTATCACAACCGCCACCGCTTGCCGCCGAGCATCGAGTCCATGCTGGGTGCCCGTTATGAGGCCGATCTCGAGCTGCTGATCGCCGAAAGCGATGTGATCTCGCTGCATTGCCCGGCTGGCGCTGCGACTCACCATCTGATCAACGCTGAGCGGCTCAAAGCGATGAAGCCCGATGCCTACCTGATCAACACCGCGCGCGGCGACCTGATCGATGAGGAAGCGCTGATCGCCGCATTGACCCGCGGTGAGATCGCCGGGGCTGGTCTGGACGTTTTTGCCAATGAGCCGAATGTCGATCCGCGGCTGATTGCCCTGCCCAATGTGATCACCCTGCCCCACCTCGGCAGTGCGACGATCGAAGGGCGCGCACACGCGGGCGAGAAAATCATCGCCAACATCCGCTTCTGGGCCGACGGCCACCGCCCGCCCGATCAGGTGCTCGACGGCTGGATTTAGCGAAAGGCGGATAACCGTCCCGTCTCGCAACATCCGTGCGCAGCGGAGCTTGCTCCCGCTGCAATCGTTGCTCTAAGCCCGCTCGCGGAGAATCGGGCGCGAGGGGAGAAATTGATGCGCAAGTTTGCGGGGCTGGCTGTCGCCGCCGCTTCCGGGGTTATTCCGGCAATTGCTCATGCTCAGGCGGAAGCATCTGAAGTGACCGGCGGCGCGCTCGATACGGGCGACAACGCCTGGGTACTAGTCTGTTCTGCGCTGGTCCTGCTGATGACCCTGCCTGGTTTGTCGCTGTTTTACGGCGGCTTGGTCCGCGCGCGCAATTTTCTCTCGGTCATGGTTCAGATCGGCGCGATTGCCGCCGTGGTCTCAGTGCTGTGGGTTGTGGGTGGGTATCGCCTAGCCTTCGGCGATCCCAGCAACGGCTGGATCGGCACCGGCAACATGTGGATGCTCAACAACACGATCGACGTGCTGCGCGGCGACACTGCCGTGAGCGAACGGACTTTCGCCATGTTCCAGCTGACCTTCGCGGCGATCACGCCTGGGCTGATGGTCGGTGCATGGGTCGAACGGGCACGGTTCGGCTGGGTTATTACGTTCAGTGCGCTGTGGAGCCTGGTGGTCTATGCCCCGGTCGCCCATTGGGTCTGGGGCGATGGCTGGCTGGCTACAAGCATGGGCACCAAGGACTTCGCTGGCGGGATCGTCGTCCACACCACGGCGGGTGTGTCGGCGCTGGTTGCTGCCATGCTGGTTGGCAAACGACTCGGGTTCCCCAAACAACTGATGCTGCCGCACAGCACCGCTATGGCAATGCTCGGGGCAGGATTGCTGTGGGTCGGGTGGTTTGGGTTCAACGGGGGTTCCGCCCTCGCCGCAGATGACAATGCCTCGACCGCGATCATCAACACCCAGCTTGGCGCGAGCGTGGCGGCGCTGGTTTGGATCATCATCGAAAAGTTCCGCGTCGGCAAACCGACCGGGGTCGGCTTCGCCACCGGCGCGATCGCCGGTCTTGCGACGATCACTCCGGCCGCGATGTACGTTTCGCCCGGTGCCGCGATCCTGATTGGCGCAATCGCCGCAGCGGTCTGCTTCCCGATGATCCAGCTCATCAAGCACAAGTTGGGTATCGACGATTCGCTCGATGTCTTTGCCGTGCACGGTGTTGGCGGGATGACTGGATCGCTGCTTCTGGCAGTATTCCTCTCCCCCGCCCTAGGCGGAGTTGGCTATGACGAAGGGATGACCATGCTGTCGCAGTTTGCAGCCCAGGCCGTGGGCGTCGGTTTTGTGGCGATCTATTCGGCGATTGCCACGGTTGCACTTGCGCTCGGGGTCGGACTGATCGTGCAGATGCGGGTCAGCGAGGATGACGAGCGCGAAGGGCTCGATCTGGCGAGCCACGGCGAACGTGCCTGGGAATTTGACTGAGCCAGGCAAAACTCCGGGACCGCTGGATACCATCCGGCGGTCCTTCACTTTCGCCGGCCGCTCGGGCCACGGCGAGCTGATCACTTACCTGTTTGCTACATTGCTGGTTTCGGTGCCGGTGTCGTTCGTCACTGGGCTAACCCTGGAACGTGAGATTCACGTCCTCATCGGTAACGCTCTCACGGTGCTGCTGGCAGTGCCTGTACCGGCGCTGTTGGTGCGACGCTACCACGATAGCGGGCGCAGCGGCACTTGGGTGTGGCTTGCAGTGTTCGGCTTTGCGATCTGGCTGCTGCGCGCAACGATTTCGGCATTTTGGGGGCTAGGTGCGCGGCTTGGTTTCGATTCCTGGACCTGGCTGATCGTCTGGCTGGTGATCCTGGCCAACCTGGGCAGCGTGATGCTCGCTCTGCTGCCCGGGTCTGTAGGTCCGAACCGATACGGTGCCGATCCGCGCAGCCGCGACTAATCGAGCAAAGCCAGTTCTTCGGCCAGCAGACGGCCGATCAGCTTGATCCCGTCTACATTGCGGGTCAGCGACAGGTGCCGTGCATTGACCTCAACCTGACGATCCGATTCACCCGGAAATCCGCAAGCCGCCGCTGGCGCAACGATGCCGTCTATTGGTGACCACACCGCGATCGTGCGGACCGGCGGCTTGACTGATACATCAACTGTCATGGGCGGCCGATCGACCGGATGGTCGTTGAGGAACTCGTAAATGCGCCAGGCATTGTTCGCGCGCAGGCTGCCCGAAAACGGGCTGCCCAGGGTGACCACCAGACCGACTCGTTCGGGGTGCAATTTGGCAACCTCACGGGCATAGATCCCGCCAAGGCTCCACCCGATCAGCACTGCGGGTCGATCGCTGCCCGATGTCGCGGCGATAAGACCTTCGCCCAAGCGGTCTAGCAGGTCAGGCCGAGCGCCCTTGTTCTTGCCCAGCCCCCAACCCTGCGCCGCATAGCCCGCCGCCTTGAGCGAGCGGCGCAAGCGGAGCGAGGACCAGTCGCTGGTCAGGTAGCCGGGATAGATGATGACCGGGCGGCCATCCCCCGCAGCCAACGGAATTGCGCGCTGCAGCGGACTGGCCAGCAGTTTCGGGATTTCGAGCGCTTCTCCCGCCCACAGGCGAAGCGATGGAGGCTTGCCTTCCAATCCGATCAATCCCCGGTCAGGATCCGGTCGACCAGTTGCTTCACGGTGGGGGTGAAGTTGTTCGAATAGAACGGATCCTGCTTGAAGCGGTAAGCGGCGTGGCCGGCGAACATCAGGTTCTGGTCAATGTCTCCGCCGTGCGCGATATCCTGTAGGGTCTTCTGGATACAGAAACTGCGCGGATCGGCGAGGCGGCCGGTTGTGTAATCGTCATGATCCTTCCACGACGAGAAACCGCAGTGCGACAGACAGCCCATGCAGTCTTTCTGGTCCTGCTGGATCATGCTGCGTTCGGGTGGCGAGACGAAGACGATCGTGTCGTCTGGCGTGCGCAGACCGTCGGTAAAGCCTTGCAGGAACCACTCGCGCGCGTGTTCGAGATCCTTGGGGGTGACCCAGAAGTTCTTGCCTTTGACCCCGACATCGAGCCGCACGGTATGTTCACCCGCTTCGACCTTTGAATAAGGGATCTGGCGGTGCGAGCGATCCTCAAGACTGCGCAGGAAAGTTGTGCGCACCGCCGAGGAATAGAATCCAGTGGGTGAGAACCGGTGCAGCAGCACGTCGCCTTCCTCGATCTCGCGCAGAGCATCCTTCCAGCCCTGCGGAATCGGGCTTTCCTCGGTCAGCAAGGGCCGGGTGCCGAACTGGAAGGCGATCGAGCCAAGCTCGGGGTTGTCGACCCAATTGTCCCATTCGCGCAGGAACCAGACGCCCCCGGCCATCACGATCGGCACGTCATCTGGCACGCCCTCTGCGCGCATGACGTCGCGCAGCGCCTTGACCCGGGGATAGGGATCCTCGGGCTTCAGCGGGTCCTCCGCGTTCGACAAACCATTATGCCCGCCGGCCAGCCACGGATCTTCATAAACCACCGCGCCAAGCAGCTGCGGGACCTTGTGGTAGGCTCGCTTCCACAGCGCCCGGAAGGCCCGCGCCGAAGAGATGATCGGCAGGTAGAAAACGTTAAAACGCTCAGCGATTTCACTGAGCTTGTAAGGCATGCCTGCGCCGCAGGTCACACCGGTGATCATGCCTTTGGTCCGCGCCAGAACGCCTTCAAGGATCTGCTGCGCGCCGCCCATTTCCCACAGCACGTTGATATTGATTGCGCCCTTGCCGCCCGACAGCTCAAAAGCGCGCTTCACCTGTGCGACCGCGCCGTCGATGCCGTACTGGATCAGCTGTTCGTGGCGTTCCTTGCGCGTCAGCGCATCGTAAACCTGCGGCACAATCTTGCCTTCGGCGTCGTAGCTATCGGCATTGACCGCGCTGACCGTTCCGATCCCGCCCGCAGCAGCCCATGCGCCCGAACTCATACCGTTTGTGGCGGATACGCCCTTGCCGCCTTCGATCAGCGGCCAGACTTCGCGTCCACCATAGTTGATTGGCTTCAAGCCCTTGAAGCTCATGGCACTATTCATTGCGTCCCTGTCTTCCCACTGGCCGTGTTGCACGGCTTTATGTCCTTTGGTGCCGGACGGTTACCGGTCACCTCGAATGCGGCAAAATAGCCATTCACTTCGGGCTTACTGACAAATTGGACCAGGCGAAAGCCCAGCGCTCCGAATTCGCAGAACAGCAAGCGCGGCGGTATTCCATGCTGGTCGGTCGGCCGGTCAACATCGACCACGATGACCTTGCCGCCGGGCTTCAGCGCAGGTCGGAGATACCACAAAAATGCATATGGTTCACCTACTTCGTGGTACATATGGACCATCATTATGCGGTCGAAACTGTTCGCCGGAAGCTTTGGATCCTCGGGCGTTCCGGTGCGGATCGAAATGTTGTCGAGCCGGTCATGCTCGACCCGGCGACCGAGCCGCTCGATCGTGCCAGGATCGATATCTTCCGCCAGCACCCGGCCTTTTGGCCCGACCCGCTCAGACAGGCGCACGGTGTAATAGCCCTCGCCCGCGCCGATATCGGCCACCGACATGCCTGGCGCAGTTCCGGCAAGGTCCATCACCGCTTTTGCTTCACCCACATTGTCGCGCTGATCCTCTGCAGCGAATTCGGTCCCGCCAACTGCCGAGACCGGGCGGTACGCCTGCGGAAAATCGCGTGCTGCCTCAGGCCGCGCGGTATCGACGGAATTGCCCTTGCACGCAGCCAGAACGGCGAGAGCGGCGAGCACTACGCCTGCTTTTGCAAGGATCGTTGGAATTCCCGACATCTTGGGCCTTGGCTTAGCCGAGCGCCGCGCGCTTGGCAAAGTCAGTCGACATCCTCAACTTCGACCGTCTCGCCGCTCACCCGCTGCGCGAGTGCCGCAGCCATGAACGGATCGAGTGCGCCGTCGAGCACGTCGGCGGGAGTCGGGCTGGTCACCCCGGTGCGCAGATCCTTGACCATCTGGTACGGTTGCAACACGTAAGACCGGATCTGGTGGCCCCACCCGATATCGCTTTTCGAGGCATGCTCGGCGCTGGCGGCGTCTTCACGCTTTTGCATCTCGGCCTCGTAAAGCCTGGATTTGAGCATGCCCATGCAGATATCGCGGTTCTTGTGCTGGCTGCGATCCTGCTGGCTGGCGACGATGATCCCGCTCGGGACGTGCGTCATCCGCACCGCGGAATCGGTGGTGTTGACGTGCTGCCCGCCAGCGCCCGATGCGCGGTAGGTATCGATCTTCAGATCGGCAGGGTTGATCTCGATATCGAAGCTGTCGTCGATCACCGGATAGACCCAGACCGAACTGAACGAGGTGTGACGCCGCGCCGAGCTGTCGTAGGGCGAGATGCGGACCAGGCGGTGCACCCCGCTCTCGGTCTTGGCATAGCCATAGGCATTCTCACCCTTGCACAGTATCGTCGCGCTCTTGATCCCCGCCTGTTCGCCAGCCTGATATTCGATCACGTCGACCTTGTAGCCGCGCTTTTCAGCCCAGCGGCTGTACATCCGCAGCAGCATTTCGGCCCAGTCCTGGCTTTCGGTGCCGCCCGCGCCGGCGTGGATTTCGATGTAGGTATCGTTGCTGTCAGCCTCGCCGCCGAGCAACGCCTGAACCTTGTCCTTGTCGGCCCGGTCAGCCAGCGAGGCGAGCGTCGCCAGGCCTTCCTCGACCGTGGCCTCATCGTTCTCAGCTTCGCCCAGATCGATATATTCGACCGCATCGGCCATCTCGCTGGAGATAGTGTTGACTGTCCCGATCGCCGCTTCGAGACGGCGGCGTTCCTTCATAACCGCCTCGGCATCCTTGGGATTGTCCCACAGCTTGGGATCCTCGACCCGCGCGTTCAGTTCATCGAGGCGGCGCAGCGCGCGCTCCCAGTCGAGGAACTTGCGGACCAGCGCGAGCGCCTTTTCGATCCGGTCGATATGGGCCTGCCCTTCGGCACGCATGGTAACTCACTCCACTCTGCAAACGAGCGAGGGCCCTAGCCGGATTGCCTGCGAAGTAAAGTGTCTAGCGGCGCCGCGCGGACTTGAGAGCGCGCACAGCCTCAAGCGTCTTGGCGACGTGCTGGTTGAAGTTCATGTCGGTGTAGACCAGCTTCACCTTGTGATCGCGGCCGATCACGTAACTTGTCCGCGTCGTCCGGCCCGTCGCGGTGCCATCGGGGCGTTTAAGGTGCACGTCATAGCCAGCAATGATCTCCGGTGTAGCCACCCCGACCGCGAACTTGTCGCGGCAGTCCTTGCGCGAAAATTCCTTCTGCGTGGCGATATCGTCCGCCGAAAGGCCGATCACTGTAGCGCCCGCGGCCGTGAAGTCCTTCGTTGCCTCGGCAAAGGCATGGGCTTCAAGCGTGCAGCCTTCGGTAAAACTCTTCGGGTAGAAATAGAGCACGACGGGACCCTTGCGCAGCGCTGCGCGCAAGCTGAACTGTTTCTCGTTCCCCGCGAGCGCCGTGGCCGTAGTGAAGTCGGGGGCGGTTGCGCCCTGCGCAAGTTCGGCCGGAGCGGCGGCGGGAAGCACCAGCGCGGCTGCGAGAGCGAATGGGGCGAACATGAGCTTTTTCATCGACACTCTCCTGAGAAAACTGCAACTTACTGAACGGTCACTCCGCCATCCGCGTTGATCGTTGGCGTGGCGTCGGGTTCGGTAGCGTCGCCAGCGCTGGTGTCAGCGTTTGGCGCTCGGCCACGCGAGGCACCGCGCTTGATCGCGTTGATCAGGGCATTGCGCTGCGCCTCGATTTCTTCGGTAGCCATGCCGGGCCGGGCTTCGCTTTCAGCCTTGAAGGTTTCCCAAATCACCGATGCCTTGGGATCGGTGCCCGGCGTTCCGGTGAAGACTCGCTTGCCGCTGATCCGATCGACTTTCACCCAATGGATATCGCGCGGAGCAACAAAGGGTTTGGTGCTCCAGCGCGGTTTCGTGCTTTGGATCAGCTGCTTGAAGATCGGTGCCGCGATCGTGCCGCCTTGGGCATATCCGCCCAGCGAGCGCGGCGCGTCATAGCCAAGGTAGACCCCTCCGACGATATCCTGATTGCCGCCGCAGAACCACACATTGGTCGGGCCCGAGGTGGTCCCGGTCTTGCCGAACAGCGGCAGGCCAAGGTCGGACAGCGTCACCGCAGTGCCGCGAGTAACGACGCCCTCGAGCATGTGGACCACCTGGAAGGCGGTGCGCGGATCGAGCACCTGCTTGCCGCGCGAGGCGAAGCGCGGCATCGGCTTGCCGTCCCATTCGGCCATCTCGCACGAGGTGCAGCGGCGATTGTCCGCGCGCCAGATCACCTTGCCGCTACGGTCCTGGATGTAGTCGATCAGGCTCGGCGGGAACTGGACCCCGTTGTTGGCCAGCGCCGCATAGGCGTTGACCATCTGCTGCACCGTGGTTTCGCCCGCACCCAGCGCATATGACAGATAGGGCTGGTATTTGCCGATACCGACGCGGGCAAATGTGTTGACCACGTGATCCATGCCGGTGTCGTTGGCGATGCGCACGGTCATCAGGTTGCGCGACTGCTCGAGACCCCAGCGCATCGTGTGGGTTGCGTTGTAGCCGCCCTGCCCACCGAAGTTCTGGAAGCATTTCTGGCCGAGGCTTGCGCCCTGATAGACGCAGAACTGCCCGTCGACGACTTCGCTCGACGGGTTCATCCCGAAGTCGAGCGCGGTGCCGTAGACGAACGGCTTGATCGTCGAGCCCGGCTGACGCTGGGCCTGGGTGGCGCGGTTGAAACTGCCCAGGCCGGAATCGAACCCGCCTTGCATCGCCAAAATCCTCCCCGAATGCGGGTCTTCGAGCAGCATGCCACCCGAAATTTCGGGAATGACACGAAGGCTGAACGTGTTTCCGCCCGCCGGGGCGACCGCGATCACGTCGCCCTTGCGCAGCGCTGCAGGCGGGTTGAGCAGCACGCCCTTGCTGCCGTCGGCAAACCCGATCGTCGGTTTGTCCGTCCCGCGAACCACGACGACCGCGGTGCGCCAATCCTGATAGTTGATCGACAGGTTGCTGGTGGCAAGCTGCCCCTGCCAGGCGTCGTCATCGAGATCGATATGGGCGATCGGCTTTGAGAACGCGCGTCCACCGCCATAGCGGAGCAGCCCGGCGCGCAGCGCATCCTGCGCCGCCTTCTGCAATTGCGGGTCGAGCGATGTCCGCACCCACAGGCCGCCGGCGTAGACACTGTTCGGGCCGCTCTCGGCATTCTCGCCATACTTCGCGATCAGCGTGCGGCGCACTTCTTCCACGAAGTACCCGTTGGCCGAATCCCAGCTGTCACCGCGGCGAGGCACGATACCCAGCGGCTCGGGCTTGGCCTGATCGGCCTCGGACCG
>JBJTLY010000217.1:0-2896 GCA_046063275.1 Novosphingobium sp. | reverse complement strand
CCGAAGGGGGACCGACAACGCGCGGCCGTCCGATCGTCAACCTGCTGCAGGCTCTCGACAAGGACGAGACGATCCAGACCGTGCTGCCACTCCCCGAAAACGAGGAAGACTGGGGCGGGCTCAGCGTGGTCTTCGCCACGGCCAAGGGTTATGCCCGGCGTAACAGCATGGACGCGTTTGCGAACGTGCCGTCGAACGGCAAGATCGCGATGAAGTTTGAAGGCGAAGATGCCGACGATCGCCTGATCGGGGTGGAATTGCTCACTGCCGATGACGACGTGCTCCTCGCCAGTTCGAGCGGCAAGGCGATCCGCTTTGCCGCCGATGACATTCGCGAATTCCAGAGCCGCAATTCCACCGGTGTGCGGGCAATGAGACTTGCCGGCGGCGACGAGGTGATCAGCTTGTCGATCCTGCACCGCGTCGGCACATCCTCGGAAGAGCGCGAGGACTATCTCCGCTTCGCCCCGTGGAAGCCCGAGAAGGAAGGCGAACCATCGCTGTCTTCCGAGCGTATGGCCGAACTGCATGAGCGCGAACAGTTCATCCTCACCGTCTGTGCTAACGGTTACGGAAAGCTCTCTTCCGCTTACGAATACCGCCGCACCGGTCGCGGGGGGCAGGGTATCACAAATATCGACAATATCGCCCGCAACGGGCCGGTTGTCTCCAGCTTTGCCGCTACGCAAGCCGACCAGCTGGTGCTGGTGACCGACCAGGCCAAGCTGATCCGCCTGCCGCTCGAAACCCTGCGGGTGATCGGTCGTGGTAGCGCCGGGGTGCGGCTGTTCAACGTCGCCGATCAGGAACAGGTGGTCAGCGCGGTGCGGCTTGCCGATACCGGTGATAATGATGGCGAGGTAGACGGGGAAAGCGAAGCCCCTGCAATAGAAGCGAGCGAGGAATGAGCTTTCGGGTCGAGCCCTCCGGTGGTCCATGCGGGGCGCGGGTGACCGGGCTTGACCTGTCAAAGCCGCTCGATGCCGAAACCGTGGCCGCTGTGCGCAAGGCCTGGCTGCAGCACCATGTCCTCGCCTTCCCTGATCAGGACATTGGTGATGACGATCTCGAACGCTTCACCGAGTACTTCGGCGGGTTCGGTGACGATCCATTCTTTGCCCCGATCGCGGGCCGCAAACACATCGCCGCAATCCGGCGCGAAGCCGACGAACAGTCTCCGTTGTTTGCCGAGAACTGGCATTCGGACTGGAGTTTCCAGGAGCGTCCGCCCGCTGGTACCTGCCTGATGGCGGTCGACATTCCGCCAATGGGCGGCGACACCATGTTCACCAACCAGCACCTTGCCTGGGAAGCGCTTAGCCCAGATAGCCAAGCGCGTTATGCCGATCTGGTCGCTATCCACTCGGCACGGCTCGCCTATGCCCCGGACGGATCCTATGGCGCCAAGGACAAAGGCCGCAGCATGGACATTCGACCGGGCGAAGCGGCGATGGCTACGCAGACGCATCCACTGGTTCCAGCCCATCCTGAAACCGGGCGGCGCGGGTTCTTTTCGACGCTCGGCTACATCATCGGCATCGAAGGCATGACCCAAGATGCGGCCATCCCGCTGCTGATGGAGCTGCAGGCTTGGCAAGGCAATGAACGCTTCGTCTTCGCCCAGCGCTGGGAACCCGGCATGCTGGTGATGTGGGATAACCGCTCGGTGCTGCACAAGGCCACCGGCGGCTACGAAGGCCACCGGCGCGAACTGCACCGCACGACTATTGCAGCGTGGAGCGGGTCCTGACCGCGTCGATCACACCAGTCGCAATCAAGAATTGCCCGAAATAGTACAGCGGCCAGATAAGCAGGCCCGGCACCATGCTTTGTGCCAGCGGGCCGAGCCGAGCAAAGATCAAAAGGTCGGACAAAACGAACATCACGGCACCCAATCCCACGCGGTAGCGCGAGAAGCTACTGGCCCAGGCCGCCGCAGCCATCGCGCCAACCGCCAACGCATAGATCGCCACTCCTGCAGCCATAGATCGGTCGGCAGGAAGTCTGAACGCAATCGTTGGGGTCAGCAGGAGCAGTGCCCAGCATGTCTGCTTCTGGCTCTGGCTCATCACTGTGCGGTGGTGGCGCAGGTAGAGGTTTATGGCGACCATGTGACCCGCGAAGAAGGCGGCTGCTCCTGCTGCAAGGCTCACTTCGATCAGCACATCGCCCAGTGCGCCCAGCGCCATGACCAAGGCGATCTGCCGGGCGTCGCGGGATGGATGACGCACGAAAGCCCAGACCGCAAGCAGGGCCACACCAGCACCCTTCCACGCCATCTGGTAGAGCCCGGGCAGGTGGGAATCCTTGACGAAGAAGAAGCTGATCCCGGCCACCAGGCTCGCCAAAAGCCACGGTCTCTGTTCGATCAGCGCACGTTTCGGCATTGGCAAAACCCTCCGGTAGCGATGCTTGGCGTTGGATTCTCGTTGCGGCAAGGCTAGGCGGCAACAATGGATTACGATGTGCACATTATCGGTGGCGGTCTCGCTGGCAGCGAAGCGGCGTGGCAGCTGGCGCGGCGCGGGGTGAAGGTGCGCCTGTCCGAGATGCGCGGCGGCGGTGAGATGACCCCGGCGCACCAGGGCACCGGCCTCGCCGAATTGGTCTGCTCGAACTCTTTCCGATCGGACGACCACGAGAAGAATGCCGTCGGCTTGATTCATCATGAGATACGCCAGCTCGATTCGCTGATTATGGCGGCGGCGGAGATGGCGAAGGTTCCGGCCGGATCAGCGCTGGCAGTAGACCGCGAGGTGTTTTCGGCGGAGGTCGAAAGACGACTTGCCGCCCTGCCCTCTCTGGAGATTGTGCGCGAGCGGATCGATACCTTGCCCGATGCTGGCCTGACCATCATCGCCACCGGACCGCTCACCGCCGCAGCTCTCGCCCAAAG
>JBJTLY010000216.1:0-16573 GCA_046063275.1 Novosphingobium sp. | reverse complement strand
CCCATCTGATGAACAACGTGTTCTTCGATACTTGCGTCTATCAGATGGGCGGAGAGGTCCGGCTTCTTCAGCATGTCGGCCAGGCCGCGGTAGCGTCCCCAGTGATAGGGCACCGCCCCGCCGCCGTGGGGCACGATGAAGCGCAGGGTGGGGAAGCGGGCAAACAGATCGCCTTCAAGCAGTTGCATGAAGGCAATCGTGTCAGCGGCGATGTAGTAACCGCCGGTGGCGTGCATCGCCGGGTTGCAGCTGCCTGAGACGTGGATCATCGCCGGCACGTCGAGCTCGCACATCGCTTCGTAGAACGGGAACCAGAACGGATCGGTCAGCGGCGGGTGCTTGAAATGCCCGCCGCCCGGATCGGGGTTGAGGTTGCAACCGATGAAATGACGTTCTTCAACGCAGCGCCGAAGTTCTGCAATCGAACTGGTCATATCCGCTTCAGGCGACTGCGGCAGCATGCACACCCCGGCGAAAGTTTCGGGGTAAAGCCCGACCACCCGCGCGATCAGATCGTTGCAGGCACGCGCCCACGGTACCGCGACCGACTGGTCGCCGACATGCGGGGCCATCGCCGAAGCACGGGGCGAAAAGATTGTCAGGTCCGCGCCGCGCTCCTTGAGCAGGCGCAGCTGGTTGGCCTCGATCGTTTCGCGGATCTCGGCATCGGAAATATCGGGATAGCGCGGCGCAGGCTCGCCGGCCTTGAACGCTGCCTTCTGCGCCTCGCGCCACAGGTCATGCGCCTTGGGCAGGACGGTGTAGTGGCCATGGCAGTCGATGATCATGCAGCATTGTCCTTGTGTCGCGACGCAGCGCGCTGGCGCAAAACGGTGCCGCGAGTCATGACCGGCTCTACTCCCAAGGCTTCGAGAGTCTTGGCACTTTGCTCCATTTCGGCAGCGCGGCGCAGGCCGTGGGTTTGCATGCGCTCGAGGTTGTAGGCGGCGCGCTGCGCCCAGCCTTGCGCCTTCTCACTGGCGTCGAGCGAGGCGAGCACTTCGTCCGCCACCCCGGCCGCCGTCGCCGCCACCATCATTTCGTCGGTCAGGGCTTCGATCCCCTTGACCATAACCGAGCGGATCATCTTGATCGCGCTAGCCGTGCCGACTTCAGCGCTCACCACCCGGACATTGCTGAACCCGGCAACGCGCAGTGCGATCTCGGCCGCAGCGGCATGCGGACCCGCGAGCAGCAGCGGCACCGCCAGCCGTCCGGGCTCGACCGGGGCCAGCACCGCCACATCGACATAGCGCCCGCCAGCCGCCTCGATCGCGGCTGCAGCAGTGCGCTTGGTCTGCGGCGCGACCGAATTCATGTCGCACCACAGCGCTTGGCTGGCGAGCAACGAGGCACAGTCCTGCGCCGCGACCAGCGCCTGATCAGCAGTGACCAGTGACAATACCAAGGGCGCTTCGGCGAGCGCTTCACTGGCGGCCCGACAAGGCCGCACCGTGCATGCATCCATCAGGCTTCGCCGGGTCGGATCGATATCGTAGGCGGTCGCCCGCTCGCGCCAAGCGGCGGCCCGAGCGAAGGTCGATCCGGCCTCTCCGAAACCGATCAGGGCGATGCGTTCGATCATTGGTCGTCGTTCTGCACTTGGCATCGGCAGGGGAGAAATCGGAACTCGGTGCACTGCATAAGTTCAGGCTAATCATGATTGACTGGATGCACCGCGATAACGCAGCCAAGCAGCACATAGCCTATCACCCGGGCGCAATGACCTTGCGTGCCGAAGGATGGGTCGAAGCCGCGACAAGATCGGCGACGAATTCGGCCTGGACCGAGGTCGGCCGCCACGAAGCGCGCGTCGTCACCCCGATCTCGCGTTCGGTTCCGGCGGGAGCCTGGCGCAGGATTGTGAGCCAGCCGGCCTCCAGTTCGACCGCGACCTGATCGGGCGAGAGCAGGGTGAGGAGATCGCTGTCGATCAAGAGCTGGCGGATGGTCATCACCGATCCCGATTCGATCGGCACCGGCGGCAGCGCCAGCCCGGCGCGGGCGAACATCTGTTCCCAGCTCGCGCGCAGCGGCGCCCCCGGGGCGGCGATGATCCACGAATAGGCGGCGAGCGCGGCAAGGTCGGGATTGCTCCCGGCAAGCGGATGGTCCTTGCGCGCCACTACTGCGGGAAGATCGCGAAACAGCGCCTGCTGCTCAAGGTCCGGTTCGCTCAGCGGATCGCGCAGCGCCCCGACCATCAGGTCGACCGCGCCGTTGCGCAAGGGTTCGACCAGTTCGCCGCGCGACCCTTCGATGATTGCCACGTGCACCTGGGGATGCCGCCGCATGAACGCGGTGACCGCAGCGGGCAGTACCCGTGCGCGCGACAGCGGCATCGCGCCCACGACAATGCGCCGGGTTTCCTTGCCGGCCAGCGCGGCCAGCTCGGACAGTCCGGTTTCAAGCTCGACCCGGGCCAAGCGGAACGCGCGTGCGGTCTGCCGCCCCGCCTCGGTCAGGAATACCGCCTTGCCGCGCCGCTCGACCAGCGTGCGGCGCTGCGCCAGCGCGAGATCAGCCACCGCACGGTGAAGCGAGGGCAGTGACAGCCCGGTGAGCTGGCTCGCCCCGGTGTAGCTGCCGCTGTCGGCCAGCGCGAGCAAGGCGCGGAACCGCGACATGGTCAGCTGCGGGCTCGCCGCATGGTCCAGCGCGGCGCGGATGCGCGGAACCATGAGCATGGCCGCCGGGGTCGGTGTCATCCCGTCATGGCGCCGCTCGAACATGGGCGTGCCGAGCAGAAGCTCGGTGCGTGCTAAGGCTTGGGTTATTGCAGGCTGGGTCAGATTAACCGCCCGCGCCGCCGCGTTGAGCGTGCCAAGTTCGGCGATTTTTGCCACCGCGAGCAGGTGCCGGAAATTGAGGTGCCAGAATTTCATCTCGGCAGTCTTAGCCAGAACTAATGACCACGCCAAGCTTTCGCTTTGCGCCACGCGGGCCGCTCGGCCACAGCGTTCGCTGCATTCGGGAGAACAGCCATGACCGGGATCGTCGTCCAGAATATCGAGCGCGCGCCGCTTGGCGTGATCGATGGCCTCGCGGTCTGCGGGGTCGCCACGGTGCACGAGGCGCAGGGCCGGACCGGGCTCCTCGCCAGCCATATGCGCCCGATCTATCCCGGCGCACGTATCGCCGGATCGGCGGTGACGATTTCCGCGCCGCCGGGCGATAACTGGATGGTCCATGTTGCGATCGAGCAATTGAAGGACGGCGATATCCTGGTCATCGCCCCGACCAGCCCGTGCGAAGACGGCTACTTCGGTGATCTGCTCGCCACCAGCGCGCAGGCGCGCGGGTGCCGGGGCCTGATCATCAATGCCGGGATTCGCGATGTGCGGGACCTGACCGAGATGAAGTTCCCGGTCTGGTCGAAAGCAGTGTTCGCGCAAGGGACGATCAAGGCCTCGCTTGGCAGCGTCAACGTGCCGGTGATCTGCGCTGGTGCTGCGATCGAAGCCGGCGATGTGATCGTTGCCGATGACGATGGGGTCTGCGTGGTCCCTCGGGCCAATGCCGAAGCGGTGCTCAAGGCCGCGCAAGCGCGCGAAGCCAATGAAGGCGACAAGCGCGCGCGTTTGGCTGCGGGCGAGCTCGGGCTCGACATGTACAAGATGCGCGAGAAGCTGGCCGAAATGGGTCTCAAATATGTCTGACGGCGTGCCCTGCATGTGGATGCGCGGGGGAACGTCGAAGGGCGGCTATTTCCTGAAGGACGATCTGCCGGCCAACCCGAAGCGGCGCGATGCTTTTCTGCTCAGAGTCATGGGCAGTCCCGATCCCCGCCAGATAGACGGAATGGGCGGCGCCGACCCGCTGACCAGCAAGGTAGCAGTCGTCAGCAAATCGGCGCGCGATGGAATCGATGTTGATTACCTGTTCCTGCAGGTCTTCGTCGACCAGGCGATCGTCACCGATGCCCAGAACTGCGGCAACATCCTGGCCGGGGTTGGCCCCTTTGCAATCGAGCGCGGGCTCGTCGCAGCGGGCGGCGACGAGACCCGGGTTGCAATCTACATGGAAAATACCGGTCAGGTCGCGGTTGCGACGGTGCAGACCCCTAGCGGCGCGGTCACTTATGCAGGCCTTGCCGCGATCGACGGGGTCCCCGGAACCCATGCTCCGATCCCGACCGAATTTCGCGATACGGCCGGGTCATCGTGCGGCGCGCTGCTGCCCACCGGCAATGCAGTCGACCTGATCGATGGCGTTGCCTGCACCCTGATCGACAACGGCATGCCCTGCGTGGTGATGGCCGCGGCTGAGCTCGGTGCCACAGGTTACGAAAGCCGCGAAGAGCTGGAAAGCGATGCCTTCGCCGCCATGCGCGCGCGGATCGAGGCGATCCGGCTCAAGGCCGGGCCGCTGATGAACCTCGGCGATGTGCGCGAAAAGAGCGTCCCCAAAATGTTTCTCGTCGCCTCGCCGCGTGCTGGCGGCGCGATCTGCACCCGCAGCTTTATTCCGCATCGCGCACATGCAGGAGTGGGCGTGCTCGCTGCCGTCACCGTTGCCACCGCAGCGCTGCTCGACGGTTCACCGGCGAACACGGTGGCAGCGGTGCCTGAGGGCCGGCGCAAAACGCTGTCGGTCGAGCACCCGACCGGCGAAATGAGCTGCGTGCTTGAACTCGATGATGCAGGCGCGGTCGTCAGCGCTGCCCTGCTGCGCACCGCGCGCAAACTGATGGATAGAGTGGTTTTCGCATGACCAAGAACAAAACCTGGGTTGATCACCCGTCCAAGCCGATCTGGGCACCGCCGCCCGGCGCGATCGACGCCCATGTCCATGTGTTCGGGCCCGAGGCCGAGTTCCCGTTCAGTCCGCTCGCCAAGTATCACCCGGAAGATGCGACGCCCGAGATGCTGTTTGCGCTGCGCGATCATCTTGGATTTGCGCGCAATGTGATCGTCCAGGCGAGTTGCCACGGCTTCGACAATGCCGCGACGCTGAACGGCATCGCCAAGTCAGGAGGCAAGGCGCGCGGGGTGGCCGTGGTCGACCCCGACATCACCGATGGGGAGCTCGCCGCGCTGCATGAAGGCGGCATCCGCGGGGTGCGGTTCAACTTCTTGAAGCGACTGGTCGACAACGCGCCCAAGGACAAATTCCTCGACATCGCCCGCCGCATCGCGCCGCTCGGCTGGCACGTGGTGGTCTATTTCGAAGCCGATATCCTTGAAGAGCTGGTCCCTTTCCTCGAAGCCATCCCCACGACGATCGTGGTCGATCACATGGGACGCCCGGATATCGCGCAAGGACCAGACGGCGCCGATATCACCGCTTTCAAGCACCTGCTGGATACCCACCACAACATCTGGACCAAGGTCTCCGGCGCGGAACGCCTGTCGCTCGACGGTCCTCCGTTTGCTGATTTCGTCGAAGTGGTCCGCCCGGTGGTCGAGCGATTTCCCGACAGGGTCCTGTGGGGCACCGACTGGCCGCACCCCAACATGGAGCACCGCATTCCCGACGACGGGACGCTGGTCGAAGTGATTCCGCTAATAGCCCCGACCACTGAACTGCAGCGCAAGCTGCTGATCGACAATCCGATGCGACTCTACTGGCCCGAAGAGCTGTGAAATTCCATCGTTGAGCTCCGCTAGTGCTGCAACATCAGCAGGGCATCGTCCCGGCTAGGGGCAGGTCGGCGGCTGGGAAACCTGCTCTATCCGGGCGGAGCGCAAAGTGAGCGCAAGCCCTTTTGAACCGTAAAGCTTGAGCGGGGTGGTGACGGCGGCGAGGTTCGCTCCCGCGCGCTCGAAGCAGCCTAGCGGAATAGCCGTCGCAATGCGCCGACCGGCTGGCTCTGAAGATACTAACTTGGTCAGGTCGATCTCGCCGCCGCCCAGTGCCAGGCGAATTGCGCCCGCCGGGAAGCTGTCGATCCGCCAGTCGAGGACGAGGGCGAAACCTTCGCTGGCGCGGCTCGTCAGGTTCGTCGCTGGCCCGTCAATCGCCATGGCACCGTTCCCGCCCCAGATGAATTGGCTGGCATCTTCCTGCGCCAGCAGATCGACGCTGCGGGTCGACACAGCGCTGTCGAGGCTGAGATGCCAGGGAGCCGGCGATCTACCATGGGCGATGAAAACTGTTTCATTGGCCGCTGCGCCAGGATCGATCCGGAGGTTCTCATTCACCGGATCAAGCCGACCGGCGCGCCGATAGTTGAGGCCGTAGCCGAGCGGAAACAACGGATGCTTGATCGGCGATAGAGCATCGTCGGGCCATGCGAATGCCAGACGTCCGGTAAAATCGCGCAAAGGCTTTCCGCCGCGCCGCGCCACCACGACATCGGCAATGCCTTGGCCCTGCGTACCGGGCAACCATGCCGCGATAAACGCATCGGACAGGTTGAGCAGCTTGCCGACGAATAGCGGGCGGCCCGAAAGGAAAATCGTGACGACGGGGACGCCCTTTGCCTTGAGCGATGCCACCAATTGCTCCTCGCCATACTTGGCGGCGAAGGCCAGATTGGGGATGTCGCCCTGGAATTCAGCATAGGGCTGCTCGCCGATGACGACGATCGCGACGTCGGGCTTGCCCTGCGAGGTTCCGTCGGGCGATAGTTCGGCTGTGCCGCCGTTCGCTTTGACTGCATCGACCAGCGCGCGGCCGATCGTCTGGCCCTTGGGGAAATCGGCCGCGGTGGTGTCGGTTCCTTGCCAGGTGATTGTCCAGCCGCCGGCCTGCATGGCCATGCTGTCTGCGCCCGGACCGGCAATCAGTACTTTCGCCCCGGGTCTGATCGGCAAGACCGAGCCATTGTTCTTGAGCAGGACCAGCGATTTGGCCACGGCCTCGCGTGCGAGCGCAAGATGTTCGGGGCTGCCGATCGCCGAATCGTCACCGCGCACGACTGGATTTGGGCCCATCAAGCCGAGCTTGAACTTGACCCGCAGGATCCGGCGCACGGCATCGTCGACCCGCGAGATCGGGATGCGCCCGGCGCGAACGTCGGCCACGGTGCCATCGAACAGTTCGCGCCAGCTGTCTGGCGCCATGAACAGGTCGAGACCTGCGTTGATCGCCTGCGGACAATGCGTGTTGCTGCATCCCGCGACTTGGCCGTGGCCGTTCCAATCGCCGACCACCAGCCCGCCAAAACCCATCCGGCGCTTGAGCACCCCCGTGATCAGGCTGGCGTTGCCGTGGTTCTTGGCCCCGTTCCAGCTCGAAAAGCTGACCATGACCGTCAAGGCACCGGCCCGGATTGCGGGCGGATATCCTGCAGCATGCTGCCGCACCAGGTCGCGTTCGGAGATTCGGGCATCGCCCTGATCCCGGCCGTCAATGGTGCCGCCATCGGCGAGAAAATGCTTGGCGCTTGCCGCGACATTGTGGCTCGATACAGGCCTGCCCGGGGTCAGCGCGCCCTGCAGGCCGAGGACCATTTCACCGGCATAACTAGCGACCAGATGCGGATCGGACGAATAGCCTTCATAGCTGCGGCCCCAGCGCCCGTTCTGCGGGACGGCAAGCGTCGGGGCGAAAGTCCATTCGATCCCGCTGCCGGCAACTTCTGCGGCGGTTGCGGCACCAATCCGGCGGATAAGCGCCGGGTCGTGCGCCGCCCCCAAGCCCACGTTGTGCGGGAAAATCGTCGCGCCGGGCAGATTGGAATGGCCATGAACCGCATCGATGCCGAACAGGATCGGGATGCCCTGTCCGGTCTTGAGTGAAGCTGCGCGGAATTCGCCGACCAGCCGCCGCCACGCCGCAGCATCGGATCGCTCGTTGCCGTATGGCCCCGAATTGCCGCCTGCGAGGATCGAGCCGAGCGGATACTTGGCAAGGTCCGCCGGGGTGATGGCGCTGATATCGGCCTGGATCATCTGGCCGACTTTTTCCTCGATCGTCATGCGGGCGAGCAGGCGGTTGATTTGCGCTTCGGTCTGCGGATCGCTCAGCGTCGCCGGGCTGGCGGCCCTTGGCCAGAGCTGCGGGTGAGCGATCGCAGCTGATCCGGCGGAGTTTTGGTCTTGCGCCGCCAGCAGGGTGGCTCCGCTGCCCGCTGTGACAGCCACCAGCGCCAAAACTAGCTTCCTGAACGGCATTCCCACCCACCCGCAGATCATGTTGTGAACGTTATCATACACATGAAAGCACGATGAGTGTCAAGCGCGCAGCGTTAGGCCTGGCGATCGATCGAGCGCAGCAGAATCGCCGACAGCACAGCCAGCCCGGCCAGCATGCCGAACAGTCCGCGAAACCCCGCCAACGGGACGATGGCCATGGCCAGCCAGGGCATGACCAGCGAGGGCGTGGTGTTAGCGAGATTGAACAGACCCAGATCGCGTCCGCGGCGGCTGGGCCGGGGCAGGATCCGCAACGTCTGTGCCGAATGCAAGGCAAGAAAGATCCCGCTGGCAAGGCCGAAGATCGCATAACCAAAGAGCGCCGAGGCGAAGTTCGGGGCCAGCGCCATGCCCAGCAGGCCGAGCGCTGCCGCCAGGGCGCAGACCGTCAGCGGGGTGATCGGCCGTCCGCTCGAATCGGACCAGCGCCCAACCCACAAGGCCAGCGGCGCCGAGATGAGCAAGATCGCACTCAGCAGCCGCGCAGTCTGATTGTCGCTGAAATCCCGGTCGAGGCTGACCAGCCAGAAATAGAGAAACGAAAACAGCGCAGCCTCCGAAACCTGGACAGCCAGGCGGGCACCCCACATTCGCAGTACCGGGCTATCGGGTCTCTTATGGTCGGTCCACTCGGCCACAATTGTCCGGGCTGACGGCGGGGACACTGGCGGTGGGCTTTTTGCCCACAAGACCGGCAACATCAGGGCAACAACCATCGCCGCGATCAGCATGAGCCGCACTTGGGGGTCGACCAGCCAGGGCAGCGTAACGACTGCGCCCGATAGAGCGCCAAGGCCGGGCGCGAATGCCATCAAGCCGCCCAGCCTGCCCTTGTGATCATCGGGCACCACGTCACCCGCCAGCGCCGCCAGCGGCCCCAGCATCATGTTCAGCGCCAGCTGCCACAAGGCGATGGCGCAAATCAGCCCGGTCCGGCTCTGTGCCTCGCCGATCGCTTGCAAAAGCCCGCATGACAGGACCAGCCCGGCCGCTATCCAGCCGCGCCGGTTGCGGGTGATGTCGCTGAGATAGCCAAACAGGATACCGCCGAGGCTGGCCGCGACCGCGCCGACCAGCGCAATTGTGGCAAGCCAGTCAACCCGGGCCTGTTCGCCCGCCAGCGCCGCCACCTTGACCGGCAGCAGGACTGTCAGCAGCGGGGTGTAGGCCACCATCCCGCCGGCCCAGGCGAGCGCGTAGCGCAGTACGAAACGGTCAGTTGCCGCGTCCCCTGCGGGCTCAGCCACGATAGGCAGCTACAGATTCGCGTTCGGCGATCGTCGCGGACACCACGGTAAGTTCGGCCGGGGGCGGATTGCCCTTACGGACATCGATGATCAGTTCGACCGCTTTCGAAGCTGTGGCGGCGATCGGCTGGTCGATCGCGGTCAGCGGCGGCCGGGTGAAATGAACCAGCGGGGTGTTGTCAAAGCTGATCAGCGATAGATCGCGCGGCAGCTCCAGGCTCAGTGACCGCGCAACCTCAAGTGTCGCCAGCGCCATCTGGTCATTGCTGGCGATTATCGACGAGGGTGGGTTTGGCCCGCTGAGCAGCTGCCGCGCCGCGGCTTCGCCCGATGCGTAGCTGAAATCGCCCTGGGCCAGCAGACCACCGGTTGGCAGCGACGCCGCCGCCATTTCCGATTTCCAGCCATCGACGCGCCACGCGCTCAGTTCGTATTCGCGCGAACCGGCGATGAATCCGATCCGGCGATGGCCGCGATCGATCAGGTAGCGCGTGGCACTGCGCGCCGAACCTTCATCGTCCATCGATACCGGAATGCCTTTGCCATTCTGCTTCGACCCGATCCGCACGAAGGGGATGTTCTGCTCGGCGAGCAGATCGACGATCTGCTGGCTGTCGGAATGGGGCGGGGTCAGGATGATGCCGTCGGGCTGCAAGGCAGCAATGGCGGCCAGCAATTCACGCTCGACATGATCGCTGTGGGTGTCAACCAGCTCGAAGATCATGCGATAGCCATGCTCGGCGCACTTGAGCATTCCGCCAAGCAGCATCTGATCGACCCAGTCGGTTCCCTGCCGGCTCCGCCAATCGGCAATCGTCCGTTCGCGATCGTTGATGGCAAGGATCAGGTACGAACGCGATCCGCTCATCCGCTGGGCGGCGATCGAGGGAACGTAGCCAAGGCGGTCGATCGACGCCTGGACCTTCTTGCGCATGTCCGGACTGACGCTGACCGCATCGTTGATGACGCGGCTGACCGTCTGCAGCGACACTTGGGCGTCCGCTGCGACGTGCTTGATTGTTACGGCTTGCCGGCGCCTGGCCACGCGTCAACGTCCTCCTGAGATTGGCGCGGTAGCTGCCTGCGATGGTTTTTGCCAGACCCGCACCCAATCGACTTCCATCCGTTTGGGGAAGCCGCTGGTAATTGCCTTGCCGGGGGTTTCGGTCAGATGTCCGCCGATTGCCAGATTGAGGATCAGGTAGAAGTCGCGGTCAAAGGGCGCACCGCGATCTTTCGATCCGGCGCTCCACCATTCAGCGTCGGTCCGCGTGGCATAGGTGCGGCCATCGAACTGCCAGGTGATCCGGTCCGGGGTCCATTCGATGCAATAGGTGTGGAACTGGCCGTCGAGCACCTCGCCAAACGGTACGACCTCGCCCTTGTGTTCGTTCTTGGGCCAGTTGCCGCCGTAATGGAGCGTCCCGAGAATCCGGTTTTCGCGTCCGCCCGGGCATTGGCGGCAGGGCTCTCCCAGATTGACCGCCTCAAGAATATCGATCTCGCCCGATGCCGCCCAGGCACCATAACTGTCGCTTGCCGGAAGCATCCAGATCGCAGGCCAGGTGCCCTGACCGCGCGGCAGCTTGGCCCGCACCTCGACCTTGCCGTAACGCCATGCCGCCTTTCCGCGGGTGGTGAGCTTGGCCGAGGTGTAGGGCTTGCTCGCCGTCTCGCCTTGATGCTGTCCGCCCGCGCGCACCTGCAGCGGCCAGGCGGGACCAGTTGCGGCTTCGCGGCGCGCAGTGATGACCAGCGTGCCATTGGCGACCGCAGCGTTGCGGCCCGACGGCCAATAGCATTGCTGCTCCTCGTTCCCGCCGCCCCAGCAATCGTCTTCCAGGCTCCAGTGCGCGGGATCTATCTGCGGCGCGTTGAATTCGTCCGACCACACCAGCGACCATTCGGCAAGGGGAGGCGACTGGGCGACGCCGGGTTGACCAAGCAACAGCGCCGCCAGCAGCGCCATCTGCCCGCAACGGCGAATCCGATCGCACCAATCAGACGATGACGGCATCGGCGAAGCTCCCTGATTGGTGCGCGATTGAAAAACGAACGGGCCCTTGATGATGCCAAGGACCCGTCCGGAACGTCAACCAAGCTTTACCGGTCAGAAATCGAACCGGGCGAGGAACGTGTAGCGCCGATCGTTGCGGAAGGCGGCGGACAGCACACGCGTCCCCTTGTAATCCACGACGTTGGAGAGCTTGGTCACCGAGTCGAGCAGGTTCACACCTTGCACGCCCAGCTTCAGGTGGTCGTTGACGGCGAAGAAGATCGAACCGTCGAGCTGTCCGCCCGCCTCCTGGAACACCGGCGAAAACGGGAACAGGTCTTCGCGCGGAGTAACCAGGAACGCGCTACGCCAGTTGTACGAAGCGCGTGCCGAGAACGGGCCCTTTTCGTAGAACACCGTCGCGTTGATCGTGTGCTTCGAAGTCCCCGAATTGGGCACCAGGCTGGTGAACGGCCCGCCATTGATCGGGTTGCCGGTCGAATTGACGGAAGGCGAGCCGATCCCCGAGATGTTGGGCGTGACAAAATCAGACGCATCGACGTAGGTGTAGGTCATCTGCGCACCCAGCCCGCTCAGCAAGCCCGGCAGGAAATCGAAGGTTTGCTGATAGGCAATTTCGAAGCCCTTGAGCTTGCCTGAAAGGTCATTGGCCGGGCCGGTGATGATCACCTCCTGGTCACCCGCAGTCTTCGACGTGTAGGTGACAAGGCCGGTCCCGTTCTGGATGATGCCCTTGATGTCTTTCAGGAAGAAGGCTGCGGTGAGCGATCCGACCTTGTCGAAGTACCATTCGACGCTGAAGTCATAGTTCCACGAAGTCAGCGGCCGGAGATTGCGGTTGCCGGTGGAGATCGCCAGCAGCGGACCGTCGGCGACCCGATTGCTGAAGCCGAGGGTACCGCTGGCGTTGAACAGGTTCAAATCCGGTCGCGAGATGCCTTTCGAGACCGCGCCGCGGATTACCACACCGGAACCGCTGTCCAGACGAATATTGAACGACGGCAGCCAGTGGTCGAAATTGATGTCACGGTTGTCCGTGATCAGCTCACCGGTGTGGAGTGCCGCGAACTGCGCGAGCCGCGCTCCGGTGAGATTGCAATACAAGCGCTGCTGGGTCGGGGGCGCGGACAAAGCGCAGTTGCCTTGGATGTCCGAAACCTGGACCCTGCCATCGCCGTTGCCGCCATTGCGAACGGCGTCGAAGAAGCTCGCATCCGGGAAAGCGAGGATCGAGTTGTTCTTGACCTTGGTCCGGACAAAGCGGACGCCCACGTTACCTGCCATGGTCCAGTGACCGCCGAAATCGGTGCCAAAGTCGATCCGGGCATATGCGGCCGAAGTCACTTCGGTCGCGTCGGAGATTTCCTCAGGGCAATAGGGGTCGCACTGCACCGTCGTGCCGTCAAGCTGGGTGCGCGAACGTGTGTTGACGCCGAACGTAGCATTGGGCGTCTGGCTGAAGGCGGCGATTGCCTGCCATTCCTGAAGAGTCTTGCCGGCCAAGTAGTCCTGCAGGAAGTTGTCGCCACCGTAGAAATAGGTTGTCCCGTTGGCGATCGGCGTGGGCGCCTGGCCACGCTGGAAGTTGTTCGCGAAAGCCGAGTTGATTTGCGAGGAATTCGGAAAATCGCTGACGTAGGCACCGCCACCGATCGCGAATTCCTGACCGGGAAGACCAGTATAGAAACGGCCGGGCACGAACGGGCAATTCGGCCCCGAACCCCACGGCGCGCACCCCGCGCGGCCGGTCCAGGGCGCCGAGAGGTTACCCCAGGTGCTGAAGTTGGTGTTGCGATTGGTGCGGTCGCGCGCCGACCAGCGAGCGCCGAAGGTGGCCTTCTTGAAGAAGCCATTGTCGTCGCTCATGTCGTATTCAAGATCGCCGGCCAGCGACATCAGGCTGCCGTCATTCTTCTCGCGGCTGTCAAGGCCGAACCAGTAGTAGTTGTAGAAGCCGCTCGAGAAATAGTCCGCAGGCGAGCCGACCGGCGCCAGGAACTGAATGCTCGGAGTCTTGCCCGAGAGGTCGATCGCGATGTCCGACCAGGTGCTCATGGCTCCGAACACCGAATCGCGCTTCAGGTGCGAGTCGACGTATTGCATTTCGAAATTGCCGTGCAGACGCTCGCTGAACTTCATCTTCGCGTCGAACGAGATGTCCTGCGTCAGCGAATTGGTGTCACGCAGGAAGCGCAGCGTGTCGGTGGAGATGCCGCCGCGACCGAAGGGGTTGGCATAGGCGTTGCCCACGTTCTGGGTCAGGATGCCACTGACGAAGTGACCGTTGGCATCGAACTTGAAAGTGGTGCCGGGGCGCGCGTCGGGCGACGAGACGCCGTCGTCGATCCGGCCGAGGATCGCCAGTTCCTCGGTCGAGAATCTGGTCTGCGAACGCAGGTACTCGAGCGTCATCCGCAGGTCGCCATCGAGCGTCTCGAACTGGCCGACAGCCGAGAAGGCTTCACGATCGCGATCGAGAGTCGTCGAGCGGACGTCGGCAAACTGGGGCACCAGCACCGAATTGGCCGGCGGGAAGTTGGCTGGCGTGAAATTTGGCGTGGCGCCAAAACCGCCTGAGTTGATCGGGTAGACGCGATAGCAGGGAGCGCTCAGATCGGATGGGCGGTAGCAGCTGTCGACGATCTGCGAAGCATCCGTCCGGCTCTTCAGCTTCGAATTCGAATAGCTCAGCTGCAGGCCGAAGGTGCCCGCCGCAGTCTCCCAGGTGTTCGAACCGAGGATGTTGAAGGTCGGTGACCATTCCTTGCGCAGATCCCCGTAATTGGCCTCGACCGATCCCGCGAGATGGAAGCCGCGCTTGTCGAGCGGCTTGCGGGTGACCAGATTGACCGTTCCGGCGATCTGGCCTTCGATCATGTCGGCAGTCGTGTTCTTGAACACCTCGACCCGGCCGACAAGCTCGGGCGATACGTCTTCGAAGCTCAGCGTGCGGCCGCCATTGGCGGAGAAGATGTCGCGGCCATTGAGCTCCGAGCGGGTGTAGGAAAGGCCGCGGATAATGACGCCCGTACCTTCCACCGAGAAGCGGGTCGGGTCAGAGGTCTTTTCGAATCGTCCGATGTTGACACCCGGCACGCGTTGCAACGCTTCCGCCACCGAACGGTCGGGAAGCGCACCGATGTCTTCAGCCGTGATGACGTCGACGACCGTATCGGCCTTCTGTTTGATGTTCTGCGCATTCCGGAGCGAGGCGCGGTAGCCGGTGACGATGATGGCATCCGTAGGCTCTTTATCGTCGGGCTTGGCTGCATTGGCGTCTGGCGCGACAGTATCCTGCGCCATGGCAGGCGTGGCGATGAGCGCCGCAAGGACAAGGCTGGAGGCGCCGCCAAATGCCGCGAAGCGGCCGATACGACGCGATCCGGAATGCTGAATGCGAGCCAATTTTCCCTCCCAGGATATAGACTATGGCGTTGAATCGCCGATTTCTCGCATAAGGGATATCGAACAATGTGATCGTTCACAAGTGGAAAATGAACGTTCACAATACGCCCTTTCTCGCGCCTTTGATTCGTGGCATTGGAGTTTCGAAGCCGGGTTAATCTGGCGCGGGAAGAGGATTGCGATGCGGCACGGCGAACCTGTCAGGCGAATCGTCATAGTCGGTGGCGGGACCGCCGGGTGGATGGCCGCGGCCGTGTTGTCGCGGTTGATCGCGGGGAGCGAGCTGGCGGTGACGCTCGTCGAGTCCGAAACGATCGGTACCGTGGGGGTGGGTGAGGCGACAATTCCCCCGTTCATCGAATTCAACCAGCTTCTTGATATCGACGAAAGCGAGATGCTGGCTGCCGTGCAAGGCTCGTTCAAGCTGGGCATCCGATTCGAAAACTGGGGCAAGCTTGGCGATTCCTACATCCATCCGTTCGGGGCCTATGGCTACCACATGGGCGGAATCTCGTTCCATCAGGTCTGGTGCCGTTTCGTCGCTGCGGGTGACCGCCGACCGATCCAGGCTTTCAACCTCGAAACCATGGCGGCGTTCTTCGGACGCTTTGCGCGCACCGCCGACTATGCCCGCGACGACCTGCCGCCGGTCAACTACGCCTACCACATCGACGCCAGCCGCTATGCAGGCTTTCTCAGGAAGTACGCTGAAAAGCGCGGCGTGGTGCGGGTGGAAGGCCGGGTCGAGCATGTCGTGCTCGATCCGGAAAGCGGCTTCGTCAACGAAATCCGGCTCGAAGGCGAGCGCGCGTTGGCGGGCGATCTGTTCGTTGATTGCTCGGGCTTCCGCGGCCTGCTGATCGAGCAGGCGCTGGGCACCGGCTACGAGGATTGGTCGCACTGGCTGCCCTGCAATCGCGCAGTCGCCTTGCCTTGCCAGCGCGCCGACGGCAGCGGGCCGCCGCCCTACACCCGTGCCACCGCGCATTCGGCCGGATGGCAATGGCAAGTGCCACTGCAGCACCGCAACGGCAATGGCCATGTCTACTGCGATGCCTTCATGACCGCAGACGAAGCGCACCGGATCCTCGTCGGCAACATCGCGGGCGCACCTGCGGCAGAGCCCAACCACCTCCGCTTCGTGACCGGACGGCGCAACAAGTTCTGGAACAAGAACGTGGTCGCGTTGGGCCTTTCAAGCGGCTTCATGGAGCCGCTTGAATCGACCTCGATCCATCTGATCAACACCGGGATCAACAAGCTCCTCGCGCTGCTCTCGCTCGATGGCATTACCCAGGCGCAGGAGGATGCATTCAACCGCATCACGGGCAAGGAATATGCCCGGATCCGCGATTTCCTGATCCTCCACTATAACGCCACGAAGCGCGACGATTCCGAATTCTGGAACTATTGCCGGACGATGAGCGTGCCCGACTCGCTGACCGAGAAGGTCGAGCTGTTCAAACTCAACGGTCAAATCTTCCGCGAGGACGACGAGCTTTTCACCGAGACAAGCTGGGCCGCGGTCATGATGGGCCAGGGCATCGCCATGGGCGGATACAATCCGGTTGCGGACAGTCTGGAACCAGTTGCGACGGGCAAGGAGCTCGACGAGATCGAGAAATCGATCCGTTATGTTGTCGAGCGCATGCCAAGCCACGGCGACTATCTCGGCAAATACTGCCCCGCACCAGCGTGATCTAGACGTGGAAGCGCGCGACCAGTTCGTGGCGCTCGGCGATGAAGTGCTGTGTGACCAGTGTCACCGGCGCGCCGCCGCGCCATGTGCGGCGGGTTACGGTCAGGCAGGGATCGCCGGAAGG
>JBJTLY010000215.1:0-7523 GCA_046063275.1 Novosphingobium sp. | reverse complement strand
CTCTTCTTCTTGGCATTGCGCCACGCGTCGAGCTGGGTGAGCCAGCGGACCTTGCCGCTGGTGCGCGCAATGCACAGCAACCGCGCATCGTCGGTCAGCGTGAAGATCCAGTCACCCGCCACGGCGGGCGTTGAGATGCCGGCAAGGTTGAGTTCCCAGATGCGCTGCCCGGTGACCAATTCATACGCCGCCATGCGTCCGCCCTGGCCGAGCGCGTAAACCCGCCCGCGGTCGACGATCGGATCGGCGTCGATGTCGGTCAGCACGCCCACGCTGGTCGAAAGCGAGGTCCGCGCCAGCGCATCGTTCCACAACTCGCGGCCGTTTTCATAGCGGTAGGCGATCAGTTCGCCGGTCGAATAACCGGCGATGATTGTGCCTTGTCCGGCGGCCGGAGCGGCGACTCCGAACACACCGGTCTGGCCGACCGAGGCATTGGCATTCCAAGCCTGGGTGCCATCGGCGGCGTTGAGCGCGACGATCTGGTTGGCCTGGGTCATCACGAAAATGTTGCCAAAGGCAATCGTCGGCGAACCACGCAGAGGACCAGCCGGTTTGACCTTCCACAGCTGGTTGCCATCGGCGGCGTTCAGCGCGGCGACTTCGCCCATGCCCGTGGTGACGTAGACCCGGTCATCGGCAACGCTGGCACCGCCGCCGTAAATCGAGCTGGCTCCGTCGCCCTTGATCTGGAAGCTCTTGCTCCAGCGTTGGGCCCCCGTCTTGGCATCGAAGGCGTGCAGGACGCCGTCGGTGTCCATCGCAAAAAGCGCGCCGCCGCTGACCACCGGAGCCGCCGCAAGGCGCTGCTTCTTGGTCGAACCGGCGATCCGTGCGGTCCAGGCAAGGCTGGGCGATCCGGCCATGGCGAGGTTGCCATAGCTCTTGTTCGCAGTGCCGCCGGCCTGGGCCCAATCGGCATTCTCGGTGGCCGGGGGCAGGACAACGGCGACATCGGCGAGCGCGGGATCGACCTTGGCGCTGGTATCGACCCGGCTGAGGATCGCCACGCGGTTGCCCACGGTGGGAGTGGCGGGCTTGCCCTTGCCCTTGAGCACGCCGCAGCCGGACAAGCCCGCGACCATGACGAGCGCCACGGCGGCGGTAAGGCGGGTGTTGGTCTTGGTGGCGAACATCATGATTTCCTTGGGCTTATGCCGGTTTCTGCGGAGCTGCAGCAGCGGGCTTCGCGCCCTGGGTGCCGGATTGACCGGTCGAATCGGCTGGGGCATCGGTGGGCAGATCAATCCCGCCGTCATAGCCCAGACCGCTGGCGATCTGGCGCACGCGCACCCGAACACTCTGCGGCACGTTCTTGTCCTGCCCGATCTGGGCGAACAGTGCGCCGGCCTGGTCGGGCTTGCCGCTGTCAAGATAAGCCATGGCCAGCAGTTCGCCGGCGCTGCCGAAATAGGCGTTGCCGGGCACCGCGATCGGCTTCAGCTTCGCGATCACTTCGTCGGGCTTCATCGTATCGTAGCGCAGCGTCACTTCGCGCACCGTCGCAAGGTCGCGGTAAAGCTTGGGGGCCTTGGTGTCGGCGGCGATCGCGGCAAAGCGTTTTGCCGCTTCGTCAGCCTTGCCCTGTTCCGACGAGATTGCGGCCAGGTTCATCGCCGCAAGCGCGCGCATCGCATCGGGGCCTTCCTTGGTCAGCGCCTCGAAATCGCTGGCTGCGGCGTCAAGCTGCCCGGCCTGCACCTTGTCGAGCGCGATCATCGCCTTTTCGCTGCGCGCCGCCGCTTCCTTCTTCACCGAACTATCCCAGTAAAGATATCCGGCAAGTGCGAGCAGGCCAGCCGCGAGCAAGCCGCCGACCGGTTTGGCATACCGCCGGAATGCATTGACCAGCTGTTCTTCGCGCAGCGCTTCGTCGACTTCGCGCATGAAGCCGTCCTGTTGCGCGGCGTCGCGCTCGGCAGCTTTGCTCTGGGGCGGGTTACCGGACGGGGGAAGAATGGCCAATTGGTATGCTTTCGCTGCCTGCGGGTGTCAGTTCGGGGGCTGTTTAGCGGATAGACGGGCCATTTCAACGCGCATCTGATGGACAGTCCACCGTGAAGCGCAGGTGAACGGTGCGGCTCAGGGAAAAGTGGCGCGTTCCAGCGCCGCGCCATAGGTCTGGCGATAGGCGGCAATCATCACTTCCTCGCCGAATTCGGCTTGTGCGCGGGCGCGATTGGCCGCGCCAATGGTGTCGCGCCGGCTGGTGTCTTCGGCCAAATCGACAAGCGCCGCGGCCAATGCCGTCTCGTTTCCGGGCGGAGTGATGAACGGTCGGTTGCTCTCGGCGACGATGTGGCTGACATCGCCCACCGCCGGGCTGACCACCGCAAGACCCGCCGCCATCGCCTCGACCACCGAGATCGGAAATTGTTCGCTGTCCGACGACAGGGCGAACAGGTCGAACAGCGGGAGGACTGTCGCCGGATTGGCGGCAAAGCCGGGCAGATGCACCCGGTCCGCGACGCCTAACCGTGCAGCCTCCGCGAGGATCGCGCCGCGCTCCGGCCCTTCGCCGACGATCACCAGCTCCCACTCAGCGGGCAGCGCCGCGAACGCCCGGACCAGCCGCGGCAGGTTCTTGACCGCGCGCAGCCCCGCCATGGTGCCCAGCCACCGCGTGCCGGGCCGCTTGGGCAGGCCGGGCAGGTCACCAGGGCGGTCCCCCTCATATTCGCCAAGCGGAATGCCGTTGGGAATGCGCTTCAGCCGGGCCGCAGGCACATGCCACGCTGTGCGCGCGATCGCTTCGAGCACTTGCGACGGCACCACCGTAGCCGCAGCGGCGCGCAAGGTCAGGCGGCGGAAGCGGTTGCGGATCGGCTTTAGGCCCGTGGCCTCGTCGCTGTTGAAGCCGTCTTCGTGGTGGACCAGCGGCGGCAGGCGCAGCACGCGACGATAGAGCCAGCGCGCGCCGACCGCGTCCATCGATCCCCAGTTGTAGGTCAGCACCAGATCGAAGGCCTGCATCGCCCGCGCAATCCGCCACCAGCGCAGCGGACCAGGCTTGCCGATCAGCGAAGGGAAGTCATCAGGAAAGCTGACCGTGACTGCCGGATCGACGGCTGCTGCCGCGCCAAGTTCTCCCGGCACGCCCGATACCACCACGTGCTCCACGCCCGCGCCAAAGGCATTCATCAGCTTGGCCGCGCGAAGCTCCTTGCCGCCGGGGGAAAAGGTCGAATGAAGATGCAGAACCCGGAGCGGGCGCTTCTCGCTCATGCGATTTTGGCCAGCAGCCGGTCGATCGCGGCCACCGCCTCGGGCTCGTCGAGCATCGGCGCGTGGCCCACTGATGCAACCGTCACCGCATCGGCGCCCTTGAGGCGCTTGGCCATCTCAGCATGCGCCTTGGCGCTGAGGACATCGGACAGTTCGCCGCGGAGCAGGGTTGCCGGTCGCCCGCCCAGCGCTTCGAACAAGGGCCACATGTCCACTTCAGGGGCAGGTCCATCGCTGGGCACCAGCGCCTCGGCAATCTTCATGTCGTAATCGAACACGATACGTCCGCCCGCGCCCAGCACCATCACGCGCTTGGCCATGTCCAGCCAGTCGGACAGGGTGTAACTCGGATTGGCCCTGGCCTGGCTCTCCTCGATCCCGCGCGCGGCGTGCATCCAGGTTGGAAAACTGCGGCCCTGGCCGACATATTCGCGGATCCGTGAAAGGCCCGCTGGATCGAGCTCCGGCCCGACATCGTTGAGCAGCACCCCGGCGATCCGTTCAGGCTTTCCAGCGGCGAGCAGCATGGTGATGAGCCCGCCGAGCGAGGTGCCGAATGGCACGAACCGCGTGATCCCTTCCTGCTCGAGCAGCAATTCGATATCTTCGGCATATTGCAGCGGATTGTAAGTCGCCGGGTCCTTGGCATAGTCGCTGTCACCGCGGCCGCGCAGGTCGGGGCAGAGCACCCGCCATGTTCCGCCGAGCCGCTCGGCCAGCGCGGCAAAATCGCGGGCGTTGCGGGTCAGGCCCGGCATGCACAGCAGCGGCGGCTTGTCGGCGGGGCCGGCATAGTCGCGGAAATGCAGTTTCAGCCCGTCGCGGCTGGTCCAGAACCGGTCGGTCCAGGTCTGTTGCGCCGCTGCAGCGCCGGCGACGGGGGCAAGGGAAGCGCTCATGGCACCGCTCTATTGCCCGATGGTGCTTGGCGCGCAAGACGCAGCCGCGTAATCGGGCCTTTGCGGAGGCAAACCTTTGCAATTGGCCGCTATGACGCTAAGGGCCTGAAAAGCCCCTTGGGCACCGGGCAGGAGCGGATAAGACCTTGAGCACACCGCAATTGATTTCCTACGAACCGGCCACCGGGGCCGAACTCTGGCGCGGAAAATACGGCAACGTCGATGATATCATCGACCGAGCCCGGCGCGCTTGGCCGGCCTGGGCGGCGCAGCCGCTCGCCAATCGGATGGAACTGGTCCGGCGCTTCGCGAACGAAGTGCGCAAGGAGGCGGAAAAACTCGCCACACTGATCTCGCGCGAAACCGGCAAGCCGCTGTGGGAAGCGCGGACCGAGGTCGAAAGCGTGATCGGCAAGGTCGAAGTCTCGATCCGCGCCTATGCTGACCGCACCTCGCAGCGCAAGCTCGACAACGCGCTGCAAGGCACCGCTTCGCTGCGGCACAAACCGCACGGCGTGCTGGCGGTGCTGGGGCCGTATAACTTCCCCGCTCACTTGCCCAACGGCCACATCGTCCCCGCGCTGATCGCAGGCAACGCGATCGTCTTCAAACCGAGCGAGAAGACCCCGGCGACCGGCGAGCTGCTGCTCCAGTGTTTCCACCGTGCCGGCATTTCGGCGGCGGTGGTGCAGCTTCTCGTCGGCGGACCGGAAGAAGGTCAGGCGCTGGTCGGGCATGACGGCATCGACGGGGTGCTGTTTACCGGTTCCGCGCACACCGGGATCGCGATCAATCGCCGCCTCGCCGCGCGTCCGGACAAGATTGTCGCGCTCGAAATGGGCGGCAACAACCCGATGGTGGTGTGGGATACGCCCAAGGTTACCGACGCCGCCGCTTTGGTGATCCAGTCGGCTTTCACCAGCGCCGGGCAACGCTGCACTGCGGCGCGGCGGCTGATCGTCAAGGCGAGCATGTACGATGCGCTGATCGCCGAAGTGAAGGGCCTGGCTGACCGGGTGATTGTCGGCGCGCCGTTTGACGATCCCGCGCCGTTCATGGGCCCGGTGATCGACAATGCCGCGGCAGACGGGCTGACCGAAAGCTTCCTCTACCTGCTCAGCCACGGCGGCAAGGCGATCAAGCACATGATCCGCCCGCGTGATGACCTGCCGTTCCTCTCGCCCGCGATCATCGATGTGACCGGCGTAAAGGAGCGCCCCGACGTCGAGCTGTTCGGGCCCTTGCTGCAGATCGTCAAGGTCGATGACTTCGACGAGGCGATCGCCGAAGCGAACAACTCCCGGTTCGGCCTGTCAGCCTCGCTGGTCGGCGGCACCCCGCAGGAATACAACCGCTTCTGGGCCAATGTCCGCGCCGGGGTGATCAACTGGAACCGCCCGACCAACGGGGCGAGCTCGGCCGCGCCATTCGGCGGGGTGGGGCTTTCTGGCAATCACCGCCCCAGCGCCTATTACGCGGCGGATTACTGCGCCTATCCGGTTGCCTCGAACGAGATGGAACAGCCGCGCGCCGCTTTGGGCGTGGGCCTGAGGGACGCCTAAAGCGGCGTCCCGCCGTCCGCTTCGTAAACGGTGATGGACCGTTCACTGAGGCCCAAGCCAGTACGTTCCTCGACCCATTTCTGCATGTGCGGCGTTTGCAGGTGCGCCGCCAATTGCTCGCGACTTTCCCACACTTCGCTCACCCGGATCACGCCCGGGTCGAGTAGGTCAGCGGCGTAATTGTACTGGACGCAGCCCGCCTCGGCGCGCGTCGCCACCATCACCCGCGCCATCGCGTCTTGCGCCTCGGCGAGCCGTTCGAGCGGCAGGCGGAACTGGCCGACGACGACGATCATCAGAACGATTCCTCGTAAACCCGGCTGATATCGCCGGCCCATTCGCCGTTGTATTTGTCGAGCAGGCGCTGCGCCGGGACCTTGCCGCTGGCGACGATCTCGTCGAGCGGCCCAAGGAACCCGCTCTCATTGTCACCCGCCGAATTGAGCCGGGCGCGGGCGTTCAAACCGCTGCGCGAAATCGCCAGCACCTCGGCAGCGATGTCCTTGAGCGTGCCGCCGCCCGGCACCGGCGCATCGAGCCCGAGCTTGGGCACCGATGCACGCAGCGCCTCGCGCCCGTCCATGTCCCAGTCCTTGACCAGCTCCCACGCCGCATCGAGCGCGCCTTGGTCATAGAGCAGCCCCACCCAGAACGCAGGCAGCGCGCAGATCTTGTTCCACGGGCCGCCATCGGCGCCGCGCATCTCGAGGAAGCTCTTGAGGCGGACCTCGGGGAAAGCGGTCGATAGGTGATCGACCCAGTCGCTCGCGATGGGCCGTTCGCCCGGCAAGACCGAGAGCTTGCCCTCAAGAAAATCGCGGAAGCTGAGGCCAGCGGCGTCGATGTATTTGCCCTCGCGGTAAACGAAGTACATCGGCACATCGAGCATGTACTCGACATAGCGATCGTAGCCGAACCCGTCCTCGAACACGAACGGCAGCATGCCGGTGCGGTGCGGATCGGTGTCCGACCAGATGTGGCTGCGATATGATAGGAAGCCGTTGGGCTTGCCTTCGAGGAACGGCGAATTGGCAAACAGCGCGGTGGCGAGCGGCTGCAATGCCAGTGACGTGCGGAACTTCTGCACCATGTCGGCCTCGCTCGAATAGTCGAGGTTGACCTGGATTGTGCAGGTCCGCAGCATCATGTCGAGGCCCATGCTGCCGACCCGCGGCATGTGGCGCAGCATGATCGCATAACGCCCCTTGGGCATGATCGGCAGCTCGTCGCGCCGCTTGTCGGGCCACATGCCAAGGCCGAGGAAACCCTTGCCGGTCTTCGCCCCGATCGCCTTGACCTGATCGAGGTGGCGACCGGTTTCGGCGCAAGTCTGGTGCAGGTTGTCGAGCGGCGCGCCCGACAGTTCGAGCTGGCCGGCCGGTTCCAGGCGGACCGCGCCGTCGCTGCCTGACAGGGCGATAACGTTGCCGCCTTCGACCACCGGCTCCCAGCCATAGTCTTCAAGCGCCTTCAGCATATCGCGGACGCCGCCCTTTTCGGTGTAGGACGGGGCGTGGTGATCAGCCACGCAATAGACCAGCTTCTCGTGCTCGGTCCCGATCCGCCAGCGATCCTTCGGCTTTTCGCCCTTGATCATCGGGGCGAGAAGATCCTCGCGGCTTTCGATCACAGGATCGTTGCGATTCGAAACTTGTCTCGTGCTCATGGACGCGGAGTTAGTGGGAAGATTGCCGGTGCGCTAGCGCAAAATCCTCCCCGGCACGGGGAGGGGGACCAGCGTAGCTGGTGGAGGGGTACGGGCCAGTGGTCCCGACCTCGAGATGTTGCGATCACTGCACGTACCCCTCCACCATCCTGCGCCGAAGGCGCAGTTTAC
>JBJTLY010000214.1:0-5137 GCA_046063275.1 Novosphingobium sp. | reverse complement strand
TTCCTGCGAAGTGCTGACGATCTTGCCCGGGTGGACGTTCTTCTTGGTCCAGCTCATTTCCGAAACGTGGACCAAGCCTTCGATGCCCGATTCCAGTTCGACGAAGGCGCCGTATTCGGTGATGTTGGTCACCTGACCGTGCAGCTTCGCGCCGACCGGGTACTTGGCGACGACGCCTTCCCACGGATCCGATTCCAGCTGCTTCATGCCGAGGCTGATGCGCTGGGTATCCTGGTTGATGCGGATGATCTGCACCTTCACAGTGTCGCCGATGTTGATGACTTCGTTGGGGTGATTGACCCGCTTGTAGCTCATATCGGTGACGTGGAGCAGGCCGTCGATGCCGCCCAGATCAACGAAGGCACCGTAATCGGTGATGTTCTTGACCACGCCATCGATGATCTGGCCTTCGGCGAGACCCGAGATCAGGCCCGAACGCTGTTCGGCACGGGTTTCTTCGAGCACGGCGCGGCGCGAAACCACGATGTTGCCGCGGCGGCGATCCATCTTGAGGATCTGGAACGGCTGCGGGATATCCATCAGCGGCTGCACGTCGCGCACCGGGCGGATATCGACCTGCGAACCGGGCAGGAAGGCCACGGCGCCGTCGAGGTCGACGGTGAAGCCGCCCTTGACCCGGCCGAAGATCACGCCGTCGACGCGCTTGCCTTCGCCAAATTCGCTTTCGAGCTTGTCCCACGCGGCTTCGCGGCGGGCGCGGTCGCGGCTGAGCATCGCTTCGCCGTCGGCGTTCTCGACGCGGTCAACGAAGACTTCGACTTCATCGCCCACGGACAGGCCGTGCGGCTGGCCGGGCATTGCGAATTCACGCAGCGCCACGCGGCCTTCGCTCTTGAGGCCGACGTCGATCACGGCCTTGTCGTTTTCAATAGCGGTAATGGTGCCCTTGACGACGCGGCCTTCGAAGCCGCCATCCACGGCACCGCCGAGGGATTCGTCAAGCATCGCGGCGAAATCGTCGCGGGTGGGGTTGGCAGAAGATGCCATATGTGAGTGTTCCTACACTGATGTTTCCGGCCGGGCGGTTTTTCCGCCGGTCTTTTCTCCGTCGCAGCACCATTGCCTTGACGGGCCAAAAGTAGCCGATCTGCCACAACGGCCGAATGCCGCTGCAGCGTCTTTCATCGCCGAAGCTCTGTTGGACGCCGCGCGCTTAGGCGCGGACGTTCGGAAAAGCAAGGGTTTTGGCCACGCTTGCTCAGCTACACTCCACCCGCGAACGTCCTTTGGCCTTGGCCGCGAACAGTGCGAGCTCGGCGTGCTTCATCGTGCGGTCAACTGACAAGGCAATCGGTGCGATTCCGGCGCTGGTGGTGACCCCGAAGCGCTCGGCAAAGTCGGTCTGGCCCAGCACGGCAAGGGTTTCGACCACCGGTTCACAGACTTCGCGGGCCTGTTCGGTATTGAGCCCAGGCATCAGCACCCCGAAGCGCTCGCTGCCGATGCGCGAAATGATGTCTTCGCGCCGCACCAGATCGCGCAGCAGGTCGGCAAAGGCGCAGAGCATCTCATCGCCCGCAGACTGCCCGTAACGCATGTTGAGCGTCATGAAATGGTCGAGATCGAACAGCGCAAGGCTGCCGCCTGCCTTGCTGCAGACCATGTATTCGAGCATCGAAACGAACGCCATGCGGTTGGTCGCGCGGGTCAGCGGATCGGTCATTTCGGCGGCGAAGAGCTGCTCTTCGAGGCACTTGCGCGCGGCGATGCTGCGCATCAGGCACAGCACGCCGTAAAGCCGCCCGGCATGATCGTGCAGGGCGCGCATCTGGATTTCGAACCAGTGTCCGGAAGTGCCGGTGGCGGCGGGGAATTCGTGCCAGCGCGCAGAGCCGCGTCCCGACATTGCGGCGCGGTGCTCGGCCTCGATCGCCGCAGCGAACTGCGGCAGGACGAGGTCGCGGATGTGCGGCCCGATCAGCATCGCGGGCAGGCGGTAGCCCAATTGTTCGATCGCTGGCGAAGCGGTCAGGATAAACCCGCGCGCGTCGCTCTTGAAAATGATGTCGTCTGAATTGTCCGCAAGCAAACCGTAGAGCGCGCTGCGCTCCTGCAACGTGAAGTCCACACCCATCTTGTTCTTGCCCCCTGGCAACGTGCCCGGCAGCCGCCTTCCAGCCCCATGCTAACGGAAGGTGGCGCCCGCCACGTTCAAGCTACTTGTTCAATGGTCGTTATTCTCCGTTTCCCGACCCGCGCCGTACCATTGAACCGTTAGTCGGATTAACTAACCTGACTAATTAAACTCAATAGTTTCAATGTATTAACTGTGTTTTGACGATTCGCAAACCGAATCCGCGTCAAAGCTCGATCATGATCCGAACCTTGGTCAGTTCGATCCCCAGCGAATTGGCGACAAGCTGCCGTGCCTGGGTCAAAACCTCGCTCAGCGCGTCGACATCGCGGCCACTGGCGAGGCGGCTCTCGCCAAGGCCGAACAGCTCGGCAATCCTGGCGAAGCGCTCGGGTGAGGGGCGGGCGCGGCCCTGCTCCCAAGCCCAGACCGTAGGCTTGCTCACCCCGAGCTCTTTGGCGACAGCGTCCAATGTCATGCCCTTGGACTTGCGCAAATGGTGCAGCCGCGTCGCGAGGCTTTCCTGGGGCTGGCTAAGCGCAAGCGGCGCGGCGACGCTGCGCAGCTCGAGCGCGCTTAGAACTCCGGCCGAGAGTGGATGGTCGAAGTGCCCGCCGTGGAACTTTGCGTCAGACCACATGATTGTCGCCGGCGTGGGCCCAAGCTCGGGCAGGTCGATATCGATCCGCTCGCCTTCGCTGAGCGCGGTTTCGGTTTCAATGAGCAGCCCGGTGGCCGAGACATTGTGGATCAGCACCGCCGCCGCGCCGCCTGAGGGAAGGGCGCCCGACACTTCAAGCTGCAACTGCCGCCGGGCGGGACGCGGGGTGGCGCCGGTTTCGGGCGGTAGATCGAAATGTGCGCTGATGACCATGCACCAGCAGGTCCGCCCACGCGGTTAACTTTTGGTTAGGACCTCGACCCTCTTGCGCCGAGATGTTGCTTTTCGCGGTGAACCGATCAGGCGATCAGCATCTCGACCGCGCGGATCGCTTCGGCGATCGCTTCGTCACGCCCGACATGCGAGGTATCGAGTACCAGTGCATCGGGTGCAACTGCCAGTGGGGCCTCGGCGCGGGTCCGGTCACGCAGGTCGCGCGCTTCGAGGTCCTTGGCGATTTCGGCGAGGCTGACCTTGCGCCCACCAGCGCGCATTTCGTCAAAGCGCCGCTGGGCGCGGGCGGGAACACTTGCGGTGACGAACAGCTTCACCTCGGCCTCCGGTGCGATCACCGTGCCGATATCGCGCCCATCAAGCACCGCGCCACCCGGCTGCGTGGCGAAGGCGCGCTGCAGGTCATAGAGCGCGGCGCGCACTTCGGGGTGGACCGAGACCCGGCTGGCGAGCCCGCCCGTGGCTTCGCTGCGCAGTTCGGGGTCGGCCATCAGGTGGTCAGGAAAGTCGCAGGCCCTGAGCGCATCTTTCGGATCGTCAGCGTTGCCGCCATTCAAGGCGCACTGCCGTCCGACCGCACGGTAGAGCAGCCCGGTATCGAGATGCGGTAAGCCGAAATGCGCGGCGAGCGCCTTGGCGATGGTGCCTTTGCCAGAAGCGGTGGGGCCATCGACCGCGATGATCATGCCGCATCCTTTCGCCGGTCAATCAGGGCGCGGACCAGACCAACAAAAGCAATCGCTGCCCAGGCCACTTCAAGGACGAAAGCGGCAAGGTTGAAGTGCACCGCCAGCGAGGTCAGCAGCAGCACCGCGCCAATCAGGTTGACCGCGTTGAACAGCAGCTTGTTCAGTTGTTTCGCCTGATTGGCATAGGCAAAGGCGACGATGAACAGCATGCTGCCCATCAGACCGATCACATTGGCCCAGTCGAGCGTCAAGATGCCAGCCCATCAAGCAACGCCTCGAACACCGGAAAACTTGTCGCGATCGGGCGGGTGTCGTCGACTTCCACCCCGTCGCGGCTGGCGAGGCCCGCGACCGCCATGCTCATCGCGATGCGGTGGTCGAGGTGGGTTTTGGTGCGCGAGTTGGCGCTGCCACGGAGTGGTTCGCCGCCCGTGCCCTCGATGGTCAGGCCGTCATGCTGTTCGGTGATCCGCGCGCCCGCGCCGGTCAGCGCAGCGGCCATGGCGGACAGGCGGTCGCTTTCCTTGACGCGGAGTTCGTCGAGCCCGGAGGTGACCGTGGTGCCTTCGGCCAGACTGGCAGCGACGAACAGGACGGGAAATTCATCGATCATGCTGGGGGCGAGTGCGGGGTCTACTTCGATCCCCTTGAGCGGCGAATGCTTGACCAGCAGGTCTGCCACCGGCTCGCCGCCCACTTCGCGGCGGTTCAGTTCCTCGATTGAGCCGCCCATCTGGCGCAGCACCGTGACGATCCCGGCGCGGGTCGGGTTGAGGCCGACGTTCTCGATGAGGAGCTCGCTTCCCGGCACAATCAGCGCGGCGACGATGAAGAAGGCGGCCGATGAGGGGTCGCCCGGGACTTCGATCGTCTGCGGCTTGAGATCGGCCTCGCCGCGGATGCGGATCACGCGTTCGCCGTCCATTTCCTCAACCGTAAGGTCCGCGCCGAACCCTCGCAGCATGCGTTCGGAATGGTCGCGGGTTGGCACGGGCTCGATCACTGTGGTGATCCCGGCGGTGTTGAGGCCCGCGAGCAGCACCGCGCTCTTCACTTGCGCGCTGGCGACGGGGAGGCGGTATTCGATCGGCACCGCGGGCCAGGCGCCGTGCAGGGTGAGCGGCAAGCGTCCGCCTTCGCTCGCTTCGAAGGCAGCGCCCATCCGGCTCAGCGGCTCGATCACACGGCCCATCGGTCGGCCCGACAGGCTGGCGTCACCCACGAACTGCGCGGAAATCGCGTGGCTCGCGACCACGCCCATCAGCAGCCGCGTGGACGTTCCAGAGTTGCCCATGTCGAGCGGCGCCTGCGGCTGGAGCAGCGCGCCGACGCCCACGCCGTGCACCGACCATTCTCCGCTTTCCAGTTTCTGAACGCTCGCCCCCATCGCCCGCATTGCCGCAGCGGTGGCCAGCACGTCCTCGCCCTCGAGCAGGCCCGAAACCCGCGTCTCGCCCA
>JBJTLY010000213.1:0-6167 GCA_046063275.1 Novosphingobium sp. | reverse complement strand
CCTACGGCCTCTCCGACCGGACGGTCTATCTCTCGCCCGCGCCGCTCTATCACGCCGCGCCGCTGCGCTGGTCGATGACCGTGCACAAGATCGGTGGCACCGTGGTGGTGATGGAGAAATTCGATCCCGAAGCCGCACTCGCCGCGATCGAGAAATACAAGGTCACCGACAGCCAGTTCGTGCCGACCCATTTCGTGCGGATGCTCAAGCTGCCTGAGGAGGTGCGCGCGAAATACGATGTCTCAAGCCTCAAGTGCGCGATCCACGCCGCCGCACCCTGCCCGGTGCCGATCAAGCAGGCGATGATCGAGTGGTGGGGGCCGGTGCTCTACGAATACTACGCCGGGACCGAGGGCAACGGATCGACCTTCATCACCAGCCACGAATGGCTCGATCACCCCGGCTCGGTCGGCAAGGCATTATCGGGCATTCTCCACGTCTGCGACGAAGACGGCGACGAGGTGCCGCGCGGCACCGAAGGGCAGATTTTCTTCGAACCGACCGAGGGGATGACCCCGTTCGAATATCACAACGACCCGGCCAAGACCGCCGACAGCAAGAACAAGCACGGCTGGTCGAGCCTGGGCGATGTCGGTTACCAGGACGCGGACGGCTATCTGTTCCTGACCGACCGCAAGAGCTTCATGATCATCTCGGGCGGGGTCAACATCTACCCGCAGGAGATCGAGAACCTGTTGGTGCTCCACCCCAAAGTCGCCGACGCGGCCGTAATCGGCGCGCCCGATCCGGATATGGGCGAAAAGGTGGTTGCGGTGGTCCAGCCGATGGACATGGTCGATGCCGGGCCGGCCTTCGCGGAGGAACTGACCGCTTACCTCGCCCCGCAGCTCAGCCGGGTGAAGATGCCGCGCCAGATCGATTTCCGCGAGCAATTGCCGCGCGAACTGACCGGCAAGCTCTACAAGCGCTTACTGCGCGATGAGTACAAGGAAGCCTACGAGAAAGCTCAGGGAGCCGCCGCATGACCGCCCCTACCGCCTCCCCCGCCGATGCCATCGCGGTGATCGACCCACAAAGCTACGCCGACTGGGACCCGGTGCTCGATGTGTTCGACCGTTTGCGCAGCGCAAGCCCGCTGACCCGGATCGAAAGCCCTGACGGCGAGTTCGATCCGTTCTGGCTGGTCACCGGCTACGACGCAGTGATGCAGATCAGCAAGGACAACGCGGGCTTCCTCAATGCGCCGCGCGCGACGGTCTTCACCAACAAGACCGGCGAGGCATTCGCCCGCCAGGTTACCGCGCAGCAGGGCGAGGAAAGCCCCAATCTGGTCAGTTCGCTGGTCGTGCTCGACGCGCCCAAACACCCCAAGCTGCGCCGGCTGACGCAGGACTGGTTCATGCCCAAGAACCTGCGCAGCATCGAAGCCGCGATCCGCGAACTTGCGGCGCGCACGGTCGACAAGCTGATTGCGGCGGGCCCGGAAGCCGATTTCGTCCAGCTAGTCTCGGCGCCTTATCCGCTCCATGTCGTCATGCAGATCCTCGGTGTGCCCGAGGAGGATGAGCCGCGCATGCTGTTCCTGACCCAGCAGATGTTCGGCGGACAGGATGAAGACCTCAACAAGTCCGGCATGGCCAGCCTGACGCCCGAACAGATCCTCCAGATCGTCACCGGGGCGGTGAAGGATTTCGAGGCCTATTTCGAAGGCCTCGCCGCACAGCGCCGGGCCAATCCGACCGCCGATGTCGCCTCGATCCTCGCCAATGCCCAGATCGACGGCGAACCGCTCAGCCCGCGCGACCTGGCGGGATACTACATCATCATCGCCGCCGCCGGACACGATACGACCAGCGCCAGCACCGCCGGTGCGATGCTCGCGCTCGCCCGCGACCCCGAACAGTTCGCGCGGGTCAAGGCCGACCGCAGTCTGGTCCCGGGCATCGTCGAGGAAGCGATCCGCTGGACCACCCCGGTGCAGCACTTCATGCGTACCGCCGTACACGATTGCGAAGTCGATGGGGTGCCGGTCAAGGCCGGTGACTGGCTGATGATCAACTACGTCGCCGCGAACCACGATCCCGCGCAGTTCGACGATCCGCGCAGGTTCGATGCCGCGCGTCCGGGCAACCGCCACCTCGCCTTTGGCGCGGGGGCGCACCAGTGCCTCGGCCTGCACCTCGCGCGGCTCGAAATGCGCATCCTGTTCGAAGCGCTGCTCGACCGGATCGACAGTGTCGAGCTGGCGGGCGAACCCAAGCGCGCCAAGAGCACCTTTGTCGGCGGGCTCAAGACCCTGCCGCTGCGGTTCAAGGCGGCCTAATGCGCCAGGTGTAGCCGTCTTCGCGGCCGGTTAGGCGGCGAGATGGCATCTCTCTGCGGGGCCGACGAAGGCTTGCCCCAATCAAGGGGGATGCCCGGGATATTGGCGTACCAGGCGGTCCAGTCGAACTCTTGGTTAGGGCGGGTCATAGGCCTCTCTTGCGCTTGTTAGGTTGCGTCTCGATGACATTGCCCCCGGCCCCGGCGACTGAATTGTGGGCGGCCCGGCGGGGTCCACGATGAGCCGGACCGCCCCGTACCCGTCCGCGCCGGGGCCTTGGCGCTCGCGGGTAAACTGGTGTTTGGACCGGCTGATCAGCCGGCAGGGCCCAAGTTAAGCTGCGGCTGGCAACGCGGCAGTGTCCGGCAAGTGACAAAACTTTCACCTTGCCGTCAGCGCCGCGCTGCGGCTTGATGCTATGAGCAGCCGATCAACGGCTAGGCTTTGCAAGCGATGTCACAGAAGATCCTGGTTATCGAAGACGACGAGCGCACCGCCGAGTACCTGTGCAAGGGCCTCGGCGATGCCGGCTACGTGGCCGACCGCGCGTCTGATGGACGTGACGGATTGTTCCTGGCGACCGACGGTTCTTACAGCGCGGTGGTGCTTGACCGGATGCTGCCGGGAATGGACGGGATGGCGGTGCTCGCCGCGATGCGCGCCGCGCAAGTTGCAACGCCGGTGCTGATCCTGTCCTCGCTAGGCACGGTCGATGCGCGGGTCGAGGGGCTCACCTCGGGGGCGGACGATTACCTCGCCAAGCCCTTCGCCTTTTCCGAACTGCTCGCCCGGTTGAAGCTCCTTATCGCCCGGTCGGACCGGGGCGCGGCACCGGCCCAGGTCACACTCGATTGCGCTGACCTTGAGGTCAACCTGCTGACCCGCCGGGTGACCCGCGCCGGACAGCGGATCGAGCTGCAGCCGCGCGAATTCCGGCTGCTCGAATATCTGCTGCGCCACAAGGACCAGGTGGTCACCCGCACAATGATGCTCGAAGGGGTGTGGGAATATCACTTCGATCCGGGCACCAATGTGGTCGATGTCCACGTCAGCCGCCTGCGCCGCAAGATCGACGATGGCTTTGACCGGCCCTTGCTCCACACCGTCCGCGGTGCAGGCTACATGCTGGGCACGCCCGAGTGAACAAGCCGTCCGGGGCATCGCGGTGGCTCGGTTCGACGACCTGGCGCTTGGCGGTGATTCTCGCGCTTACCCAGATCGCGACCCTCGCGCTGGGGCTGGGCACGATGTACGCGCTGACCCGGCAGACACTGGAAAACAATGCCCGCGTCGCCGCCGAAGTAGCGGCAGGCGATCTTCGTGACGAATATCGCGATGGCGGGGTCGCGGCGGTGACCCGCGCGATCGAAGACCGGCTGACGGCGCCCGAAGACAGCCACTTCGTGGTCCTGCTGCGCGGCGCCGATGGTCGCCGTCTGGCCGGCAACCTTGCGACCTGGCCCGCATCCCCGGCCCCGCCGAACCGGTGGTCGCTCACCCAGCTCGCCCGGATCGGCGCCGACCGGGCGGAGACCACCGGGTACGTCATCCAGCCACTGCCCGGCGGACTCACCCTGCTGACCGGCGAGGTCCTGCAGGATCAGGCGCAGCTTACCCGCGCCAGCGCGCAATCGTTCGCCTATGCGATGCTGGCGGGACTGGTGATCGCCGCGCTCGCCTCGTGGGTGATCCTGCGCGTGCTCGAACGGCGGATCGACCATTTCAGCGATGCGGCGCGTGACATCGCCAGCGGACGGCTCAACACCCGCATCACGTTGCGCACCGATGGCGATGCATTTGACCGGCTGGGGGTATCGATCAACGCGATGCTCGAGCGGATCGAGGCACTGGTCAGCGAGCTTCGCGCAGTGACCGATTCGACGGCGCATGACCTGCGTTCACCGGTGGCGCGGATCCGCTCCTCGCTCGAACGCTCGTTCGAGGCGGCGAAAGAACCGTCATCGCGCACCGCGCTGGCCGATGCGATCGACGAAACCGACGGACTGCAGCGTCTGCTCGATACCGCGCTGGAGATCAGTCGCAGCGAAGCCGGGATCGGACGCAGCCAGTTCACCCAGTTCGATCTGGCCGCGATGCTCGGCGACCTTGCCGAGGTCTACGGCCCGCTCGCCGAAGACGAGGGCTATCAGATCGAAGTCCAATCGCCCCCAACCTTGCAGGTTACCGCGCACCGCGAACTCCTGTTCCGCGCGGTTTCCAACCTGATCGACAATGCGCTTAAATATGCCGCAGGCGGCACCCAGATCCGGCTGTCGCTGGACCGGACGCGCAGCGGTGCGGTCGAACTCAGCGTTACCGATGACGGTCCGGGTATTCTCGAACAGGACCGCGAAGAGGCCGTGCGCCGCTTCGGCCGGCTCGATCCGGCACGCACGAGATCGGGCGCGGGTCTTGGCATGGCGCTGGTTTCAACCACCGCGAGCCTGCACGGCGGGACAATGCAGCTCAGCGAAGCGAGCCCGCGCGGGCTGCGGGTTACGCTGACCCTGCCGATTGCGGCTTAGCCGAGCAGGCGCTTTGCCATGGCACGGACTTCATCGCGCATATCTTCGCGCTCCAAGGCAATCGCCAGCGTCGCTTCGACGAATCCGGTCTTGCTGCCGCAGTCGTAACGCTTGCCGGCAAAGGTCACTGCATGGAACGGCTGCTTGCCGATCATCTGCGCCATCGCATCGGTCAGCTGCACCTCGCCGCCCGCACCGGCCTCCTGCCCTTCGAGCACCCGCATCACTTCGGGCTGGAGGATGTAGCGGCCTGAGATGATCAGGTTCGAAGGCGCATCCTCGCGCCTGGGCTTTTCAACCAGCCCGGTGACTTCGGTGAGCGCATTGCCGGGTCCGAAGCCGCGCTTGCCGGGTGAGATTACACCGTAGCTCGAAACTTCCTCTTCCGGCACTTCGAGGACGGAAATCAGGTTACCGCCGACCTAGTTATAGGCCTCGACCATCTGCTTCATGCAGCCGGGCTCGCCGATCATCAATTCGTCGGGCAGGAAAATCGCGAAAGGTTCATCGCCAACAATCGCCCGCGCGCACCAGATCGCATGGCCAAGGCCCAGCGGGACCTGCTGGCGCACCGTCACCAGATTGCCCGGCAGTATCCGCGTCGGTTCGAGCACCTCGAGCGACTTGTGGCGCTCGGTCATGGTGCTCTCAAGCTCATAGGCGGTGTCGAAATGCTCAACGATTGCGGTTTTGCCGCGCCCGGTGACAAAAATCAGCTGGTCGATCCCCGCCTCGCGCGCCTCGTCCACCGCATACTGGATCAGCGGCCGGTCGATCACCGGGAGCATTTCCTTCGGGATCGCCTTGGTCGCAGGCAGGAACCGCGTGCCCATTCCGGCGACGGGAAATACGGCTTTGCGAATGGGTTTGCGGCTGCTCATGGGGGAGAAATCGCAGGCCAATGTTACAACGTCAACCGCGCCGCTTGCCGCGCCGCAGTTTCCCGTTAAATCGCACCTATGGACAAGATCATCATCGAGGGCGGAAAGCGCCTTTCCGGCACCATTCCGATCTCGGGCGCGAAGAACGCCGCGCTCACGCTGCTGCCCTGCGCGCTGCTCACCGATGAGCCGCTGACGCTGCGCAACCTGCCGCGACTGGCGGATATCGACGGGTTCCAGCATCTGATGAACCAGTTCGGCATCTCGACCTCGATCGCCGGGAGCCGACCGACCGATTTCGGCCGGGTGATGACACTGGAAGCGCCGCGGATCACCTCGTCGGTCGCGCCTTACGAACTGGTCCGCAAGATGCGCGCCTCGATCCTCGTGCTCGGCCCGATGCAGGCACGGATGGGCGAGGCGACGGTATCGCTCCCTGGTGGCTGCGCGATCGGCAATCGCCCGATCGATCTGCAT
>JBJTLY010000212.1:0-2532 GCA_046063275.1 Novosphingobium sp. | reverse complement strand
GAAGGCGCGGCGCGCGGCGGCGACGGCCTTGTCGACCTCGGCCTTGGTGCCGACCGAAATGACCGCGCAGGCCTCTTCGGTGGCGGGATTGATCACCTCACGGCGGGCGCCGCCTTCGCTGTCCACCCACTTGCCGTCGATATAGTGCTGCAGCCTCTCGCGCATGATCCGAATCTCCTTAAGGGATCGATTAAACTTGGCCACAATCGGCTTGGCGCCGGTCAATTGCAAGATGCAATCCAATCGCCGGGCCAATCGCCGGGCTCACTTGCCTGTAAAGAGCTCTTGACAAGATGATTCACGTCTCTGTAAAGAACTCTTGACAGAGCGAAAGGCGGGCGGGTGCTCAATCACCTCAAGCAGATCAGGGAAGCGAACGGCTGGAGCCAGGGCGAACTGGCCCGACGGCTGGGCGTTTCGCGTCAGACCATCAATGCCGTGGAAACCGACAAGTACGATCCCAGCCTGCCGCTCGCGCTGCGCATGGCCAAGCTGTTCGGCGTGGCGGTGACGGATATTTTCATCGATCAATGGGAGATCGGACAATGACCGCGCAGACCTCCAGTCAATCGCTTGGCACGCGCCTGCTCCGCGGCCTGATCGGCGCGGCGCTCGGGGCGCTGACGATGGGGCCGTTCCTGGCATTTGGCGGGCCGCTGCTGATCAAGGCCGGGACCGGGGCGATCGCGCTGTCGGGGGTGGCGGTGATCTATCTGCTGATCGGGGCCTTCGTCGGGCTGGGCACGCTGCTACCGGGGGCGGGGCAGCACGTGCTGAACGTTGCCGTGCGGGACGACCTGGTCGACCAGCGCGCCAATCTGCTCGGCGGATCGGCGGCGATGATCGTGATCGGGGCGAGCCTGCTGCTGCTGTGCTTTTCCGGGCCGGTCGGGGTGGTGCCGGCGGAATGGGCGGTGTGCGGACTGGTCGTGACCGCAGTGGCGATCGTCTGGCTGACCCTGGCCCAGCAGCGCCGCGAGGACGAGCTGGCCCGCCAGCTCTCGCTAGAAACCGGGGCGATCGCGCTGACCATCGGCTTGCCCTTCGTGGCGGGCTGGGCGGCGCTGGCCTTTCTCAAGCTGGCCCCGGCGATCGAACCGCTGTGGCTGATCGCGATCGACGGCTTCGTGCTGCTGATCGCCAGTTTCATCGCCGCCGGGCGGCGCGGGCTGCTGAGCCAGCCGGCTCAGGAGCGATAGAGCGCGGCCTCCGCGGCGCGGCGGCGGACCAGGCCGTTCAGGCGCTTGCCCCCGGCGTGGACCCATTTGCCGAACTCGGCCGCCGCCCCGGCATGATCGCCGGCCTTGTGCAGCCGGGTCAGCGTCGCGCGGGCGATCGCACCGGTGTTGTAATGGAAACTGACCAGCGCATCGAACTGGGTCTGGCTGGTTGCCGCGCCGCCCAGGGCACGGGCGACCTCGGCGCTGAAGCGCTGCAGATCGCGCTCCAGCCGGGCATCGCACTGCACCTGGGTCCAGGCCAGGCCGGGGACGATGTCGCGGCCGGTCGCCCCCCAGCCGATGGTCCACGGCGCGCCGCCGGTACCGGGATCGGGATAGGCTTCGAACAGGCCGTCGCCGCGCCGCCGCGCGCAGCCTTCGAAGGCCTTGATCAGCGCCAGCCCGGCGGGACCGAGCGTGGCTGGCGCGGCCGGCTCACTAAGGGATGGTGCCGGGGCGGGCGGCGGCGGGGCAATAGGCGCGCGCGCCTTCATGCGGCGCAGCGCGGCGAAGAAGTCGAGTGAAAAGTCCATGGAGCCTCATCGCAAAACCGGAGGCCCGCCAAATAGACAGCATCGCTGCGAGTAGGAAAATGGATTCTGCGATCGGGCGGAAAATCCAGGGCCAGCCCGAAGGCTGGCCCTGGTGCGACCCGAAAGGCGGGAGACGATCGCAGAGGCAACGATCCCGACGGGATCCGCCAGTGGATTGCTGCCTGATTGGCCGCCATCCTGACCGGTCTGCTCGTTGGCGACCGGACACCCTCCGCGAAACGCCGGGCGCTTAGGCAGCGCGGGGCGCGATGCAAAACGAATTCGCCTTGCGCATACGTATGATTTCGGCGCGGACGCAGGCTTTGACAGCATCTGCGCTCTGCTGCCCGCCATCGCGCAACAAATCGCGCGCAGCGAAAAGGGCGCCCGGATCGCTCCGGACGCCCCTCTCGGTGATTTCAGCCGCGTGTCAGTAGCTGTAGTACATGTCGAATTCGACCGCCGACGGCGTGGTTTCCCAGCGCAGCACTTCGGGCCACTTCAGTTCGATGTAGGATTCGATCTGGTCCTTGGTGAATACCCCGCCCTGGAGCAGGAAGTCGTAATCGGCTTCCAGGCTTTCCAGTGCTTCCCGCAAGGACCCGCACACGGTCGGCACCTGGGCCAGTTCGGCCGGGGGCAGATCGTAGAGGTTCTTGTCCATCGCCTCGCCCGGGTGGATCTTGTTCTTGATCCCGTCGAGCCCGGCCATCAGCAGCGCCGAATAGCACAGGTAGGGGTTGGCCATCGCATCGGGGAAGCGGAATTCCACGCGCTTG
>JBJTLY010000211.1:0-3922 GCA_046063275.1 Novosphingobium sp. | reverse complement strand
TCGTGCTCAGGTCAACCTGGCTGCCGGTACGGTCCATGATGTAACCGGCCAGGTTGAAGCGCGCGCGCTTGTCCCAGAAATCCGCCTTGAGGCCGACTTCATAGCTCTTGACGTCTTCAGGGTTGAACGCCTGATAGTTAGAGGTACGCGAGCTCGCGCCACCGGCGCGATAGCCCGAAGCATATTTGGCGTAGACATGAACCGAGTTGCTCACGTCGTAGGCGATCGTCGCAGTCGGTTTGAAGCGGGTCCACTTCTTGTCGAGCGGCGTGTAGAGGTTGAGGGCAACCTTGGCTTGATTGCTCGGAGTCGGGTCGCGATAGTCGATGTTGCGCGAAGCGATCAGCGCTCCCTTCTTCTGATCTTCGGTGTAGCGGCCGCCTACGGTGATATGCAGCGCCTCGGTGGCGTTCCAGGTCAGCTGGCCATAGGCCGCATAGCTCTTCGAATAGACTTCCGATGCGCGGTCAATGTTGCAGCCGCGAACCGCGACACCGACTATATCTGCGGCCGTTGCCGGGTTGGTGGCGGCGCAGAACGGGATCGGCGCATAAGTCGCCTGGGTCGCGCTGACATAGACTGCACCCATCGAGTTCGGCGTTGCGGCATCGTCAGTGACGTGTTCGTTGTAGTAATAGAGGCCGGCAACGTAATCGACCGAACCGATCGAGCCCACAGCCTGGAATTCCTGGCTGAATTGGCGCTGGTGCAGGTCGGCCAGGCTGTAGCGGCTGAAGGCGCAAGGCGCGGCGGCGGTGCAGGCGGCGGTGTAGTTGATTACCGGGACGCGGTGGTAACCGCCCGAATTGTCCCACTGCTCGACATCGACCCCGCGCCATGCGGTGATCGAGCGCAGCTCCAGTTCGGACGAAACCTTCCACTTGAAGGTGTTGGTGAAGCCGTGGGTGTTGTCGACGCTGAGCCTCTGCGGAACCCCGATATCGGCTTCGCGCTGCAAGGTCGTACCGTTGACGATAACGCCCGGCGGCAGCGGACGGATCGCAGTCTGGGTGCCGGTGAAGGCAGTGCCGGTGAAAGCCGTCCCAGGGGTGACGCAGGTGCTGCCTGCCGGAATTGCCAGCGGCGCGGCGTTGGTGCCGCCATTGCAGTTGTTCGGGTTGTAGTTGAGCAGCTGGCTGTAGAACGGGGTGTTCTGATCGCGTGCTATATCAACGGCGAAATCGTTGGTAATATTGTCAGCCGGCTTCCAGCGCACCGCGGCACGGCCGCCCTGACGGTGATAATAGCCCCAGCCATACTGCCCGGCGAGCGGGTTCCTGGTGACCGCATCCTGATGCGAGATCACGCCGTCGAGCTTGATCGAGAACCCGGCCACTTCGGGCAGGTCAAGGTGGAGTGCACCGTTGTAGGCACCAAGGTTGCCGAAGCCGCCTTCAACCCGTCCGCCGAACTTGCCGCTCGGCGCCTTGCTGACCATCGACAGCGCGCCGCCTTCGGTGTTGCGGCCGAACAGAGTGCCTTGCGGGCCCTTGAGGACTTCGATGCGCTCGACGTCGAACAGCGCGGTGTTGAGCCCGTGCTGGCGGCCGAGGTAGACCCCGTCGATATAGATGCCGACGCCCTGTTCGCGCGCGGGCTGGTTGGCGTCGAGCGGCACGATCCCGCGGATCCCGATGGTCAGCGCCGATTGGCGCGCTTCGAAGGTGGCGACGCGCAGCGAGGGAACGCCGCCGTCGGACAGGTCGAGCAGGCTCTGCACCTTGCGCTCGCGGATCGTGTCGGCGCCCATCACCGAGATCGAGATCGGGGTGCGCTGCAAGTTGGTTTCGCGCTTGGTCGCGGTGACGACGATTTCGGTCAGGCCTTCGTTCGAAGCGCTGCTGGTCGTGGCGGCTTCGGGCGAGGCATCGCCGGCGCTGCTGCCGCTCTGGTCGGCAGCGGGCTCGGCGGCCGCGTCAACGGTCACGGCATCGGCGGAGATGGTCATCGCTGCCTGGGCTGCTCCGGCGTGGCCAAGTACGGTGGCCAGCGCGAGCAGGGATGCGGTCGAGCGAGTGGAAAGGCGGATCATCTGGGAATTCCCCTGAACGGTTGAGACGTGTTGTCCGACGCCGTCAGGATGCGAATTCGAATCGCCCCCAGCCGGCCTCACCGCCGCCACTAGGGGTGCCATGTGTCGCTTGTGCGTAGGTGCGGCGACACGGTGATGACCGTAATGTGTCAGCCGCTTGCTGAAATCATTCGGGGCTTATTCGATGTGGGCTGAACTCATCAGGGCAAGCCACTGCCCGCGCTCGGTTTCCGTGAGATCGTCTTTCACTAGCACCGCCAGCAGGAACAGCGAACGTTTGGAACCGACCGCGCGATAAAGCGCAATCGGCGGGTAGCCTTTCGGGCATCCGGCCGAGCGGCGCTCGAAGGTGACCGACAGTTCATCGCGGGCGATTTCGGTAAAGGTACTGGCGCATTTGGCCTCGGCCTCACGCTGCAGCTCGGCTGCCCAGTCGGCGGCGCTCAACACCTTGCCTTGCGGGGTGCGGGCGATGATCACCAGCGCCTCGGCCCAGTCCTTGGCCGACTTGCCGCGCACTGCGATCAGATCGACAACGTTCTTCGGGTTCGATGCATTGTAGTCGATCATTCCGGTATCGCCGCCATCGAGCACCGCTTTGAGCGCAGGCACCAGCCGGTGGTCGAAGGTCAGCTTGTCAGCAAGTGCCGGGGTGGCAACCAGCGCCAGGCCCAGGAACAGGGCGATCCGGCGCAGAAGTCTGAGCATTGCTTTCATGTACCCGAGTATAAGCCGCAAGCCCGCGCGATTCATGGCTTTTTATGTGACACTGATGTGACACCAGGAAGCATGCCCCCTGACAATGCGGCGACGCGCTGCGGTCAGCCCCGCGACCGAATTACGATTGTCACGGTTCCATCATCAAACTGTCACGTAGCGCGGGCAGGTAGTGCGGCAACGAACCAGACTGCAACCACAACCATGCCCCATTCAACCACGCTCCTCATCACTTCCCCGCCGCCGGGACTCATCGCCGATATCGCCCGCCAGCGACCGGCGTGGAACCTGTTGCCGCTGGGCGACCAGCCTCCGCCGCAGGTGCCGCAGGGCAAGGTCTGGGGCTTCGTCGACTGGCTCTGCCCGACCATGTCGGGGCTCGAACTGTGCCGCCGCCTGCGCGAAAGCGATGCGACCCGGCACGCGCATCTCACCATGGTGCTGGACGAACCCAACCAGGAAGCCCGCCGCCGCGCGCTGCAGGCCGGCGCCGATGACTATCTGTTCGGCCCGCTCGATGCTGTCCGGCTGCTCGAGCGGATCGAGAGCCTGGGCGAGAGCGAAGTTCCGGCGCGGGTCCAGCTCAGCCACGGGGCGATCACCATCGACCCCGCCGCGCATCAGGTCCGCATCAATGGACGTCCGGTACCTATGCGGCCCAACGAGTTCCGCTTGCTGGTCCACTTCATGGAGCACCCCGACCAGGTGTTCAGCCGCGCCGCGCTGATCGACCGGCTGGGCAAGGACGAAGAGGCGCTGGACGAGCGTACCGTCGATGTCTGGGTCGGCCGCCTGCGCCGCAGCCTGACCGCGCACGGTGTGTCCGATCCACTGCGCACGGTCCGCTCGCTCGGCTACGTGATGGATTCGGTGGAAGGCTAAGTGCTGAACAACAGCCGATCGCGGATCTTGAGCGGATCGGCGTAGAACGGCTTGAACCAGGCCTCTTCCGCCGCCTTCGGCGGCCGCTTCAACGCCATCCGCTTGGGTTCGCTCTTGTCTTTCTGGTGCGCCGCCTGGACTTCGGCCTGCTTCACCCGGAAACGGTAATGGTCATAGAGTCGCACCGCCTCGACCATGTAGGACGTGGCAATGCGCTTGTCGCGGAACAGCAGCAGGTTCTCGCCATTGTCGGTGTCCGCCGGCTTCGAGAAATTGAACGAGCCGGTGTAG
>JBJTLY010000210.1:0-4731 GCA_046063275.1 Novosphingobium sp. | reverse complement strand
CGAAGGCGGTGGAAATTGCCAAGGCGGCACAGGCTCGCGAAGCCAATGAAGCCGACAAGCGCGAACGGCTGGCCAATGGCGAACTCGGGCTCGACATGTACAAGATGCGCGAGAAGCTGGCCGAAATGGGGCTCAAATATGTCTGACGGGGTGCCCTGCATGTGGATGCGCGGCGGAACGTCGAAGGGCGGCTACTTCCTGAAGGACGACCTGCCCGCTGAGGCCAGCGCGCGCGACGCGTTCCTGCTTGCAGTCATGGGCAGTCCCGACCCGCGTCAGATCGACGGCATGGGTGGGGCCGATCCGCTGACCAGCAAGGTTGCCGTTGTCTGCAAGTCGGTGCGTCCCGGAATCGACATCGACTATCTGTTCCTGCAGGTATTCGTCGATCAGGCGATCGTGACCGACGCGCAGAACTGCGGCAACATCCTTGCCGGGGTCGCCCCCTTTGCGATCGAGCGCGGGCTGGTCGCGGCCACGCTGGATGAAACCCCGGTTGCAATTTTCATGGAAAATACCGGGCAGGTGGCCGTAGCGACAGTGCAGACTCCCGGCGGCGCGGTTACTTACGCCGGGGATGCCGCCATCGACGGCGTACCGGGAACCCACGCCCCTATTCCGACCCAGTTTCGCGACACGGCAGGCTCTTCTTGCGGGGCCCTGCTGCCGAGCGGGAACGCAGTTGACCTGGTCAATGGCATGGCTGTGACCCTGATCGACAACGGCATGCCCTGCGTGGTGATGAAGGCCTCGGATCTGGGAATTACCGGATATGAGGATCGCGATTGGCTTGATGCCAACACCGAACTCAAGGCGCGGATCGAGGCAATTCGCCTGGCCGTGGGCGAACGGATGAACCTGGGCGATGTCTGCGACAAGTCGGTGCCCAAGATGATGCTGGTCGCACCGCCAAGAAACAGCGGGGCAGTGACGGTCAGAAGCTTCATCCCGCACCGCGCCCACGCGACGATCGGCGTGCTTGGCGCGGTCAGCGTGGCGACCGCCTGCCTGATCGCCGGATCGCCCGCCGCCGCGGTTGCAGTGGTCCCGCCGGGACAGCGCAAGGTGCTTTCGGTCGAACACCCGACGGGCGAGATGACCTGCATCCTGGAGACCGACGACACGGGCATGGTAACAAGCGCGGCGCTGCTGCGCACCGCGCGAAAGCTGATGGATGGGATGGTCTTCGCATGACCGACCGGATCATCAGCTGGCATGCCGCCCCGTCGAAGCCGCGGTACAGGCCGCCAGCCGGCGCGATCGACGCGCATTGCCATGTCTTCGGCCCGATGGCGCACTTCCCCTTCAGCGCCAGGGCCAAGTACCTGCCGGAGGATGCCGGTCCGGACATGCTGTTCGCCTTGCGCGATCACCTCGGTTTCGATCGCAACGTGATCGTCCAGGCCAGCTGCCATGGCACCGATAACGCCGCGACGCTTGACGCAATCGCCAGGTCAAAGGGCAAGGCGCGCGGTGTGGCGGTGGTCGATCCGGCGATATCGGAAGCCGATCTTGCGGCGCTGCACCAAGGCGGCATCCGCGGCATCCGGTTCAACTTTCTCAAGCGTCTGGTCGATGACGCGCCCAAAGACAGGTTTCTCGACGTCGCCAGTCGGCTTCCCCAGGGCTGGCATGTTGTCATCTATTTCGAAGCCGACATACTAGAAGAATTGCGCCCGTTCATCGATGCGGTCCCGGTTCCGCTGGTGATCGATCACATGGGCCGCCCCGATGTGACGCAGGGACCGGACGGGGCCGATATGAAAGCCTTCCGCGGCCTGCTCGACAGCCGCGACGACATCTGGTTCAAGGCGACCTGCCCCGACCGGCTCGATCCTGCGGGCGATCCGTGGAACGCCTTTGCACATGCGGTCGCGCCGCTGGTTGCCGACTATCCCGATCGTTGCCTTTGGGGCACCGATTGGCCGCATCCCAACATGCAGCACGCCGTTCCCGATGACGGGCATCTGGTCGATATGATCCCGCGCATCGCGGCCTCCGCCGAGCTGCAGCGCAAGCTGCTCGTTGCGAATCCACTTCGTCTCTACTGGCCCGAAGAAAGGGATAAGGTGCTGTCAGACGAAATGCACCGCTGACGGAATGGGATCGATCCACTAGGTCGTGCTGATGCCTCGCCCGAGCTCTGTTAGACTAACCAGGCACCCGCTAGCGGCGCCTGATGCCCCGCAAATCCCGAGCGTTGCCGCCTAGCCCGTTTCGCCGGTTCAACTCCTCACCAGAGGTCATCCGCCTGGTGCTGCTGATGTACGTTCGGTTTCCTCTGTCGCTTCGCAATGTGGAGGATCTGCTGTTCGAACGCGGTATCGACGTCTGCCATGAGACGGTGCGGTTCTGGTGGAACCGCTTCGGGCCGCTGTTCGCTGCTGACATTCGGCGCCAGCGGGTGAGCCGGCTGCGCGGCTACCGGCACTGGAAATGGCATCTCGACGAGATGTACGTCAAAGTGAACGGCGAGATGGTCTACCTGTGGCGTGCGGTCGATCACGAGGGCGAGGTCCTCGAGAGCTATATCACCAAGACCCGGGACAAGTCTGCGGCTCTGCGGTTCATGAAGAAGACGCTCAAGCGGCACGGTTCGCCCGAGGCGATCACCACCGACGGGCTTCGTTCGTACAAGGCAGCGATGCGCGACCTTGGCTGCGAGCACAAACAGGAGTTGGGGAGGTGGGCCAACAATCGCGCCGAATGCAGTCACTTGCCCGTCAGGCGGCGAGAGCGGGCCATGCTCCGGTTCCGAAGGATGAAGACACTGCAGAAGTTCACCGCCGTCCACGCGTCCTTCAACAACAAGTTGGCTGCGCCGCCCTTCGGGTCAACCAGGAACGCCACCTCGTCGATAGACAGACCTACAAGGAGCGACGCTTGGCCGCCCTGGCTGAGTGGCAGAACCTGTTTGCCTAGGCTGCCGGCGGGGAAGGGGAAACTGCGCGAAGTGGAGACCAGTTCGCATTAGACTGACAGCACCCTGCAGACCCATTGCCGATAGGAGTACCCATTTGGAACCATCGCTCGATCGTGAGAATGGGTCTATCTGCCGTTCCTTCGTCTAACGGCCGAAAACCATATTCCAGGCGCGATGCCATGTCGATCTTCCTCGTCATCTTGCTGGTACTTGCCCTGGTCGCTCTTAGTGCGGTTGCCGGATTTGTCCTGTTCATCAGGTTCTTGACGTCTGATTCCGAAGCCGATGCGAAAATGGGTTTCAACCCGTTTGGTGAACGGCCGCATTCGCCCTGGTTCATCGAGTTCTTCCAACGTTGGCGCAAGCGCCACCGGCAACTGACCTACCGCCGCGACCGCCACGGCCGGTTCCGCAGACACGACCGTTGAGCCGGGCAGCGAAGCTGAGGGAGTGGCCTGGACAAAGCACGTGAACGCTCACCCGGAATAGGAGCAGCGCACTCACCATTGGGATTATTGTTGGCCCCAGACACGAACAGTAGGAAAATCCGGTCCAGGTTCTTCGCCCAGGAGCGTTCGGCCTACGATCAAAAGAAGGTGCGTCGGAGATGGCTGACCTGCGGGAATCCGGAAGGTTCGATTGGCAAGATGCAGGCACCCCGACTGGTGGCACTGGCCATGACGATGACAATATTCTCGAGCTCGATTGCGAGGTCGATTCTCCCGATTCTGTGACTGACGAGACGGGCGCCTTGGCTGAAATCAAAGGGCACCAGGCAGTTTCATTGGCCGCACCTTCGAAATGGCAGAGCGACGAGCTTCTGCTGGATCAGGAGTTTGATCCGATCGACGAACCGCGCTTAGCGATCCGCGCTGCTGGCAATCCGTTCGTTCTGGTGAGTCTACCGGGTGCGGGCCATGGCCTGAGGCCAGACTTTGCACGCGACCGCCAGTCGCGCTTGACAGCTGTACAGGTACTGGCACCGAAAGGAGCAGGCACCGGACTCGCTGAACTTCTCGACAACGCTCGCGCACTTGCGTTGGCTGCCAGCGCAAGTGAAGGGCGATCCCGCCTCGCGCTCTACAATGCGATCGAGCGTGCGCATGACTTGGCACTCGCAGCAAAGGATTCTCCGGACGAGCTGACCAGCCTGCTGGTTTCAGCGAATATCGCGACAAACCGGAAGGTTCCTTCGATGGGGATCGTCAAGCTTGTTTTCGGCAGCGACTACGACAAGACGCGGCTTTCCGAGTATGCGGCCGCATTGTCGTATGCCCAGCGAATCAAGCTTGGGCATGGCGCACTCGCGAAGTTTCTGTCTTCTGCCTCCGGCAGTCTCAGAGGTGTGGTCGCGGAAGAGCGGCGGCTGCGCAGAATCGAGACCGGGGCTAACAAGCCCGAAAGAACCGGCCCCAGCGACACCCTGGCGCGAAGACTGCGTGCCATGGCGCTGCGGCCTTTGGGAGCCGTGGCCGCAGTAGGAGATGAGTTCCTGCTCGTGCTCGCCAGGCGTTTGCCCGATGGGACCGCCGTCATGATTGGCGAGGTCCCTCGCGATATTCCGTTGCTGGAGCGCGCCGCGCGCAGATTTGCGGATACCAAGGACTGATCGGCCACCGTTCAATGCGACTCACCCTGTCCAATCCTGCTGGCGAAAGCGACCGACACGCCCGTTTCGGGGGCATCGCTACTTTGTCGGCAAGACTTCGAAACGGCGTCCAATTTGAATTTTGTCCTCCGCTTACGGATAACTCGACCGATTTTTGCGGTGAACATCGCTTGGACACAGCGACTCCGTGCGGCAGAAA
>JBJTLY010000001.1:0-9595 GCA_046063275.1 Novosphingobium sp. | reverse complement strand
CTTCTACGCCGCCGACCTCCATAGCGATGCCGAAGAGCGCCGCCATCTCGAGCAGGATTTGCGCGATGCTATCATGAGTGGCGCGTTCGAAGTTCATTATCAACCGGTGGTTCACACCTCGACCGAGCGGATCACCGGATTTGAAGCCTTGCTGCGCTGGAACCACCCTAAGCTCGGTCCGATGTCTCCGGCCAAATTCATCCCGATTGCCGAGGATTCGGGCCTGATCGCCCAGATCGGTGAATGGGTGATGCGGCAGGCCTGCCAGGATCTGGCCAAGTGGCCCGAAAGCGTGCGCGTTGCGGTCAACGTATCGCCGCTGCAGTTCGCCAATCCATCGTTGCCGGCGATCATCACCAGCGCGCTGGCCGCAGCGCAGGTCAATCCCGCTCGGCTCGAACTGGAAATCACCGAGAGCGTGTTCCTCAACGATGACGAGGGTACAGATGCGATGTTTGCCGCACTCAAGCGGGTCGGGGTGCGACTGGCGCTTGACGATTTCGGGACCGGTTACTCCTCGCTCGGCTATCTGAAGAAAGCGCCGTTCGACAAGATCAAGATCGACCAGTCGTTCGTGCGCGGGGCGACCATAAACGGCAGCCGCAACGGTGCGATCATCGCCTCGATCGTCAGTCTGGCCGAAGCGCTGGGGATGGAAACCACCGCCGAAGGCGTCGAAACGTTCGACGAACTAGACCTGGTCCGCATGCTCGGTTGCAGCCACGTGCAGGGCTATATCTACGCCAAGCCGCTCGATTTTGCGGGGGCCAGCGCGCAGCTGGAAGCGGGCACCACGGCAATCGCCAAAGGACCACGCGCCGCCCGATCGACTCGCCACACCATGCTGCGCAAGATCGTGCTCGATCACGCCGGGCAGCAGTACCATGGCACCATCCGCAATATCTCGTCGACCGGCGCGATGGTCGAAGGGTTGTGGAACGTTCCTCCCGGCACGATTTTCCGGATCACGCTCAGCGAAGGCGGGGTGGTTACCGCAACGGCGCGGTGGTGCCAGGAAGACCGCATGGGGGTGGAATTCGCCGTGCCTCTCGAACTCGATGCCGGGCGGATCGCCGTGCTTTCACAGAGTTCAAACGACACCGTTCGCACCCCGCTTCGCCGCAATGTCGCAGCTTGAGCGGGGGCTAAGGTAAATTGCGCGTTAGCTAATCCTAAACCATGTCTGGTTATGGCAAGACAATGAATCGAAATCGTTCTCTCGGGAAGATGTTCAAACCTTTATGACTGCCGCTGCGCCTTCAGCTTTTGGCCGGTTTCGTAACCTTCTGGGCGGGGGCAGCGAGGACGCTGCTGCGCGTAAGGTTGCCGCGCTGAACGGCGATGAGCTGAAGCAGGCCGTGCTACTGCTGCAGGACTACGAGGCTTCGGGACTGGGCTGGTTTTGGGCGAGCAATGGCGAAGGCCAGCTGACCTATGTCTCGCAGACGGTGGCCGATGCAATGGGCTGCACCCGGGCCGAACTGGTTGGCCGCCCGCTCCAGTCCTTGTTCATCCTCGAACGCGATGAAGAGGAAGAGGCGGGCGAACGCCCGCTCCAGTTGATCCTGAGCGCGCGCAAGACCTTTGCCGACCTTGCGGTACGCGCAGCGGTCGACAAGAACGAAATCTGGTGGTCAATTTCGGGGCGGCCGCAGTTCGGGGCCGATGGCACCTTCATCGGTTACCGCGGCAATGGTTCTGACGTGACGGCAACCCGGCAGAGTCAGAAGGATGCCTCGCGCCTTGCCCAGTACGATTCGCTGACCGGGCTCGCCAACCGTCACCGCATGGGCAAGCGGCTCCATGGCACGCTTACTGCCTATCAATCGGCCAAGCGTTGCTGCGCGATCTTGATGATCGACCTTGACCGATTCAAGCAGGTCAACGACACTCTGGGCCACCCGGCGGGCGACGAACTTTTGAAGCAGGTCGCCCAGCGCCTGCAGCGTGTGGTGACCGACAAGAACTGCGAGATCGGCCGCCTAGGCGGCGACGAGTTCCAGATCATTCTGCCCGATATCGATGACCGCGGACGGTTGGGCGAGATTGCCCGGACGATCATCACCATGGTTTCGCAGCCATATCAGATCGAGGGAAGTCGCTGCGTGATCGGCGCGTCGGTTGGCATCGCGATCGCGCCTTATGACGGGATCAACAGCGAAGAACTGGTCCGTTCGGCTGACCTTGCACTCTATGCCTCAAAGGGCGGTGGTCGCGGCCAGTTCCGTTTCTATTCAAGCGACCTGCACAGCGAGGCCGAAAGGCGCCGCCAGATCGAGGAAGACTTGCGCGATGCGCTGGGCAGCGATCAGATGCGGGTGGCTTACCAGCCGATCGTCGATACAAGGACCAACAAGGTGGTCAGTCTCGAAGCGCTGACACGCTGGGCGCATCCTGAACTGGGCGAAGTTTCGCCCGGCGTGTTCATTCCGATCGCCGAAGAGTGCAACCTGATCGGTGCATTGGGTGACTGGGTGCTCAAGCAAGCCTGCGTCGATGCCGCTGCAATCTCCGGTAACGTCAAGGTTTCGGTCAACGTTTCGGCGATGCAGTTTTCGAACCCCGGCTTTGCCTCGGTTGTTGCTCAGGCATTGGCGCATGCTGAACTGGAGCCTGAACGGCTCGAGCTGGAACTTACCGAATCCATCTTCCTCGGCGACCGCGAGGCGACCGAGGACATGTTCAACTCGCTCAAACTGCTGGGCGTGCGCTTGGTGCTCGACGATTTCGGTACCGGCTATTCGTCGCTCAGCTATCTGCAGCACGCTCCGTTTGACAAGATCAAGATCGACAAGAGCTTCATCACCGGCGTCACTCAAGAGGGCAACCGCAACGCCGCGATCATCGCCTCGATCGTCAGCCTTGCCGGCGCACTGGGCATGGATACCACTGCCGAAGGGATCGAAGCGCACGACGAACTGGATGCGATGCGCAAGCTGGGTGTCGGGCAGATTCAGGGCTACATCTACGCCCAGGCGGTCGGCTTCGGCGACGTATGCGAAGCACTGCTCAGCGGCGACTGGGTGATCGAGCCCGACGGGCCGAGCAAGTACCGCCCCGAACGCCGCACCGTGCTGCGCCGGGTCGGCCTGATCCACGAGGATCACCGCTACGATGCGATGATGCGCAACCTGTCACGCGGCGGCTGCATGGTCGAAGGCCTGCTCGACGTGCCGAATGGGACCAACTTCGTCGTCGATTTCGGCGAAGGCCAGCTTGCGGTCGCGGTCGTTCGCCGCTCGGCCGGATCAATGCAGGGGCTTGAGTTCGAGCACCAACTGGTCGACGACGGCGCAGGCGGACTGTGTACCCGGCACCGCGTCTCGCCCTATGTCATGGCGCAGGCCGGCATGCCGCTGCAGGCGCTGCCGCCGGGGCAATATCCGATGCAAATGATTCAGCAGCCGGGGGCGTCGCTCAGCCTGCCCAAATTCGGTCAGGCCGACGTCAAAATCCGCCGCTGAAGCGCAGGGTAAAGCGATAATCGCTCGTCCGGATTGCATGTTGGACGCTGCGCGGCGGCATCACATTCATCAGTTCGAGCTGGCCGTCAGCGACAGGAAGCGGCTTGTCGCTGGCCAGCTCTTGCACGCTGGTGCCTGCGCCAGTGGTCACTCGCACGCTCAGCCGCACTCGGCCGGCCCAGATGCAGCGGGCTTCCATCGGGCAGCGGCTGTCTTCCAGAACCGCCAACGGGGTTACGCGCGGGCCGCCCAGGTTGACCGTCTGGCCGAGCCGCGCTTCGGTTGATCCGTCCTCGTTGACGCGGGTGGTAACGCAGCCTGTGAGCACCAGCGCCGCAGTCGCGACGGAAATAACTGCCCGGATCATTGCTTTTGGGGCTCCAGCAAGGGCTGCAAATCATCCCGGCGGATTGCGCCCGGGGCGAAGCTCAGACCGAAGCGGTACTGCCGCGCATTGACTCGTCTGGTGCCGCGATCGGGGGTTACCTGATCAAGTGTGAGCCGTCCGCTGCGGATTTTTTGCGGCAAGCCAAGCGTCAGCTTCACGGTCTGCACCCGCCCGTGATCGCGTACCCGCGCGTCCAGGACGAGCCGGCCAGCCCACACGCAGGACACGTCCTTCGGGCAGCGGCTGTCCTCGATCACCCGCAGCGGTTCGACCGCAACACCGGGGGCGACTTCGACCCATTGGCCCAGCCGGGCCTGCATTTCGATCACATGGGCAGCGGTCACGCCCGGAACGGCGGTGAGTGCGGCGGCGAGGGCGAGCGGGATAGTGCGCTTGATCATCGTTCACAATTAACGCGGCAAATCTGAACGGGTTCCGAACGCTTGGCGCAGCGGCAGCACCGCGATAAGGGGCGATCATGTCCAATTGCCAGCTCTACCTGATCTCCCCGCTCGATGTCTCGGGCCTCTTCCCCTCACGATTGGAGCGAGCGCTCGATGCAGCGAGCGTTGCGGCGTTCCAGTTCCGGGTCAAGGGCATGGACGAACACGCCGCTGCGCGACTTGCTGCACCGTTGCAAGAGATCTGCGCCGCGCGCGATGTAACCTTTATCGTCAACGATTCAATCGGCCTTGCCAAGCGGCTGGGAGCCGACGGCGTCCACCTCGGGCAGTCGGACGGCTCGGTCGCCGATGCGCGCGCCGAACTGGGGCGCGATGCGCAGATCGGCGTGACGTGCCACGGCAGTCGCCACCTGGGCATCGACGCAGGCGAAGCGGGGGCCGACTATGTTGCGTTCGGGGCCTTTTTTCCGAGCAACACCAAGGTCACGGAGCACAAGGCTGAACTTGAGCTGCTCGAATGGTGGCAGGAGATCATGGAGATTCCGTGCGTCGCGATAGGCGGGATCACGCCGGTAAATTGCCCGCCGCTGGTTGTCGCTGGTGCCGATTTCCTTGCTGTGTCGGGCGCGGTGTGGGGCGGCGACGAAGCCCAGGCGGTGCGTGACTTCGCTGCCGCGATTGCCGCTGCGGGAGCCTAATCGGGTCTGAGACGTTTGTCGGGCACTAGGCGAGCCGCTTTTCACAGGCTCGCGAGGAGTGCCGAATGCGTCCGTTACCGTTTGTCCTGCCTGTTCTTCTCATCCTGTCCGGCTGCAAGGTCAGCAATGATGACACCCCCAAGCCCGGCAGCAGCGAGGCCGCCGCGCAGCAGACGCAGCCCACGACCGCCGCCGATCCTTTGGCCGCCCACGACAACGTCAAGTCGGCGCAAGACATTCCGGACAGCGAAGCGCGGCCTTTGATGCAGGCGCAGGTCGTGCTCGACCGGCTTGGCTTCACCCCCGGCGTGGTCGACGGCAAACAGGGCATGTCCACCCGCAACGCGATATCGGGTTATCAGGAAGCCAATGACCTTGCCCTGACCGGCGAACTCGATGCCGCAACACTTGCTGCGCTGGCGCAGTATCAGGCCATTCCTGCGACGCGGGTGGTAACGATTCCTGACGAATTCGCGGCTGGGCCCTTCCTGAAAATTCCCAAAGACCCGCAGGAGCAGGCCAAGCTTTCCGCGCTAAGCTACGAAACGCTCGACGAAAAGCCGGCCGAGCGATTCCACACCACCTTGGCCACGCTCAAATTGCTCAACCCGGGCGGCGTGCCCGCTGGTCTGCCGGTGCCGCCAGGCGCAAGCCCAAGCCCAAGCCCGTCCGCGACAGTCCCGGTTAATCCGGCCGCGGCGCCAATCGCCACTTTCCACGCTGGACAGCAGGTCCGCGTGCCCAATGTCGGCGCCGATGTCATCCAGCCCGGCTCGGTCAGCGATCCGGCCTGGCTGGCGACGCTGGCCATGCTTGGGGTCAGCAGCGAGCAGCCCAAAGTGGCGCGCATTGTTGTCAGCAAGTCCAAGGGCACGCTCAAGGCCTATGACGACGGCGGCAAATTGGTCGCGGTCTATACCGCTACCATGGGGTCGGTGCACGATGCGCTGCCACTGGGTGACTGGGGCATCAACGGGGTCAGTCGCGACCCCAAATTTGCCTATAATCCGGCGCTGTTCTGGGATGCCAAGCCGGGCGCCGACAAGGCCATGCTGCCACCGGGGCCGAATGGGCCGGTGGGCGTGGTGTGGATCGATCTGACCAAGCCGCATTACGGGATCCACGGCACCCCCAATCCCGAAACGATTGGCCGCGCCGAAAGCCATGGCTGCGTGCGGCTGACCAACTGGGATGCAGCGCGGCTGGCGCAGATGGTCTCGGTCAAGACCAAGGTCCACTTCGAGGCTTGAGCGCGATGGACGCTCTCGCACGCCTGCGCACGATCGCCGGGACGTTCCTGGTGACGTCGCTGTTGTGGGGCGGGGGGTTGGTGTGGTGGCAGAGCAAATTTTTGCCTTCGCCCCCGCAGCAAGGCTCTGCTCCGGACAGTGGGCCAAGCGCTGCATCGGCTGACCCTTCTCAGATTGCGTCCCGGCAGCACATCGTCGCAGTGCCTGACCCTGCCGATGTCCCGGCGCTGCTCATTCCGGTGAGGGGAATCGAGCGCAGCCAACTGATCGATACCTTCACCCAGGCACGCGAAAACGGCGCGCGGGTCCATGATGCGATCGATATTCCGGCCCCGCTCGGCACCCCGGTGCTGGCTGCGGCAAGCGGCACGGTGGAGAAACTGTTCACTTCGGCGGCAGGCGGGATCACCGCCTATATCCGCTGCGACGATCGCCGGTTCATTCACTACTACGCTCACCTCGATCACTACGCCCCGGGCTTGGCGGAAGGCCAGCGCGTGACACAAGGGCAGGAAATCGGCGCGGTTGGATTCACCGGCAATGCCAGTGCCGCTGCGCCGCACCTGCATTTTGCGGTCCAGGTCACCACGCCCGAGGCCAAGTGGTACGAGCCGAGCTTTGCGATCAACCCGTACCCGTTGCTGATGCGGCGGTAAGCGAGCGGAGTTTCCTACCCAGCGCTTATCTGTCACAACTATCGATCAGCCCGTCGGCAAGGGAAGATGTTTTGCTTTAGGACTGTGTCCAATGTGTCCATTGGTTCAGCGGCGGGCAAACAAAGATGAATGAGAACAGGGCAATGGCCATACCGAAACTCCCCAAGGAACTGACCCTGCGCGGCATCGTGCTCGGCGCGCTGCTCACGGTCGTGTTCACCGCCGCGAACGTTTATCTTGGTCTAAAGGTCGGCCTGACTTTCGCGACATCGATTCCCGCTGCAGTAATCTCGATGGCAGTGCTCAAGGCGTTCAAGGATTCGACGATCCAGGAAAACAACATCGTCCAAACGGTGGCCTCGTCGGCTGGAACCTTGTCGGCGATCGTGTTCGTGCTTCCGGGGCTGGTGATGATCGGCTGGTGGACCGGCTTCCCTTACTGGGAATCGGTCGCTGTGATCGCAATCGGCGGGATTCTGGGGGTGATGTACTCAGTTCCGCTGCGCCGTGCGCTGGTGACCGGTTCCGATCTGCCGTTCCCCGAAGGCGTGGCCGCCGCCGAAGTGCTCAAGGTTGGCGCGGGCGTCGGCGGCGCGGAGGAAAATGCGCGCGGATTGAAGGCGGTCATTTTCGGGACGGTGATCGCGGCGCTTTACCCCTTGCTGGCCAAGGCCAAGCTGGTGGTCGATGCCTGGGACAAGACCTTCCGGATCGGGCAGGGGGCAAGTTTTGCCTCGCTGACCTTCTCGTTCTCGCTGCTCGGCGTCGGGCATCTGGTCGGGCTGGCGGTGGGCCTGGCGATGCTGACCGGGATCGTGCTGTCGTTTGGCTTCATCCTGCCGCATCTGACCGCAGCTGGCCTGCCGCTTGGCGATGGTCTTGACGATTCCGTCCACGGTATCTTCCGCAGCCAGGTCCGCCTGATCGGCGCGGGCGCGATCGGCGTGGCCGCGATCTACACGCTGCTCAAAGTGATCGGCCCTATCGTGCGCGGGATCATCGGCGCCCTCGCAGCGGACAAGGCGCGCAAGGCGGCCGGCAACATGGAGGCGCTTGAACTGACCGAGCGCGACCTGCCGATCGGAGTGGTCGGCGGGACCATTCTGTTGCTGCTGGTGCCGATCGCACTCCTGCTGGCACGGCTAGGGGCAGGCGGCCCGATCGAAAGTATGTTGGGCGTGTCGCTGTTGGCCAGCGTGATCTACATCCTGATCGCCGGGATCGTTGTAGCCTCGGTGACCGGGTACATGGCCGGCCTGATCGGAGCTTCGAACAGTCCCGTTTCAGGGGTTGGCATCCTTTCGGTGCTGGGCATTTCGCTGGTGCTGCTTGCGTTGTTCGGCCGTGGGCTATCGCCGGAAGACACCAAGGCGCTGGTGGCATTCGCGCTGTTCGTCACCGCGATCATATTCGGCGTGGCGACCATCGCCAACGATAACCTGCAGGACCTCAAGACCGGACAGCTGGTCGGGGCGACGCCGTGGAAACAGCAAGTCGCGCTGGTGCTGGGCGTGATTTTCGGCGCCTTGGTGATTCCGCCGATCCTGACCATGCTCAACGACGCGTTCGGCTTTCAGGGCGCGCCCGGCGCGGGCGACAAGGCGCTGGGCGCACCGCAGGCAGCGTTGATCTCGACCATCGCCAAGGGCGTGCTCGGCGGCGATCTCGACTGGAACCTGATCGGTTTCGGCGCGCTGGTCGGCGCTGCCGCGATTGCCATCGATGAAGTGTTGAAGCGCACCGGCAAGGGCTCGCTCCCCCCACTCGCGGTCGGCATGGGAATGTACCTGCCGCTCGATTCGACCGGATTCATGGTGGTCGGTGCGGTGCTGGGCCATTTCTATAACCGCTGGGCCATGCGGCAGACCGATCCGGCTTTTGCCGAGCGCATGGGGGTGCTCACCGCGACCGGGCTGATCGTCGGCGACGGGCTGTTCAACGTCGCCTATTCGGTGGTGGTCAGCGCGACTGACAATCCCGATGCGCTGGCGGTGTTCGGAGCCAATCCGTGGGCGGTGCCGATAGGGACGGTGCTGTTCGCCGCGCTGACCGCGTGGGCTTATGCCCGGATGCGCAGCGATGCCTCGCGGCCGGTACGAGCCACCTAACCGTTGTTCACCACGCGGCGCACGCAGCGCAGCGTGGTGTCGGCACCGTTGGCATCGGACTTGCGCATGAAGCCGGTGGTGATGCGGTGGAAGGTCTCTCCGTACTTCGGCCCGCTGGTGAAGGTCAGCATGTCGCCGGTAAGCAGATAGGTGCCGCGCCCGGCCGCGGTGCGATAGGTGTTGGCGTTGACGATCTCGAAGTCCTCGCCCGCCACGTGCAAGCCCACAGCGCCGCCGGCATCGCCCGGCAGCTCGCAGTGCCAGGCACCGGGATCGAGCTGGCCGATCGGACCACCCGGTACGGCCAGTGCAGGACCAGCTACGGCGAACAGGATCAGGGCGAGGGCGGGTTTCATCTGCATGGTCATTGTCTGCCACCGATTAGCAGGAAGTGAACCGGGGTGCCACAGTCCAGACCTTGCCCCGCGCAGCGCCCCGCGCTAAGGGCGCGAACCTTCCGGCACCAGCGCCGGAGCTCTTTCTCAGCTTGAAGGCACGTGCAATGGCCAAGATCAGCGGCGTGGACATCCGTCCCGGCAACATTCTCGAATACGAAAAAGGCATCTGGAAAGTTGCCAAGACCCAGCACACCCAGCCCGGCAAGGGCGGGGCCTTCATGCAGGTCGA
>JBJTLY010000209.1:0-5347 GCA_046063275.1 Novosphingobium sp. | reverse complement strand
GCAGGACGTTCGGCGACAGCGGCGGACGCCGCCGTCGGTTCGGCCGCGGGGACACTGGCGGCGGGCGCGGCGGGCGCCTCTTCCCCATCGCCGGCGATGGTTGCGATGACGGTACCGACCTTGACCCCTTCGGTCCCTTCCGGAACCAGGATCTTACCAACCACACCCTCATCGACCGCTTCGAATTCCATCGTCGCCTTGTCGGTTTCTATCTCGGCAAGGATGTCACCCGACTTGACCTCGTCGCCTTCCTTGACCAGCCACTTGGCGAGCGTGCCTTCCTCCATCGTCGGAGACAGCGCCGGCATCTTGAGCTCGATACCAATCAGTAGCTCTCCACCAGCACGTCGGTGTAGAGTTCGGGCGCTTCAGGCTCCGGCGAATTCTCCGCAAAGTCAGCCGCTTCGCCGACCTTGCTGCGAATCTGCTTTTCCAGGTCCTTGAGCGCATCTTCGCTCACCCCGCGCTGCAGCAGCTCGGCCTTGGCAGCGTCAATCGGATCGTGTTTCTCGCGCATTTCCTGCACTTCCTCGCGCGTGCGATATTTCGCCGGGTCGGACATCGAGTGCCCACGATAGCGATAGGTCTGGAGTTCCATCAGCACCGGCCCTTTGCCTGCGCGGACATGCGCGAAGGCCAGTTCGGCGGCCGCGCGCACTTCGAGCACGTCCATCCCGTTGACGTGCATGCCGGGGATGCGGAACGCGGTGCCGCGGCGGTAGAAGTGCGTTTCGGCCGAACCGCGGGTCACCGCAGTGCCCATCGCATAGCCGTTGTTTTCGACCACAAAGACGATCGGCAGGTTCCACAAGGCGGCCATATTGAAGGCTTCGTAGACCTGGCCCTGGTTGGCCGCGCCGTCACCGAAATAGGCGAGGCAAAGGCCACCATCTTCGCGGTACTGATGCCCGAACGCCAGCCCTGCTCCGAGCGGCACCTGCGCGCCAACGATGCCGTGGCCGCCGTAGAACTTATGCTCGGTCGAGAACATGTGCATCGACCCGCCCTTGCCCTTCGAGATTCCCGCGCCGCGCCCGGTCAGCTCGGCCATGATCACCTTGGGATCGATCCCGTAAGCGAGCATGTGACCGTGATCGCGGTAGCCGGTGATGACGCTGTCATGCCCCGGCTTGAGCGCCGACTGCAGCCCGACCGCAACCGCTTCCTGGCCGATGTAGAGGTGACAGAACCCGCCGATCAGGCCGAGCCCGTAAAGCTGCCCGGCCTTCTCCTCGAAACGGCGGATGAGCAGCATCTGCTCGTAGAAGGTCAGCAGTTCCTCATCGCTGGCTTTGTATCGCGGAGCGGCGAGGTGCGCGTCCTGCAGGCTGCGCAGGGCAAACGTGTCATCGCTAGCTGCGCCTTTGGCAGGCGTCTTGCGGGTAGTGGCTGGCTTGGCCAAGTTAGGCTCCCCCGGATGGTCGACAAGCAGCACTGCTGCAAAGCTCGGCCTATAAGGCGAGTTCGCCGTAAGGGAAACTGTCCCATACGTATTTCGGAAGGAAATTAGCCGGACATGATCGGCGAAGGAAATCGGCTCAGTTGAGCAGCATCACCATCTCGTCAGGGTGGACGACGTTGAGCTGCGCCCGCAGCAATTGCCCGGTCAGGTCGGGATCGACGTGATTCGGATCGAGCAGGGCAACACGGTTCTTGATTTCATCACGCTGGGCGGTGAGCTGCTGAAGTTCCTTCTGGCGTTCGCCAAGCAAGCGATTGTTCTCGCTCCAGGCCATCAATCCGCTGGGTCCGAACAGCACCCAGGCACCCATGGCAAGCAGGCAAAACAGGGCCAGCCCGTGCGTAACGCGCTCACTTGCCAGTTGAATGGTACCCCGATTGCCCATACGCGCATTAGAATCATAATTGATTCAACAGTTCAAGCACAAAATCTGCAGCGCGGTTGAACTTTGCGGCGAAAGTGCGCTTTCGGCCACAGCGTCTCAAATGTCGGCATTGGGTGGTGCGCCCGACGGGATTCGAACCCATGGCCCCCAGATTAGGAATCTGGTGCTCTATCCTGCTGAGCTACGGGCGCCCGCGGCCCGCATAGCCACGCCCGCGCAGGCTGGCAATCAGTTGAGGTCTTCGGGCGGGGCGACGGGAAACGGGAGCGGCATGACCGCGATGCCTTCCTCGATCAGCGCCTGTGCCTCTTCCAGCGATGCCTGACCATGGATCGGTTCTTCTTCGCGCTCGCCATAATGGATCGCGCGGCTCTGGTCGGCGAACTTGTCCCCGACCCAAGTCGATTGCTTGAGCGCCTCGGCCTGAAGGCTGGCAAGTTTGCCCAGCGCTTCCTGAACTGCTGGTGGTAAAGCATTGACAACGTTCGTTTTTGCAGTTGGCGTTGGAGCCGCAACCTGGTTTCCTTTGCGGCCCAGGCTTGGCGCCATGAGTGCCTTTTCGATATCTGCCGAGCCGCATTGCGGGCAGGTGACAAAACCCCTGCCCGCCTGATCTTCAAACGCCGCAGAATTGGCGAACCAGCCTTCGAAACGATGCCCTGCGTCACGGCAGACAAGATCGAATACGATCATGGCGACCGCTTCAACCGATCTCGCGCTTGTTGGCGAGGCACGGCACTTGTGCACGGACCTCGGCGATCCGGGTACGATCGATTTCGGCAAAGGCCAGTTCCGCCGCAGAGCCACCCATGTCGAGCAGCACTTCGCCCCAGGGATCGATCACCAGCGAGTGGCCGTAAGTGCTGCGTCCGTCCTCATGCGTGCCGACCGGCGCGGCGCAGACCACATAGGCGGTCGCTTCGATCGCGCGGGCGCGCTGCAAGACGTGCCAATGCGCCTGCCCCGTCGGCACAGTGAACGCCGCCGGAATTGCGATGATATCGCAAGCGGCGCGGCCAAGCGCTTCATACAGCGCCGGAAAACGCAGATCGTAGCAGATCGAAAGGCCCAATCTTCCGAGCGGGGTTTCAACCGTCACCACGCTCTCACCAGGGGCATAGGCATTCGATTCGCGCCAGCTTTCACCGCTGGCCAGATCGACATCGAACATGTGGATTTTGTCATAGCGCGCGACCACTGTGCCGCTGCCGTCGATCACGAAGCTGCGATTGGCCCAGCGCCCATCCTCGCGCAGCACCGCCATCGAGCCGAGCGCGATCCATACGCCGGACCGAGCCGCCGCGCCCCGTACCTGCTCCAGCAGAGGATTATCTGCTTCCGGCGTGACATTCGGCGCCGCGCGCGTGCGGTCGCGGTCGATCAGCATCGACATTTCGGGGGTGAACAGCATCGACGCCCCGCCCATCGCCGCCGCATTCGATGCTTGAACGATCGCCGCAGCATTGGCCGCAGGATCGATGCCGGAGGTCATCTGCAAAACGGCAATGCGGTTCATGCGCGGTCAGCCGGCCAACAAGCCGTCAAGCTTGCCGGCCTGTTCAAGCGCGGCGAGGTCATCGCTCCCGCCCACGGCCTTGCCGCCAATCAGAACCTGCGGCACGGTCTGTGCGCCGGGAACGCGCGCAAGCATTTCGGCCTTCTTCGGCCCGCCCATAGTCACGTCGTATTCCTCATAGGCAACGCCCTTGCTGTCGAGCAGGGCCTTGGCCCTGACGCAATAGGGGCAGCCCCACTTGGTGTAAATTTCGACTTTGGGGGTAGTCATCACGGCTCCTCTTGAAACGCCCCGGCGGTAACATACATCGGGTGCGGTGTCATGGGCCGCAAGGTCCATGGTGCCGCCGGGATGCCGAATGCGGGTCCCTGCCAAAGTGAACAACTAGCTCAATTGCTCAACATGAGGATTTTGCCATGAACCGAGTAGATTTCTCTCCCTATCGCCGCACCATGGTCGGCTTTGACCGTCTGTTCGATCTGCTGGAAAACCAGCGCAGCTTCAACAGCGGCGACAATTACCCCCCGTTCAACATCGAACGCCGCGGCGATGATGCCTATCGCATCACCGTGGCTGTTGCCGGCTTCAAGCCCGCCGATATCGAGATCACCGCGCAGCAGAACCTGCTGGTGGTCCAGGGCAAGAAGGGTGACGAGGCCTCCGCGGGCCAGTTCCTTCACGTCGGCATTGCCCAGCGCGGGTTCGAACGCCGCTTCGAACTGGCCGACTACGTCCGGGTCGACAGCGCCAACCTTGAGGACGGCTTGCTGGTGATCGATCTGGTGCGCGAAGTGCCCGATGCGATGAAGCCGAAGAAGGTGCCGGTCGGCACCCAGAAAAGCCTGACCATGGTCAAGGACACCAAGGACAGCGAAGCCGCTTGAGCTTCACACACGGCACAAACGGAAGGGGGTGGAACTTGCGTTCCACCCCCGCGATGCTTGCGCATCGCCCCGTTCGTTAATGGTCGTCCGGGTCGCAGAAGACGATCATCAACGACAAGCTATAATGTCGGCGTATAAGCCGAAATCTCTATAATTTGCTTACAGGCTTACCCTGCAATCGGTTGCAGGTTACCTTTAGCTAGCAAATACTTGAACCAGCCTCTGCCTTCCCCTGGCGTGAGTCGGTCGCGGTGCGCAGGGCTAACCGCACAACGCCTCGGCTTGCAAGGATTATCCCCTATCGGTGGGTGACTTAGACGAGCCGCGCCTGCTGCAGCGCTGCCGCGATGAACCCGGCGAACAGCGGATGCGGTTCAAACGGTCGGCTCTTCAGTTCGGGATGGAACTGCACGCCGACGAACCAGGGATGATCGGGCCGCTCGACAATTTCGGGAAGCAGGCCGTCGGGCGACATGCCCGAAAAGACCAGACCACCCTTCTCCAGCGCGTCCTTGTAAGCGCCGTTGACTTCGTAGCGGTGGCGATGCCGTTCGCTGATCGAAGTCGCGCCGCCATAGAGCGTGGAAACGTGGCTGTTGCCCGTCAATTTCGCCTCATAGGCCCCAAGCCGCATAGTGCCGCCCAGATCGGTATCGGCGCCGCGCTTTTGCAAGCCCTCAGGGCTCATCCATTCGGTGATGATGCCGACCACTGGTTCTTCGGTCGGGCCGAACTCGGTCGAGCTCGCTGCGGCGATTCCGGCGGTGTTGCGTGCGCCCTCGATGCAGGCCATCTGCATGCCGAGGCAAATCCCGAAGAAGGGGACATTGCGTTCGCGGGCAAAGCGCACCGAGGCGATCTTTCCTTCTGTGCCGCGCACTCCGAATCCGCCGGGGACGAGAATTCCGTGCATCGGCTCCAGCCGGCTGACGATCTCGTCGTCGCCAGCTTCGAACAATTCGGCATCGATCCAGCGGATGTTGACCTTGACCCGTTGCTTCATCCCGCCGTGGACCAGCGCCTCGTTTAGGGACTTGTAGGCATCCGGCAGGCCGACGTACTTGCCGACCACGCCGATCGTCACTTCGCCTTCAGGGTTT
>JBJTLY010000208.1:0-6491 GCA_046063275.1 Novosphingobium sp. | reverse complement strand
TGCTCGCCGAAACCTCGGTATCGCCCAACGTCTCGATCTGGCGCTGCACGCCCGAGACCAGCTGATCGAGCCGCTCCTGCGCGATCCCGCGCTTGCGGCAGGCCAGCGCGACCGATTGATCGAGCTTGCTGCGATCGAAGCTTTCACGGCTGCCGTTCGATTTGACCACGGTCACTTCGCGCAGTTGCACCCGTTCGAACGTAGTGAAGCGCGCCCCGCAGCTGTCGCACTGGCGGCGGCGGCGGATCGCGGTGTTGTCTTCGGTGGGGCGCGAATCCTTTACCTGGCTGTCGTCATGCGCGCAGAACGGGCACCTCACTTAGGGGCGCAGCCTCTTGTAGAACATCGCGCCGGCACCGATGATGATGCCCGCAGGAACGCTCAGCAGCGGCAGGAACGCGCCTGCCACCGCGCCCACGGCGGCAGCGGCGAGCACCGGCTTGGTCGAGGGGTGACGCACCCCTTGCTTGGCCATGCCCGAAATTTCGGCCTTGGCGTCTTCCATAATGTTATCGCTCATGGCTCAAAGCTCCTGGTAGATCGGGAATTGCGCGCACAGATCTTCCACCCGGGCGCGGACGCGGGCCTCGACCTGCGCATCGCCTTCCTCGCCATTGTGCGAGAGGCCGTCAACCACTTCGGCGATGAGCTGACCGATCGTTGCGAACTCTGCCTCGCGGAAGCCGCGGGTGGTACCCGCCGGGGTGCCGAGGCGGATGCCCGAGGTTACGAACGGCGAGCGCGTATCGAACGGCACGCCGTTCTTGTTGCAGGTCAGCCAGGCACGATCGAGGCCCTTTTCGGCCGATTTGCCGGTGACGTCCTTGGGGCTGAGGTCAACCAGCATCAGGTGGTTATCGGTCCCGCCCGAAACGATCCGCAAGCCATGCTCGCCAAGGCTGGTGGCAAGTGCGCGGGCGTTGGCGACGATCTGCGCGGCATAGGCCTTGAATTCGGGCTGGAGCGCTTCACCGAAGGCCACTGCCTTGGCCGCGATCACGTGAACCAGCGGTCCGCCCTGCAGGCCGGGGAACACCGCCGAGTTGAACTTCTTGGCCAGCGCCTCGTCATTGGTCAGGATCACGCCCGAACGGGGGCCGCGCAGGCTCTTGTGCGTGGTGGTGGTCACGACATGCGCGTGCGGGAAGGGCGAGGGGTGCGCGCCGCCTGCAACCAACCCCGAGAAGTGGCTCATGTCGACCATCAGGTATGCGCCGATCTCATCGGCGATCGCGCGGAACGCGGCAAAGTCCCACACCCGCGAATAGGCGGTGCCGCCAGCAATGATCAGCTTGGGCTTATGCTCGCGGGCGAGCGCGGCGACCTGCTCCATATCGAGCAGTTCGTCGTCCTGGCGCACACCGTAAGGGATCGGGTGGAACCACTTGCCGCTCATGTTCACCGGCGAACCGTGGGTCAGGTGCCCGCCTGAATTGAGGTCGAGTCCCATGAAGCTGTCACCGGGGGTCAGCAGAGCGAGGAACACCGCCTGGTTCATCTGGCTGCCCGAATTGGGCTGGACGTTCGCAAATTCGCACCCGAACAGCTGCTTGGCGCGCTCGATCGCGAGCGTTTCGACCACGTCGGCAAATTCGCAGCCGCCATAATAGCGCTTGCCCGGATAGCCTTCGGCGTACTTGTTGGTGAAGACCGAACCCGTGGCCTCCATCGTCGCGCGGCTGGCGATGTTTTCGCTCGCGATCAGTTCGATCTTGTGCTGCTGGCGGCCCAGTTCGCCGCGAATTGCGGCATAGACTTCGGGATCGGCCTGCTCGAGCTTTGCCGAGAAGAACCCGGCTGGACGGATGGCGGGCAGGGCTTCGAGAGTGTCAGTCACTTGGGCGAGCTCCTCAGCAAGTCGGGTGAGTCAATTTATCGACGCGGCCGGTATGGCGGCCGTTCTGAAATTCGCCGGCCAGAAACGCGTCGAGGCAGGCTTTGGCCAGATCGGTGCCGATCAGCCGCGCGCCAAACGCGATGGCGTTGGCATTGTTGTGCTCGCGCGCCAGGGTGGCAGCGTAGGGTTCGTTCACCAGTGCGCAGCGAAGCTTGGGATGTCGGTTCACCGCAATCGAGATGCCGATGCCTGAGCCGCACAGTGCGACACCCAGTTCGGCGGTGCCATCGGCGACGACATCGGCCAGCTTGTATCCGAAATCGGGGTAATCGACCCGATCGGCAGTCTCCGGGCCAAGGTCGGCGACTTCATGGCCTAGTTCGATCAGGTAGTCGCGCAGTTCGGCCTTGAGGTCGAACGCGGCATGATCCGAGGCAATCGCGATGCGCATGTGGCGCCAATAGTCTGACGCCGCGCCGCGCGCCAGCCCCCGCTATAACAATCAGCCGATCTAATGCCCCACATTCGTTTGCAGCTTGCGCCGGGTAATGGCGATGGTAACCGGAAGGCCATGAACCAGCTCATGCGCGATCGCTCGAACACCTGGGTTTTCGCTGCCGGGGCCGCCGCAGTCACGCTGGGCGTGCTGCTGCACCTGCCGATGTTCTGGATGGGGCGGATGGATCACTTCCGGCTGTCGGGCATGGCGATGGATACCGACATGCTGATCGGTATGGGGCTGATCGTCGCGGGTATCGCGATGGCTTGCTACGGGATGCTGCCCAAAAACGTGGCGCAGCAGATCCATGCCTCGCGCCATATCAGCGTCGCCGCGCCCGAGGATGCAAAGCTCTCACCAGCACATTTCCAGCTGATGTTCGTGCTGGTGATCGCGCTGGTGATCGACGTGATGAAGCCCGCGTCGCTCGGCTTCGTGATGCCCGGGCTGACCGCCGAGTACGGCGTGGCCAAGGCGACCGGCGCGCTGGTGCCCTTTGCCGCGCTGACCGGGACGGTGCTCGTCTCGATCATGTGGGGCATGGCGGCTGACGTCTATGGCCGCAAGGCTTCGATCCTGCTCTCGGCGATCATGTTCGTCGGCACCTCGATCTGCGGGGCGATGCCCAGCCTCGCGTGGAACGTGGTGATGTGTTTCCTGATGGGCGCGGCGGCGGGCGGCATGCTGCCGGTAACTTACGCGCTGCTCGCCGAAACGATGCCGAGCCGCCACCGCGGCTGGGCCTTGGTGCTGGTCGGAGGCCTTGGTGCATCGGGCGGTTACTTCGCAGCGAGTGGCTTCTCGGCCTGGCTCGAGCCGGTGTGGTCGTGGCGGATCCTGTGGCTGCTCAACCTGCCGACGGGCCTGTTCCTGCTGCTGCTCGCGACGCAAATCCCTGAAAGCGCCAAGTACCTTCTCGCCCGGGGGCGTCGTTCTGAGGCGCAGGCGGTGATGCGTCAGTTCGGGACCGAGAGCCACGGTCATGGCAGCGAAGAGGAGGATGTCGACTTCGCCCCGGTCCACGCCGCCGAGAATGCGCCGGTCGGCGGGCTGTGGTCGCACGGCATGGTCGGCACCACAGTGGCGCTGAGCCTGCTCGCGCTGGGCTGGGGCTTCATCAATTTCGGCGTGCTGCTGTGGCTTCCGGCGGATCTGGTCGCAAACGGGGTCAGCCTCGCGGGAGCATCGGGGCTTATTGCCAAATCGGCGCTGATCGCGGTGCCGACCGTGGTGGTGGTAGCGCTGCTCTACAGCCGTTGGAGCACCAAGTGGTCGCTGATCTTGGTCGCGCTCGTCGCAGCGCTGGGCCTGGTCGGGGTGATCGCGATCAAGGCCAATGTTGCAATCTCGCCAGTGATCCTCCTCGCCGCCCTGATCGTCGGGACAAACGCGCTGCTGGCGATCATCCTGCCCTACGCGGCGGAGAGCTACCCCCTCCATATTCGCGGCCGTGCCACCGGCTGGATCGCCGCCTGCACCAAAGCCGGCGGCCTCGCCGCGCAGGCGCTGGGCATCGCGGCACTGGTTCCGCCGCTCGGCGTGGCGGCGGCGATGGCCGTGGTGCCGATGCTGCTCGGCGCTGCGTTGACCTTGCGCTATTGCCGCGAGACGCGCGGGATCGATCTGAGACAGGTGGATGGGGCGAAGCTGTCCGGGATATAGGCAGGCGCGTCAGTTCCAGTGAACCTTCGACTGGTCGATCAGCCGTCCAAAGCTGCCGCTAACTGCCTTGCGATCGATGATATCGACCTTCCAGGGGAGCGCCGAATCTTCGAATGCCTCCCTAAGAGCGGCAATGAGCGTCAATGGCAGTGGCTCGGCGGCTTCAAGCACCAGATCGAGGTCCGACCACGGCTTGCAACGGCCCGAAGCCCGGCTTCCAAAGACATGCACCATAATGTCGGGGGTCAAATGCTTTTGCAGGATTGCACCGACGATCGACCGTTCGCTGTCATTCAACGCAAGGCTCTCAGTCAGACGTAACGAACCTGTTTCGAGCGTTCGGCCAGATCGTGCGCCTCGGCAAGGAAGCCCGGAATGCCCGCAACTACCTGCAGCGCTTTATCTTCGTCATAGGTGTGCGTGGTTGTGCTGCGCATTTCGCGCCATATCCGCCAGGTCGTCCAATCACTGCCGATCAGGCCTTGTTCGGTTACGGTGCGGATCAGGTCGGCAAAACTCAGCCGGTCGACCTGATCGGGGTTGGCAGAAACCGATTCAAGTTGCCGCCGCAACATCTTGTGGGCGAGGTCGTATGCGAATTCGAACCGCTGGATCAGGCCGTCCCTGATCTGGATGTCGCTGGGATCCCGATTGTAGCGCTCCAGTCCCTCGTCAAGCAGGCTGACTGCTTTGACGAAGGACGAGAAATCGAGTTGCACGGCTGCAGAGACTTACTGATCGAGGAACGAACGCATCTTGCGTGACCGGCTCGGGTGCTTGAGTTTCCTCAGCGCCTTGGCTTCGATCTGGCGGATGCGTTCGCGGGTGACCGAGAACTGCTGGCCGACTTCCTCAAGCGTGTGATCGGTGTTCATCCCGATCCCGAAGCGCATGCGCAGCACGCGTTCCTCGCGCGGGGTCAGGCTCGCCAGCACCCGGGTGACGGTTTCCTTGAGGTTCGCCTGGATCGCGGCATCGACCGGGATCACGGCGTTCTTGTCCTCGATGAAATCGCCGAGGTGCGAATCTTCCTCATCGCCGATCGGGGTTTCGAGGCTGATCGGTTCCTTGGCGATCTTCATCACCTTGCGGACCTTTTCGAGCGGCATCGACAGGCGCTCGGCCATTTCCTCGGGCGTGGGCTCGCGGCCCTGCTCGTGGAGGAACTGCCGACTGGTGCGGACCAGCTTGTTGATCGTCTCGATCATGTGGACCGGGATGCGGATTGTGCGGGCCTGGTCGGCGATCGAGCGGGTGATCGCCTGCCGGATCCACCAGGTGGCATAGGTGCTGAACTTGTAGCCTCGGCGGTATTCGAACTTGTCGACCGCCTTCATCAGCCCGATGTTGCCTTCTTGAATAAGGTCAAGGAATTGCAGGCCGCGATTGGTGTATTTCTTGGCGATCGAGATCACCAGCCGCAGGTTCGCCTCGACCATTTCCTTCTTGGCGATGCGCGCTTCGCGTTCGCCCTTCTGGACCATGTTGACGATCCGGCGGAACTCGGTGAGCGCCATACCGGTGGCCGAGGCAATGTCCGACACTTCGGCGCGGATCCGCTCAACCGCGTCGATCTCATTCCCGGCGAAAGCGGCCCACTTCTTGTCCTTGCCCGACTGCGCGGCGAGCCAGCCATCGTCGAGCTCGTGCCCGACGTAGCTATCGAGGAAGTCCTTGCGGTTGACCTTGTGGCGCTCGGCCAGACGCAGCATCTGCCCGCCCAGCGCGGTCAGTCGGCGGTTGAAGGCATAGAGGTTATCGACCAGGTATTCGATCTTGGTGGCGTGGAACTGCACGCTCTCGACCTGTGCGGTCAATTCCTCGCGCAGCGCCTGGTAGTTCTTTTCCTTGGTGTTCGTGAACGCCCCGCCGGCGCCCATCACGCCGAGCCGTTCGTTCTGGATCTTCTCGAACTTCTTGAACAACGCGGTGATGTGCGCGAACTTTTCGAGCGCCTCAGGCTTCAGCTGCGCTTCCATCTGGGCGAGGCTGAGGGTGTTGTCCTCTTCCTCTTCCTCGACCGGGCGGCGGGTCCGGGGCTCACCGTCCTCATCCTCCTCGTCAGCAGCGGGTTCTTCCTCGACCTCTTCCTCTTCCTTGTAGGACGGGCCGGCCGTGGCTTCGGTGATTTCGCCGTCGCCTTCTTCCTCACCGTCTTCTGTCAGGTTCTCGGGCGGGGGTTCCTTCGAGAGCATCGCGTCGAGATCGAGGATCTCGCGCAGCTGCATTTCGCCGGCGTTGAGTGCATTCGACCACTGGATGATCGCGTGGAAGGTGATCGGGCTTTCGCACAGGCCCAGGATCATCGTGTCGCGCCCGGCCTCGATCCGCTTGGCGATGGCGATTTCGCCCTCGCGGCTGAGCAGTTCGACCGCGCCCATTTCGCGCAGGTACATCCGCACCGGATCGTCGGTGCGGTCGACCGTTTCCTTCTTCTTTTCGACCACCGGACGTTCGGCGCCCATCGAATCCGGCTCGTCGATATCGTCGACG
>JBJTLY010000207.1:0-5885 GCA_046063275.1 Novosphingobium sp. | reverse complement strand
CCTTCAAGGATCACCAGCTTGCCCGCGCCTTCGGGAATGCGCTTGAGGCGCTTTTCCATCGCCTCGATATCGTTGTGCTTGAACGGCACGATCTCGGCGTCGCCCAGCTTGCAGCCGTCCCAGATCGAGGCGTGGCTGTCGATGTCGAGCACGATGTAATCGCCCTTGCCGGCGATGGTGCTGATGATCCCGAGGTTGGCCTGATACCCGGTCGAGAAGACCATGGCATGGTCCATCGCGTAGAATTCCTTGAGCGCCTGTTCGACCGCCTTGTGCCCCGCGTAAGTCCCGTTGAGCACCCGGCTGCCGGTGGTCCCCGCGCCGTAGTCGTCAAGCGCCTGCTTGCCCGCCGCGATCACGTCGGGGTCGAAGGTCATGCCCATGTAGTTGTAAGTGCCGAGCAGGATAGTCTCGCGCCCGTTGCAAATCGCCTGGGTGGGCGAGAGGACGCGCTCCATCACCAGGCTGAACGGATCTTCCTGACCGGTTGCCAGCAGGCTCCGGCGCATTTCGATCAGCGGATCGAACTTGGAGAACAGGTCCGTGCCCGCGCCTTCAAGCGCCTGCGGACGGTCGGCTTCGTCGATACCTTCGCTCATGTACTCTCTCTATCCTTAAGCCCCTCCCCGGTGGGGAGGGGTTGGGGTGGGGGTACCACGCCAGTGTCGAACCCCCACCCCACTGCGACTAGGCGACGCGTCGCCAAGTCTCGTTGCCCCTCCCCACCGGGGAGGGGTGATTTCTAATCCTGCAGCTTCACAACAGCATCGACCAGCTGCCCATAAGTCTCGATCTCGGCCTGCGCGTTCATGCTGATGATGATGTCGAACTCGTCCTCGATCGCCGCGACGAAATCCATCACCGTCAGGCTGTCGAACTCAAGGTCGCCGGCAAAGGTCGTGGCATCGGTGATCGCCACACCCTTCTTGTTGAAGGGCTCGATCAAGGCGGCGATCTTTGCGGCGGTTTCGGCGCGGTCCATTGGGTACTCCGGTAGGTGTGTGACGGCGCTTTGGCCGAGGAATGGGGCGGAAAGTGGGCGAGGCGATCTACGAGCTGTATCCGGTCGACTCACGTGACCGCCATTGAAATGGCCAATGCGACCAAAATTGGCGCAGCAAAAAACAAAAATACCAGTCGCCTTAGGGTTGGTCCCGGAGGATCTTCGCCAAGTCGGTTGCCAGCGGAATATTGCAGCGTCAGACCGGTAAGGACCGCCAAAATGCTTCCGATTCCGACAGGGCCAGTAATCGAATCGTCGTTTAGCAGCGAGAGTGCCGCAACAAATGCGAAAGTGCCGAGCAGGTAGATAGCACTTGCGCGCTGTTGTCTCCGTTTGATTGCCTCGTCTTCAACCTGGGCGACTTTGGACAGGGCGATTAGGGGAATCGCCAGCACAATGAGTGCGGCCAAAACAAGAAACGGTATCATGCGACCCGCTCCACCAGCCCCCGCACCGCCGCCATGAATGGCCCGATTGACACCGGCTTGGCGAGATATCCCTCCGCCCCCGCATCCCTGATCCGTTCTTCGTCGCCTTTGCCGGCGTAGGCAGTCACCGCCAGAACGGGAATCGCCCGCAGGGTGGCGTCCTTCTTCGCTGCCTCAATCAGGTCGAGCCCCGAGACGTTGGGCAGCTGGATATCCATGATGATCAGGTTGGGGACGAACTGCCGCGCCGCGTCCAAGGCGAGCATCCCGTCGGCGCAGGGTTCGACCGCATAGCCCTGGCTCTTCAGGACATCGCAGAACAGCTTGCGGTTGAGGTCGTTGTCCTCGACAACAAGGATGCGCTTTGCCATGGCGACGCCCTAGACCCTGCCGGAGTCCCTGACAATTCTTCGCGAAACCAAATCCCCCGCGCCCGACCCCGCCACGCTGGCGCTTGCGGCGCTCGGCTGGGTGCTGGGCGATGGTCCGCGGGCCGAACGCCTGCTCAGCCTGACCGGGCTGACCGCAGACGAATTGCGTGCGGGGCTGGGTGATCCGGCCTTGCTCGGCGCGGTGCTCGAATTCCTCTGCGCGCACGAACCCGATCTGGTCGCGGCAGCCCAAGCCCTCGACGTAACCCCGGCGCAGCTAGCCGCCGCCCGCGAAAGATTGACCCAATGAGCCGGCCTCTGATCATCAGCGACTGCGACGAGGTGCTGCTGCACATGATCGTGCCGTTCGGGCAGTGGCTCGACGAGACGCAGGATGTGTCGTTCAAGCTGATCGGCAACGATTTCTCCAACGCGATCCGCAGCAAGGAGAGCGGCGAGCCGGTCCCGCCCGAGGAGATCTGGCGGCTGCTCGGCGCGTTCTTCGATAACGAGATGCATCGCCAGACGCCGATTGCGGGCGCAGTCGAGGCGATCAACACATTGCAGCAGCACGCCGACGTGGTGATCCTGACCAACCTGACTGATCGCCATAACGAAACCCGGCGGCAGCAGTTGCTCGCGCACGGGATCGATGCGCCGGTTTTCACCAACCAAGGGCCCAAGGGGCCGGCGCTGCAGAAGATCCTTGAGCAATATCAGCCGAGCAAGGCGATTTTTATCGATGACCTTGCTCAGCACCACGGTTCGGCGGCGGACATGGTCCCGCACATCGACCGGCTGCACCTGTGCGGCGAGGCGACGCTCGCCCCGCACATCACCTGCGCGTTCGAGGCGGGCCACGCCCACGCGCGGATCGACAACTGGGCCCACGCGCTGCCGTGGCTGCTCGACCGGATCGAAGGAGTAGATGCATGAACGCCGAAACGAAACTGGCCGAACTGGGCCTGACCCTGCCCGAAGCTGCTGCCCCGGTGGCGGCTTACGTCCCGGTGGTTGAAGTGGGCGGCATGGCCTACGTTTCGGGCCAGGTCTCTTTCGTGAACGGTACGCTGATGAAAGGCCGACTGGGCGAGAACCTGACACTTGAGCAGGGGATCGAGGCAGCGCAAGGCTGCGGGCTGATGATTCTGGCGCAATTGAAGGCCGCGCTGGGTTCGCTCGACCGGGTCGAGCGGGTGGTCAAGCTGGGCGCTTTCGTCAATTCGACCGGCACCTTCACCGACCAGCCCAAGGTCGCCAACGGCGCTTCGGAACTGATGGTCGCGGTGTTCGGCGATGCGGGCAAGCATGCCCGTGCCGCAGTGGGGGTGCCGACCTTGCCGCTGGGCTGCGCGGTTGAAGTGGACGCGATCGTTGCTGTTCGCCCTGCCTGATCGCTGGCTTTCGCCGCCGCCCAAGCCCGAGCGGGTCGGCTGGCTGCGCGAGCACGAATACGCGCATCGCGGGCTGCACGGGGCGGGCGTTCCGGAGAATTCGCTCAGTGCCGCTGCCGGGGCCATCGCGAAGGGGATGGGGATCGAATGCGATGTCCAGCGCAGCCGCGACGGGCAGGCCGTGGTGTTCCACGATGACGAGCTTGTCCGGCCGACCGCCGAGAGCGGCAAGGTCGCTGCTCTCACCGCTGCAGAGCTGGGCAAGATCGTCCTTTCGGGCGGCGCGGATACGATTCCGACACTGTCGCAGCTGCTCGCCCAGATCGGGGGCAAGGTGCCGCTGCTGATCGAGATCAAGTCGCCCCGTCACAGCAGCACCCGGATCGGTGCGCTGTGCCTCGCGGTCAAGCGCGCGCTCGAAGGCTATCTTGGCCCGCACGCGATCATGAGCTTCGATCCGCGCGCGGTGCGCTGGTTTGCCAACCATGCGCCGATGACGGTGCGCGGGCTGGTGGTCACCGAGGAGAATGGCAAAACCCTGATCGGCATGATCAGGCGGCGGCTGTCGCTGTGGGCAGCCAAGCCCGATTTCCTCGCTTACGACATTCGCGATCTGCCGAGCCGGTTCGCCGCAACGCAGAGGAAGCGCGGACTGCCGCTCCTCACCTGGACCGTCCGCAGCGAAGAATTGCGCGAACGCGCCACGCTTCACGCCGATGCGCCGATCGCCGAGGGGGCAGGGGTGGCGTGATCGAGGCGCGGGTTGCGGGGTCAGTCGGAGAATTGCCAGCGTCCGAATGGGATGCACTTACCGGCGGCAACCCGTTCATGCGGCATGCCTTCCTCACCGCGCTGGAAGATTCGGGCAGCGTCGGGCCTGGCACCGGCTGGTCTCCCGCGCCGATCACCATTTCGGGCAGCTACGGCAGCCTGATCGCTGCGCTCCCCGCCTACCTCAAGGCGCACAGCCAGGGCGAATATGTGTTCGACCATTCCTGGGCCGATGCCTGGGAGCGGGCCGGGGGCAGCTACTACCCCAAGCTGCAGATCGCCGCGCCGTTCACCCCGGCGAGCGGACCAAGGTTGCTCATCGCCGATCCGGCATTGGCCGCGCCGCTGCTGCGCGCCGCCGAGCAATTGTGCGAAGCCAACGGCCTGTCCTCGGCGCACGCGACCTTCATCGAACCCGCGCAATTGCCGCTGTTCGAGGCGGCTGGCTGGCTGATCCGGAGTGATATCCAGTTCCACTGGGAGAACCGCGACTACCAAAGCTTCGATCACTTCCTCGCCGCGTTGTCCTCCCGCAAGCGCAAGGATATCCGCAAGGAGCGCGCCGCCGCGCAACAGGGGGTGACGATCCGCCATCTGCGCGGCGACGAAATTCGGCCCGACCATTGGGATGCGTTCTGGGAGTTCTATCAGGATACCGGCGCGCGCAAATGGGGGCAGCCCTACTTGACCCGCGAGGCCTTCACCTTGCTGGGCGAGCGAATGGGCACGGATATTTTGCTGGTGCTGGCGTTCGAAGGGGAACGTCCGATTGCCGGGGCGCTCAACTTCATCGGACAGGATGCGCTCTACGGCCGCTATTGGGGCGCGGTCGTGGAGAAGCCGTTCCTGCATTTCGAGCTATGCTATTATCAGGCGATCGACGCGGCGATCGCGCTGGGGCTCTCCCGGGTCGAAGCCGGAGCGCAGGGCGGGCACAAATTGGCCCGCGGGTATGAGCCGGTGCAGACCTGGTCGGCCCACTATATCGTCCACCCCGGCTTTCGCGAGGCAGTGTCCGATTTCTTGGTGCGCGAACGCGCCGGGGTTGCATCGGACCAGTTATATCTGGGCGAGCGAACCCCGTTCAAAAAGGCTTAGGGGTCAGGCAGCGCGGCGCTGCGAGGCGGCGATCCATTCGCGCGCGCGGCGCTGGGCTTCGGCGATTTCGCGCGCGGTCATTTCATCCGAAATGTCGGCGCGGCACATCTGGGCTTCGCCGTGGCCGGAAACAGCCGCGAGGTTGAACCACTTGTGCGCCTCGATCAGGTCGCAGTCGACGCCGTGGCTGCCGGTCGAATAGGCGACGCCAAGGTCGTAGTAGGCGCTGATATCGCCCTGCGCCGCAGCGGCGAGGCAGCTGGCGACCAGCAGGTCTTCGTTGATTTCGTGTGTGGCAGGAACCGCGCCATTCTGAATCCAGGCAATGCTCATCTCGATTTACCCCCATTGGGCAAGCCCCCAAGCCTGCCGACAAGAGCGAACCTTCCCGAACATGCTCAACAAAAGGTTAACGCGGCACGCAGATTTGTTTCTCCGCGGGACAGGTGCAAGCAGCAAAGCCGAGAAAAATGGCTGTTATTGAGAGACTTGCTCGTTCATCTCCGCCTCATCCGCAGCAAACTAAAGCGAGTGCCGATTGCCGCTTGTGCGGGAATCTACCCAAGACTATAGGCGCGCTCGGACCGGCACCGGCGGGGCTATCGGGAAAACCTGAAGCCGCAGGACCCTTGTGGCAGGCCCGGTTTTGAGTGGAGAGTTTATGGCGACGGTTCTCGGTGAAGAGATTGACGTCCTGGCCAAGGCCAAACGCGCGATTGCGGGCGATTATACGCCCAGCGAAGGCGAACCCTACATGTCCGAACCGCAGCTCGACTATTATCGGCGGCTGCTGCTCGAATGGAAAAAGCTGATCCACGTG
>JBJTLY010000206.1:0-9935 GCA_046063275.1 Novosphingobium sp. | reverse complement strand
GGGGCGAGCACGCGGGTCATGCCCTTTTCGCGGAGCCAATCCTCGGCCTTGGCGATCAGCGCCTGTGCGACCTCTTCATCCTCGGCCTCCAGCAGGCCCCAGTTGCCGGTGCCTGGGCCCATGCCCTGCACCGGGTCCATCGCCTCGGCCAGGTGATCGATATGCGCGGAAATCCGCCCGACCACATTATCACCGCGCCGCGCCAGGAACAGCTGGACATCGGCATGATCGAAGAACGGATTCTTGCCGGGGGTGAGCAGCTCGGCCACTTCCATGCGCAGCGGCGGAACCCAGCTGGGGTCCGAACGGTTAAGCCGATAAGCCAGATCGATAAAAGCGTTGAGCTCGGCCTTGTCCGCCACAGGCGCCACAATTAACTCTGTTTTTGCCACGATGCTGCCTTTGTTTGCCTGCAGGGGGCAGTGCATATGGACCCCGTTGCTTGTCAAGCCGGGGCAATCTGGAATTGAAAGATGAGCCTACAGGAAAAGATCAGCCCGGCCTCAGCCGCGACCGTGCCTGACGACATGGCGATGCTGCGCGCTGCGGTTGAGCTGACCCGCGATATCTCGACTGCGCGGGGCGCGATCTATTGGCCCGACATGTTGCTCTCTGCCGCGATTGGTTACGCCGCAATGGTCGGTGCGATTGTGACGCCGCAATGGCCGCTCGCGCTGGGGTTTGCCGCGCTCGCGGTGCTTGCGCTGTATCGCGCGCTGCTGTTCATCCACGAGCTGACCCATATCCACCGCACCGCCTTGCCGGGGTTCCGCACCGCGTGGAACCTCCTGGTCGGCATTCCGATGCTGACGCCCAGCTTCATGTACGAAAACGTCCATACGCTGCACCATGCGCGTACCCGCTATGGCACCGCGGAGGACCCTGAGTACTTGCCGTTGGCGTTGATGAAGCCGTGGTCGCTGCCAGCTTTCATCCTGATTTCGGCACTGCTGCCGATCGGGCTGCTGATCCGCTCGGCCTTGCTGGTGCCGCTGGGGGCGGTGATTCCGCCCTTGCGCAAGCTGGTGTGGGAGCGCGCGTCGTCGCTGTCGATCAATCCGGACTTCCGTCGCCGCCCCCCAGAGGGCGATTTCGCACGGATGGTCCATTGGCAGGAATTTGGCACCTTCGCGTGGTCGTGGACGCTGCTCGCCAGCACGCAAGTGCTTGGCTGGCGTCCATTGCTGATCGCGCTAGCAATCGTCTCGGCGACAGCGGTGTTCAACCAGATCCGCACGCTGGTGGCGCACCTTTGGCAGAACGAGGGCGAGCCGATGACCGTCACCGCGCAGTACCTCGATTCGGTCAACGTCCCCCCGCCCGGTCTGTGGGCCGAGCTGTGGGCGCCGGTCGGTCTGCGCTATCACGCGCTGCATCACCTGCTGCCTTCGATGCCGTACCATTCGCTCGCCGAAGCGCACCGCCGACTGGCGGGTAAGCTGGGTACGGGGTCGACCTATGCGCAGGCGAATTATCCCGGCTTGTTCCCGCTGGTCGCGCGGATTGCACGCAGCACAATGCTGCGCGGGCGCTGAGCCCTACTCTTCAGTCCTGACCAGCACGGTCTCGCCCACAAGGAAAAACAGCACGAATGGCGCCCAGGCGGCGATCAGCGGCGAATAGCCGCCGAAGTTGCCCATCGCCAAAGCGGCATTGTCGACCACGAAATAGGTAACACCCAGCGCCATCCCGGCGACCGCGCGGATCAGCAGCGTACCCGATCGCGCGAGCCCGAAGGCCGCCACCGAGCCGAGCAGCGGCATCAGCACCGCCGAGAACGGGCCGGACAGCTTGTGCCACCACTTCGCTTCAAGCTCGCTGGTGCGCCGCCCCGAAGCCTTCACCGCCTCGATCGAGCTGGCAAGCTGGACGATGCTCTGCCCGTCGGGATCGACCTTGGTCAGTGCGAGTTGCGCCGGGGAGACGCTCTGAGCAACAACTTCGCTGGGCAGCGCGGCCTGCGCCGTTGTGGCGACATCGAACCGCACCGGGCTCTCCAGCCGCCACCCGGGCGCCGCATAAGTCGCGCGCGGGCTGCGCAGCTGCTCGGTGACCATGCCGGCGCCGTCGCGGTGGTACCAGGTGACCCCGGTCATGACGATGGTCTTGCCACTGCCGGTCACCGTTGCTGCCGCCAGGATGTTGTTGCCATCGGGCACGTAGACGTTGCTGCGCACGCCGCTGTCGGGCGGGACCGGATAGTACTTGTTGGCGTTCCATGCTTTGAGCGTGCCGGTCGCCGGGGCAACCACGGTTTCGTTGAAGACCAGACTGAGCAGCGAGACCCCGAGCGCGGTGAGCAGCATCGGGGCAAGGATCTGGTGCGCTGAAAGCCCGCCCGCGCGCATCGCGATGATCTCGCTGTTCTGGTTGAGCGGGGCCAAAGTGAACAGCGTGGCCAGCAGCACCGAATAGGGCAGGAACTTCGCAATCAGCGCCGGCACGTTAAGCGAGACATAGCGCAGCAGTTCGGCCTGTCCGTTGCCGGGCACCGCCAGGATATCGCCGCTTTCCGAGAGCAGCTGGAGCGATTGAAGGATCAGCACCAGCATCACCAGCACCGCCAGGATCCGCACCACGAACAGCCGCGCCAGATACAACGTCAAAGTGCGCGATGGGAACATGCCGGCAAACATCAGCTTGCTGCCTCGGTCAGTTCGGTCCCGCTGGTCCGGCTCCACAGCTTGCGCAGCCGCTTGCCGAAGTTGCCCGCGAATTTCTCGAGCGCGCCGATCGCCTGCCCGCCGGGGACATAGGCGACCCGCCAGTACATCCACACGATCAGCGCGGAGAACAGCGCGAAGGGCACCCACAGGACCAGTTCGGGCGGGAAGCGCCCCTGTGCTGCGGCGGCCTGCCCGTATTCGTTGATCTTGTGATAGGCCACGACCATCAGGATCGAGATGAATACGCCGAGCGCGGAGGTCGAGCGCTTGGGCGGGACCGCCAGTGCCACCGCAAGGAGCGGCAGGAGCAGCATCATCACCACCTCGACCAGCCGGTAACTGAGGCTGGCGCGGGTCTCATTCTTCAATTGCTTGGTTGCGGTATCGCTCCAGCCGATCTTCAGCAATTCGGGCAAGATATATTCCCGCTCCTTGCCGCCGCGCTGGCGGAAGCGTTCGATCGCGGGAAGGTCAATCGGCAGGTCGTGGCGCGAGAAGCTGAGCACGCGCGGGCTCATCCCCGGTTCGTCCTGGATGATCTGCCCTTGGGTGAGCCGCAGGATGATTGTGTCGGGACTGTCCTTGAGCGCGAGGAACGTCCCCTCGCGCGCCGAAATCGTCGCGACCTGGCCCTTGGGCGAGGAGAACCGGGCGAAGATGCCGGTCAACTTGTGCCCGTTATCGTCAGACCGTTCGATCCGCAGTGCCACCTTGTCCTGCAGCGTGGTGAACTCACCGACCTTGATCGAGGCGCCGAGCGCGCCCGAGCGCAGTTCGAAATCGAGCTGCTCGTAATAGTAGCGCGCCAGCGGCTGGAGGTAGCCGACGATCAGCAGGTTGAGCCCGGCAAGCACGATGGTGATCGCGTAGGGCACCCGCAGCAGCCGGGTGTAGCTCAGTCCGACCGCTCGCATCACGTCGAGCTCGCTCGAAGTGGCGAGCTTGCGGAAGGCGAACAGGATGCCGAGCATCAGCCCCAGCGGGATCGCCAGACCGGCATATTCGGGCAGCAGGTTCGCCAGCATCTTGAATACGACCGAGATCGGCCCGCCTTCGTTGCCGACGAATTCGAACAGCTTGAGCATCTTGTCGAGGATCATCAGCGAGGCCGCGATCACGAACACCCCCAGCATGGGCATCAGCACCAGGCGGAAGATGTAGCGGTCAATGGCGGGGATGAATTTCAAACGGGGCCTTGCTGAGGCGAGCGGCGGAACGGCGGGCGTTTCCCATAACCGGGCGAAGGCCGGGGTGAAAGCGCAAAACCATCTCGGCAGTGGCGCATGGCGATACAACCGCTTAGGCTGCATCGGGTTGCAATTGAAAGGAAGCGTGATGGCGAGCGTCAGCGTGAAGCCGGCAGAACGGCACGCGGTAGACCGGATCGGCTGGCTGCGCGCCGCGGTGCTGGGCGCGAACGACGGAATTGTTTCCACCGCCAGCCTGATTGTCGGCGTTGCCGCGGCGGCGTCGGCCAAGCAGGAAGTGCTGGTTGCCGGAATCGCGGGACTGGTCGCAGGGGCATTATCGATGGCGGCGGGCGAATATGTTTCGGTTTCGAGCCAGGCAGATACCGAAGCCGCCGACCTTGCCCGCGAACGGACCGAACACGCCACGATGCCCGAGTTCGAGCTGGAGGAACTGACCGAAATCTACCGCAAGCGCGGACTGGACGATGCGCTGGCCAAGCAGGTCGCGGTCGCGCTGACCTCGCACGATGCGCTTGGCGCTCACGCCCGCGATGAACTCGGCCTCGCCGAAATGCACCGCGCGCGGCCCTTGCAGGCCGCCATGGCTTCGGCGGCGACATTCTCGGTGGGGGCCGCACTGCCGCTCGCCGCAGCGCTGATCCTGCCGCTCAAATCGATCCCGATCGGAGCCTCGGTCGCCTCGCTGCTGTTCCTGATGCTGCTCGGCGCGGTCGGCGCCAAGGCCGGCGGCGCGCCGATCGCCCGAGGCACACTGCGCGTGACATTCTGGGGTGCGATCGCAATGGCCGCGACCTATGCGATCGGGAGCCTGTTCGGGACTAGTGTGGGTTAGCGGTCTTCGACGCGGCGGAACGAATACTTGCCGTCAGAAGCGTCTTCACCAAAAAGTATGATTTCCTGCGGGTGGTAGCTCTGATCGAGGTAGATTTTGAGTGAGGCGCTCTTGGGACGGATTACAAAGCCGCTGCTCGATGCTCCAACGTAACCATCCGTCCCTATAAAGGTGCCGCTTTTGTCCTTGTCGATCGAGTAGGCGACCTGCTGTCCCGCGATGATCATCCGGCCATCAAGAAGCTCGATATCGCCGCAGCAACTGTTGGTGAACGTGCCGTTTGCAGCACCAATCGGACTATTCGGTTCCGCTTTTTCGCAAAGCGACGTCGATAGCACCATTGCGGCAAACAGGCCGCCCCAGAGCAAACGCTCAACTGGAAAGCTCAAGCTTTTTCCAGCGTGCACTGCAGCGGGTGGCTGTTCTGGCGGGCGAAATCCATCACCTGGTTGACCTTGGTTTCGGCCACTTCGTACGTGAACACGCCGCACACCCCGACGCCCTTCTGGTGGACGTGGAGCATCACCCGGGTCGCCTGCTCAAGGTCCATCGAGAAGAAGCGCTTCAAGACCATCACCACGAATTCCATCGGGGTGTAATCGTCGTTGAGCAGCAGCACCTTGAACTGGCTTGGTTTCTTGGGCTTGGTCCGGGTCTTGGTGGCGACGCCGACCTGATCCTGACCGTCCACGTCACCGCCCTTGCGCTCGTCATCCGAGGCGCGTGTCAGGGGCGGGTAAGGGGCGTTCAAAGTCAGCATGGCACCAGAATATCGTATCGCGCGGCCCCGGAACAAGGCCTTGCGCCCCGTCCTGCCGCAAACAGTTTAGCAAAAACGAAATGGGCCGGACAGCCCGAAAGCTATCCAGCCCATTTCAGGTTCGCGGCCCGGCGGGGAGAGGGGGAATGCCGGGTCCGCGAGAAGCAGTCGTTATTAGGCGGCCTGCTTGACCTTTTCGACAGCCAGGCTGACGCGGGTCGAGAGCGGCGCGAACGCGTCGCCGGCCAACTTGACCATGGCTTCCGAGTTCTTCGAGGTCGCCGCAACCGCAGCGTCGAAGTTACGGCGCATGATTTCGCCCTGCAGCTTGAAGAAGTCGGCCGGGGTCTTGACCGCAGCAACTTCCTTGACGTCGGCGGTCACGGTTTCGACCATGCCCTTGGCGTCAGCGACATAGGCCTTGCCCATGTCCTGCAGCCCGGCGGCGAGGATCTTGCCCGATTCGACCACGGCGTCGAAATTGCCCTTGGTGAATTCGGTATATTCGGTCGCATAGGCCGAGGTCTTCTCGAACGCAGCCTTTGCCTTGTCCTGAGCTTCTGTCATCGCGGTCTTCACCTTGGCGGTGAAATCTTCGGTGGTGGTCTTGGTCTTGGTCATGATGGTATCCTTGAGCTTGGTGATCGGGGCAACCTTGACCGGCGCCTTGGCGGCGGCCGGCTTGACGACTTTCTTGGTGGCGGGCTTGGCAGCCGCCTTCTTCACGGCGACCGGCTTGGTCGCGACTTTCTTCGCCTTGGCCGGGGCGGCCTTGGCCGCGACCGGCTTGGGTGCAGCGACCTTGGCGGCGGCGACCGGAGCGGGCGCTACTTCAGCCTTGGGCGCGGCTTCAGCCGCAGCGGCGGCATAGGCCTTCTCGGCCGCGGCTTCCGCCTTGGCGAGATCGATCTTGGCTTCGGTCCCGTTGGCTGGGGTGGTGGCCATTGTCTCAAATCCTTCGCATCGCAGGCCAGTACCGACCATCGGCACGGCTCATGTTGCAGTGCACAAAATAGTTATTGCGAGTGCGAAGTCAAGGGTTTTTGTGCAGTGCAGCATAAAACGCGATTTATGCTGTCAGACGAGCAACTTACCGCGCCTTGACATAGCTTCCGGGAGCTTCTTCGAGCACCGTATCGCCCGCAGATCCCGGCATGCGTTTGCCGGTTACGGGCACTTTGGCGCCGTCCTGCGCGGCGATCCATTCGATCCAGTGCGGCCACCAGCTCCCCGGGGTTTCGCTCGCCCCGGCGACGAATTTGGCGAAGCTCTCGGTCTCGTCCGGATTGGTCCAGTACTGGTACTTGCCCGAGCTCGGCGGATTGACCACCCCGGCGATATGCCCCGATCCGGCGAGCACGAAAGTCTTGGGCCCGCGCAGGTGATGCATCATCCGCCACACGCTTTCCGCCGGCGCGATATGATCCTCGCGGCCCGCCTGGATGTAGGCCGGGGTCTCGATCCGGGTGAGGTCGATTGGGGTGCCATCGGCTTCGAGAGCGTCGGGCACCGCCAGCTTGTTATCGCGGTATAAGTCTTTCAAATACGACATGTGCCACTTGGCCGGCAGGTTGGTGACGTCGCCATTCCAATGGAGCAGGTCGAAGGCCGGGTAGTCGTCGCCGAGCAGGTAATTGTTGACCACGTAGTTCCAGATGAGGTCGGTCCCGCGCAGCAGGTTGAAGGTTGCCGCCATCACTCGCCCGTCGAGATAACCGGTCTGCGCCGAGAGTTTCTCGAGCGCGGCGAGTTGCTGATCGTCGATGAACACCTTGAGTTCGCCGCCCAGTTCGAAATCGACCTGCGCGGTGAAGAAGGTGGCGCTTTTGACCTTGGCCGCCTCCCCCCGGCGGGCGAGGATAGCCAGCGCGGCGGCGAGCGTGGTTCCGGCGACGCAATAGCCGATCGCGTGGACGGCATCGACATCGAGCCGCGCCCGGATCGTGTCGATCGCATCGATCTCGGCGCGGATGTAGTCGTCCCAGACCATGTCCTTCATGCCTTCGTCGGCGCTCTTCCACGAGACGACGAAAACGCTGAGCCCCTGATCGACCGCCCAGCGGATGAAGCTCTTCTGCGGGCTGAGATCGAGGATGTAGAAGCGGTTGATCCACGGCGGGAAGATCACCAGCGGCACTTCGAACACCTCGTCGGTGGTCGGCGCGTAGTGGTTCAGTTGGTAGAGCGGGGTTTCATGGACCACCTTGCCCGGCGCGGTGGCAATGTTTTCGCCGAGCCGGAACGCGCCGGGATCGACATGGGTGAGCTGGCCGCGCTGGAGGTCGCCCAGCAGGTGCTGCATGCCCTTGGCGAGGCTCTCTCCCTTGGTCGCGACCGCGCGGTCCATCACCAGCGGGTTGGTCAGCGCGAAGTTCGCCGGGCTGAGCATCTCGACCAAAGTACGCGCAGCAAAGCGCAGCTGCTCGGCGCGCGCCGCGTCGCTCGCGGGGGCGGCCTCGGCCATGGCGAGGATCTGTTCGGCGAGCATCAGGTAGGTCTGATGGACCACCGCATAAAACGGTTGCTCACGCCACTTGGGATCCTTGAAGCGGCGATCGGAGCGGGGCAGGGCAGGAGTCTCGGCGGCATTGTCCGAGGGCTTGGGGCCGATGCCGTATTGGCCGAGCACGGTCTGCCACAGCGTCAGGCTGTCATCCCACAGTTTCTTCTGAACATCGGGCCGGGCAATCGGCAAAGCCATCATCCAGCGCTGCAGGCTTTCGCCGAGGCCCCCTGGCTGCGTAAACATCGCCGGAACCTGCGCTCCAGCGACCGTGATCTGGCCCTGCTGGAATTCCAGCCACTGCGCCTGCATCTTTTGCGCGGACGCGGCCCATTCGCCAAAATCGGCTGCAGCCGGCGGATTGAGCGGCGCGGAGGCACCAGGCATGAACTGGGTGAACAGCTTCTGCGGCGCGGCGATCATCTCGGCGAACATATCGGCCGGGCTCTTGTCGCCGGTAAGGTTCTCGCCGCTTTGATCGGTCATCGCAAACTCCATTGCGCAGCCAGGCTACCGGCGCGTTACAAACCCCTCCACTCCTCGCGCCCAGCGTTGGCAGCTATCCCCGCGCAGCGCAACGCGCATAGGTATTAGCGTGCGACGCACCGCGAATTGCCGATCCGTTTATATTCGCCGTGGAACTTGGGCATATTGTCGCTGCGGTCGCCAAAGTCATAGCCATCGCCAACATAGAGGTCGATCTCGCGCCCGCCGGGCCAGTCCTTGGCATCGAGCTCCCAGGTGGCGATCTGGACGTTCTTGGTCTGCGTGCCCCATTTGGCGTGCCCGTGCAGCGTATCGCCGCCACCGGCATGCTTAATCAGAAAGCGGAACAGCACCGGGCCGCACTGGCCCTTTGCGCCGACGCTGACCCCGCAGAAGTCCTTGCCGCATGCCGCGATGTCGATTGTGCGGTACATCTGCCCCTTGGCAGTGAACACCGGTTTGTCTTCGTTCACCGTCCAGCGCCCGTAGTAGGGGCTTGTCCCGGCCGCGAGCGCCGGGACCGCGGCAAACAGCCCAATCGACAGCGCGGCGACGGAATGGAATAAGACCTTCATGTCACTCTCCCCCACAGGTTCGGTTGCAGTGGGCCCGGCGCGACGGGCTTTGCGCGGAATCGTTCTAGCAGCATTGGCCCTGTTTGTAATCCGCACTGCCATACTTGCGCTATATTCGCCTTGGCAGGTCGACGACTTTCCCGAGGCGCTGGCGGTTAAGGTCGAACTGCTGCCGTGGATCTTCCCGGTCCACATGCTCGCGGGCGGTCTGGTGCTTTTGCTCATTCCGGCAACGATCCTGCTGCGCCGCTGTCCGCGCTGGCATCGCCCTCTGGGGCGAGTGACTGCAGTGGTGGTCCTGACCGCCGGGCTGACCGCATTTCCGGTCGCGCTGGTTGCTCCGGTTACCCGCGTTTCGGCTTGGGGCTTCGCGGCGCAAGGCGCAGTCTGGCTGGTGTTGCTCGGGATTGGACTGCGCAACATCTACCTAAAGCGGCTCCGCGCCCACCGCGCCGCAATGCTGTTGATGGCTGCGACCTCCACGGGCGCGGTGTTCTTCCGGGTCTACCTCGCGCTCTGGGCGATCTTTGGCGACTTGCGCCATTACGAGATGTTCTACGCCATCGACGCGTGGATCGCTTGGTCGTTCCCCTTGGCCGCATGCGCGATTTTTCTCAAACGCACTGGCGCTAGTCCGTTCGATACCCGATAAGGATCGCGGCGCGGCACTTCGCGCAACACATGGAAAGGTCCGATGTCCGAAGAATTCTACCGCATGAAGCGACTGCCGCCCTATGTCATCGCCGAAGTCAACGGCATGCGGGCCGCAGCACGCGCCGCGGGCAAGGACATCATCGACCTGGGCATGGGCAATCCCGATCTGCCGCCACCGCCGCACGTGATCGAGAAGCTGTGCGAAGTGGCGCAGAAACCCGATGCCCACGGTTATTCCGCCTCGTCGG
>JBJTLY010000205.1:0-14858 GCA_046063275.1 Novosphingobium sp. | reverse complement strand
CAAGCCCGGTCGCCCAGCGCCGCTGGAAGCCGCGCCAGTACTTGCCCTGCTCGTGCCCGGCCATCGTGCCGTTGAGCTGTTCGCCGAGCGACGTCGACCACTCGCCGTCGTCGGAAGCAGCGGTCGGAACGTCAAGATATTCGCGCTTGTCCGCCTCACCCTTGAGCGTCCAGTCGAGGAATGCGGTCACGAAGTGCTGGTTGATCGCATTGAGCCGGTCGCTGCGCCAGACCGGTTCCTTGAGAAATTCGGCGGCCATGAACGGATCGCCTTCGGCCATCTCGAACTCATCGCCGACGATGTTGTGCCGCGCCTCGCGGTAGACCAGCAGGTAGCGCTGCGCGCCGGTCATGTGATCGAACAGCCAGGTCACCCCGTCCTTGAAATTGACGACATCGTCTTGGTTGCCCGCAACCATCAGCACCGGCACCTTGATTTCGCTCAGCGCCGAGCCGGTCCAGGCGCGGCTGTCGGGCTGGCCGCCCCACGGCGAGAAGACAATCAGCGCCTTGATCGGGGCTGGCTGCTGCGCTGCCTGCTGCAGCTTTTCGCGCGCCGCCCCGGGGACTCTCGCCAGCGGACCCTCGGCGAAATCGTACTTGGCGCCGGCAGTGCCGATCGCGCCATAGGAGCCCATCGAATAGCCGATCAGCCCGATTCTCGAGAGATCGACCTGGCTCAGGAACGGGGTCTTGCGCGCCGCAACGTCGGCCTGGATTTGCGCCAGCACCTGGCGTTGGTCGAGCGTGCGGTCGACCAGCACGTTGCCGAACGAGAGCAGGAACGAGCCCACGTCACTCGCCGGCATATCGCCATGGTCGATCGAGGCGACGACATAGCCGCGTGAAGCGATATGTTCGGCCAGGTTGCTGAACTGCGTGTTCCATCCGCCATAGCCGTGCGACATCACGACCAACGGGAACTTGCTGCCGGGAAGCGGCGCGGCGCCGGCAATCGCCCGGCCCTGGCTGATCACGTGGTACGCCGGCTTGCCGGGCAGTTTCAGGTCATGCTCATAGCGCGCGCCGGCGCCGACCGTATTCGCAGTCGCCGGATACCAGTAACGCACCGTCACGGTACGCGGCGCGGGAGAGGTGTTGCCGGTCACCGCGCTCATCGCGGTGATCGCTTCGCGCCCGGGCAGCGCCATCGGAATAGTCGCGGTGCCGACGCGGTAAGATCCGAATCGGCCCAGTTCGGGCGCCTCACCCGGCGTGCCCGCATGAACCTTGGGGGTCAATTCGTACGCAGCCATAGCACCTCCGCCGACCAGCAGAGGCATGAAGCCCAGCACAATTCGCCTTACCTTCATGCCTACCCTTTCCCGCTTGGCAAGCCGTCATGTGCAGCTCGTCAAATTCCGAAGCAGGCATATCTCTATTATAATTAAAGTCAATACGAGCTGCAAACAGGTGCGGGATGTTATTCCCGCCGCAGCCGTTGACACATGGTCGCATGACAAGCACGGTCCGTCCCGCTATCCCGCAGCTTCCGCAATTTCCTATCGAGTGCGAGACCATGGCAAAGCCGGCTCCGGACATCACCAAAGCAGCGCGACGACGGCTTGATCCCGAAGTACGCAAACAGATGATCCTCGACAAGGCCGCCGTGCTGGTAGCCGCGGAAGGTGTCGGCGCGGCGACGATGGAGCGCATCGGGCGCGAGGCCGGGGTGAGCAAGCCGCTGGTCTACGCCTATTTCCAGAACATCACCAACCTGCTGCAGGAACTGTTGCTGCGCGATCAGCGCCGGTTGTGGGAGCAGCAGTCGATCGCGGTTAGCGGGGCGACCGATTTCGACGATCTGATCCGGCGCACGACACAGACCTACCTCAAGCACGCCGAACAGAACGGCATGCATATCCAGCGGCTGATGAACGAAGCCGCGGTGGCTGAGGCGTTCGAGGAAAACGAGCGGCGCGAACGGCAGCGGGTGATGGACTTCCTCGTCAGCGAGATGACCCGCACGCTGCGCATTCCGCGCGAGATCGCCAGCCTGGTGATCGAGCTTTCACTGGGCATGACCGGAGCGGCCGGCGAACTGGTCAGCCGCGGCGGGGTCAGCCGCAAGAAGATCGAAGAGGTGCTGATCTGCCTCTATCAGGGCAACACAGCCGCGCTGCGCGCCAAATACGGCAAGGACTGACGCAGGCTATTGCGCCTTGAGCCCGCCATCGACCGGGATTGCCGCGCCGGTCACGAACGATGCCGCATCACTCGCGAGGAACAGCACGACCGCTGCCATTTCGGCAGGCTGGGCATAGCGCCCCAGCGGGATCATCGCCTCAAAATGCCCGCGGATCGCCGCGACCTGATCGAGTGACTTGCCCACCTCGAGGCTCTGCATCATCGCCGTCTCGGTCATCGCCGGACAGATCGCGTTGACCCGGATGCCCTTCTCCGCGAGTTCAACCGCGCCGACCTTGGTCATCCCGATCACCGCATGCTTGCTGGCGTTGTAGGCGATCAGCGAACGCCCGCCGCCCAGCCCCGATACCGACGATGTGTTGATGATCGACCCCGGTCCGCCGGCCATCAGCGCCGCAGCGTGCTGCAAGCCCAGGAACACGCCGCGACAATTGATCCGCATGACCCGATCGAACGCATCGAGCGGATAGTCCCACAGCGGGCTGGGTGGGCCAGAGACCCCGGCGTTGTTGAACAAAACGTCGATACGGCCAAAGTGCGCTCCGGTCGCTTCGGCCAGTTCGGCCCAGGTCGCTTCGTCGGCGACGTCGCCCTCCACCTTGACCAGCCGCTTGCCACAGGCCTCCACCGCCCGCTCAAGCGGCTGCCAGTCGAGGTCCGGCAGGTCCAGGGCCAGAATATCAGCCCCCGCGCCGGCCAGCAGCGCAGCGCTGGCCAGACCGATCCCCTGAGTCGCGCCGGTGATCAGTGCAACTCGTCCCGAAAGCGCCGCCATTTCGCTCATCAAACCCATGCTCCCTTCAACCCATGATTCGATTTTATTATTCCAATGGTCAACGCAAATCGGCAATTTTGAGGCAATCCGCTGCAAATAGGACATTTTTTGCGCTGGCCAGATAGCACAAATCTCGTTGTCTAATGACTAAAAGTATAATAAGGATGCACCAGACAACAACGCCAGCCTCGGTCTGTCCGCGGCATCGGCGAATCAGGGTAGGGGAGTTAAGCGAATGAAAATCCTGTCGAAGACCATGCTTCTGGCCACCGCGGCAGCCGGGCTCGCCCCGCTGTCGCCCGCCTTGGCGCAGACCACCGATTCGAATGCGGCACCCAACGCCGATGCCAATGCCGAAGCAGCGCCGAACGACATCATCGTCACCGCGCGCAAGACCAAGGAAACGCTGCAGGACACCCCGGTCGCGGTTTCGGTGGTAACCGGCGATTTTCTCAACAAGACCGGCTTTACCCAGGTCAGCGAAGTGGTCCGCTTCGTTCCAGGGATCGCGCTATCGCCGCTCAACACCACCCGCGCCAGCGGTTCGAAGATCCGCGGCCTTTCGACTTTCAGCTTCAGCGACGGGTTCGAATCGAGCGTTGCGACCGTGGTCGATGGGGTCGTGCTCGGCCGCGAATCACAGGGCTTTGCCGACTTCCTCGACATCAAGTCGATCGAAGTGATCAAGGGTCCGCAAGGGACGCTGTTCGGCAAGAACGCTTCGGCCGGCGTGATCAACATCCAGACCAACGACCCGGCCTATACCTTCGGCGGCAGCGCCGAGGCTACTTACGGCAGTTTCAACGAAACCAAGCTGCGCGGAACCATCACCGGGCCGGTGGTCGACGACAAGTTGGCCTTCCGCCTGACCGGAACCTACAATCACCGCGACGGAGTGCTCGACAACGCGATTGCCGGGCAAAAGGATCTCAACGACCGCAACAGCTATGCGCTGCGCGGCAAGCTGCTGTTCCAGCCCACCCCCGATCTCAAATTCGTGCTCAGCGGTGATATCGGCCACAGCCGCAACCGTTGCTGCATGTCAACCTATCGCTTTGCCGGGGCCCCGTCGGGCGCGCTAGCCTTCGCGACCAACGCAGGGGTGCTGCAGCTGCGCGACGCGCTGACGGCGCTGGGGATTGTCCCTGGGCCGGGTAATCGCAAGGTCGGTGTCCTCGACAGCCGAATCCTCGAACGCCAGAACTCAGGCGGCGTAGCGCTCAACATCGATTACAATTTCGGCGACAGCTCGCTGAGTTCGATCAGCTCGTGGCGCAAGTGGAGCATCGACGAATTCAACGAGGCGGACGGCGTGTCCAACTCGAACGTCAACAGCCGCAACGGCACTGCGGTCAACACCGAACAGTTCACCCAGGAACTGCGGTTCAACACCAAGATCGGCAATGTCGTCGATCTGGTCGCCGGGCTGTTCTACTTCCACCAGGATCTCGAAGCGCACGGCCGGGTCGATATCGAACTGGCGCTGCCGTTCCCCGGTTCGTTCTTCAACGTCCGCACGCTCGCCGATCGTTCGGTTGGGACGAGCAGCTATGCGGCTTACGGCGAAGCAACGTTCCATCTGAACGACAAGGCCTCGCTGATCGTCGGCGGGCGCTATACCCACGATTCGCTGTTCGCCACCTACAAGCGCGTCTCACTTGCCTATGATCCGACCAAGCCGTTCACCCCGTTCTTCGGGGCCGATATCACCGGCATCCAGCCGTTCAAGAATGACAATCTCTCGGGCCGGGTGATCGGCCGCTACTTTTGGACCGATGACGTGATGACCTACGTCTCATGGTCGCGCGGCTACAAGGGTCCAGGCATCGATGTCGCCGAAAGCGTCAACGCCGCGGCGATCTACCAGCCGGGCGGCCTGCCGGTGCTCAAGCCTGAAATCCCGACGCTATGGGAAGCCGGGATCCGCACTTCGCTGTTCGACAAGGCGCTGACCACCAACGTCACGTTCTACGATCAGGAACTGCGCAACCTGCAGACCATCACCCCCAGCGCAATTGGGGCGGCGCTCAACGTCGGAATCGACAAGGTCAAGTCGAAGGGCATCGAGGTCGAGATGATCCTGCGTCCGGCGGTGCTGCCGGGCTTCACCCTGACCGGGGCCTATACTCTGAACGACGTGAAGATCGCCAAATTCGCCGCCACTCCGGCGCTCGAAGGCAAGCGGTTTCGTGACAACGCTCATGATTTCTATTCGGTCATTGGCGATTATCGGACCAAGCTGGGCGGCTCGGGCTTCGAAGGCTTCCTGCGCGCCGAATGGTCGTGGCAGTCGGCCAAGAACACCGATCTCACCGGCGCGCCCGATTTCAACGTCGATTCGTACGGACTCCTCAACCTGCGCGTTGGCGTGAACGCCCCGGATGACCGCTATGGCGTGACCTTCGCGGTCGAGAATGCGACCAACCAGGTCTATGCCATCTATGTGCTGGGCAGCTCATTCCGCGCGCTCGATAACACCACTACGACGCAATACATCGGCGATCCGCGGACCTGGAAGGTTACCGCTCACGTCAAATTCTGATCGGGTAGACCCCCCGATCACGAATGGCCGCGGGCCGGGTTCGCCCTCTCTGAACCCGGCCTGCGGCAACTCATTACGAGCAATGGAGAGTGTGATGACCTATGCTGGGACCCGCCGGATCATCGATGTCGACAGCCACCTGATCGAGCTTGAGGATTTCCTGTTCAAGACCGCCAGCGCCGAAGAAGCGGCGCTGATCCCGTCGATGCTCGATCAGAAGCCGGTCATCCAGAAGCGTGAACGGCTCGAAATGGGGCGCGAGCAGTTCCAGGCGCGGCAGGGCGATCCTGCCCTAGCCGCGCAGTATGAGGCGCAGATCCTCGACAACAGCAAGGTCGGCTGGGGCCGGCTTGGTGCCTTCGATTCCGCCGAACGATCGCGCGCGATCGATCTGTTCGGTTATGAAATCCAGCTGGTGCTGGCGACCTTCACCTTCCACCAGTTCTACAACGATCCCGATCCCGCAGTGCGGCTGGCCGGCACCGCTGCACTCAACCGCGCATTGGGTAGCTTCTGCAAGGACGACCCCCGGATGCGCGCGGTTGGCTATGTCCCCTTGAGCTTCGGTCCTGACAAGGCGATCGAGATCATCAATCAGGGCGTGACCGATGGCTGCTATACCTTTGCGATCGACACCAACGAGCCCAACCCCGACAAGCTCGCGTTCACGCATCCCGACTTCGACCCGGTCTGGGCAAAATTCGTCGAGCTTGGGGTGCCGGTGGTTTCGCACGTCGCGCTCAACGGCAATTACGATCCGGTATCGCCCAGCTTCCGTAACAACGCCCGGGTGTTCCACGAAATCGGCGACGATGCCCCGGCCGGCGAAGTCGGCGTGCTGACCATTGCCAATTCGGTCCAGCTGTTCTTCGGTGCGATGATCTATGACGGGGTGTTCGAGCGCCATCCGGCGCTGCGGGCAATCTCGATGGAGCAGGGCTGCATCTGGCTGCCCGGCTGGCTCAAGATGCTCGACTTCACCGCCAACGTGTTCAAGCGGCTGCGCAGCTTCAGCGAAATGCCCTCCGAAACCGCCCGGCGGCACATCAAAGTCGCGCCGTTTGCAGGCGAGCCGGTCGGCTGGGTGATCGAGCAGGTTGGGCCCGAAATGCTGGTCTATGCCTCCGACTATCCGCATCCCGAAGGCTCGGCCGATCCGATCGGCAAGTTCGAGGAAACAATGACCGGCTGCGATCAGGCGACGCTGGATGCCTTCTACTTTGGCAACATGGCCGCAGTGATGGGCCTGGCGACTGCGTGAATATGGCTACCCCGCAGACCGAGACCCAGCGCGCCTACCTTGAGGCCAACAACGGCATCAAGGGGCTCGAAGTCCTGGGAGTGAGCGACAAGGAGCGCGCGCTCTCGCTATTCCGGCGCGACGGGTTCGTGGTCGTCGCCGATGTGCTGAACGCCGAGCAGACCGCCTTCCTCAAGGCCGGTTGCGCGGAGGTGGCGGCGGAAATTCTCGCGGTCGACCAGGCCGGCCACGGGACCCGCGGATCGCATCGCTATTCGTTCGGCGGGTCGAGCCTGACCCGCAGCCAGCTGCACCGTCCCGAATGGCAGATGATGTTGCAGGTGCCGCTGGTCGACGAGCTGGTCAGCGCGATTTTCGGTTCGGGCGACTATGCCCTGCGCGCGGCCAGCGGCGACTTCTGCCTGCCCGGAGCGACCGGATATCAACCTCTTCATTCCGACGTTAGCGACTGGATCAATCCGGCGCTCTCGAAATTCAGTTCATTCCATGATCCGCGCGGGCAGTTGACCATCCGCGATCTGCCCTGCCCTTACGTTTGCGTCAATTTCCTGCCGCAGGACGTCACCGCGCTCAACGGCCCGACCCGGCAGATCCCAGGTACCCAGCATTCGCGGGTGCCGATCCCTGCCCTCGAGGACGAGCCCGAATGGATGCGGCTGAGCACGGTCTGCCCCGCGCCGGCCGGAGCGATCATGATCCGCGATGTCCGCGCCTGGCACGGCGGGACGCCGAACGTATCCGATGCGACGCGGGCGATCCCCAACCTTGAATTTTACGCCCCGTGGTTTCGCGAACCGATGGTGCCGGGGATATCCTATGCCGATCACAAAAAGCTGTCGGAGCGGGCGCAATATCTGACCCGGCTGAGCGTCGCCGATTCGAGCGAGGAACTGCGCACCGGCGCCGTGCTGTTCGCGCCGTGACTGCATGAAGTACCGCCGCCTTGGCCGCTCGGCATTGCAGGTCAGCGAGCTGTGCCTCGGCACGATGAACTTCGGCCCGCGCACCAGTGCGCGCGACAGCCATGCGATCCTCGATGCGGCGGTCGATCTCGGCATCAACTTCATCGATACCGCCAACCAGTACGGCGGGGAACTGGGGGTCGGCACCACTGAGACGATCATCGGCGAATGGCTGGCGCAGCACCCGGCCAAGCGCGAACGGATCGTGCTGGCGACCAAGGTTCACGAACCGATGTCGGATGACATCAACGACCGAGGGCTTTCGGCGCGGCACATCCAGATGGCTTGCGAGGCGAGCCTCAATCGGCTGCAGGTCGACCATATCGAGCTCTACCAGCTCCACCACATCGACCGCGCGGCGCCGGTTGAAGAGCTGATGCAGGCGGCCGACCGGCTGATCGCGCAGGGCAAGATCACTTACCTCGGTTCGAGCAATTTCCCCGGCTGGAAGATCGCGCAGTTGGGCGAGCGCGCGCGGGCGAACGGCAGGTTGGGACCGGTCGCCGAACAAAGCCTCTACAACCTGATTGAACGCCGTGCCGAGTTGGAGGTGATCCCAGCCGCGATCGAATATGGGCTGGGCGTGATCGCGTGGAGCCCGCTCGCCGGCGGTCTGCTGGCCGGGCCATCCACCGGTCCGGGGCGGCGGCAGGATCAGGCGCTCGCTTCCGAACGTCAGGCGCAGATTGCCCGCTTCACCGCACTATGCGCCGATCTTGGTGCCAGCCCGGGTGCGGTGGCGCTGGCCTGGCTTTTGCACCAGCCGGGCCTTTCGGCAGTGATCGCCGGACCTGCCTCCGCCGAACAGCTGGCCGGGATCGCCGGGGTTCCCGAATTGGCGTTGAGCACTGAGGTGCTTGCCGCGCTCGACGAGATTTTCCCGCCGTGCGGCGCAGCGCCTGAGGCTTACGCATGGTGAGCAAATGGCAGAGCGGGACTGTCGCGGTGCGGCAGGGCCACCTCGGCTGGCATCGCACCGGCGGTGACCTGCCGCCGCTGGTCATGGTCCACGGGCTGACCGACAACGGCCCGTGCTGGCGGCGGCTTGCAACGGCCTTGGCCGATCGCTTCGATGTGATCATGATCGAGGCGCGCGGCCATGGCGGCAGCTCGGCCATGCCTGCGGGTGATGCACGCGATCCGGCGCAAGACCTGTGCGAGGGACTGATCGCGCTGGGCGTTGCGAGCCCGGTGCTGATCGGCCATTCGGTCGGCGCGCGCGCAGCCGCTGGGTTGGCCGCGCAAATGCAGACCTTCCCTTCGGCGCTGGTGCTCGAAGATCCGCCGCTGATGCCGCCCTTCACCGCCACCGAAATGCAGACGCGCCGTGCGCAATTTGCCGCGCATGTGGCAGACCTGCGCGCGAAGAGCGAAGCCGAACTGATCGCCCAGTGCCGCGTCCAGTCTCCCACCTGGCACGACGACGACCTGCCAGATTGGGCGGCGGCCAAGCAGCAGGTCGATCCGGCAGCGCTGCCGGAGTTGCGCACTTCCTGGCAGGCCGACTTTGCCGCGATCCGCGTCCCCACTTTGATCCTGGCGGGCGAGTTCGAGTTGGGCAGTATGGTGAACGAGGACGCACTGGCGGAGGCCTGTGCACTCAACCCACGGATCACCGCGACGCGGATCTCGGGCGCAGGACACAATGTCAGGCGGGAAAATTTTGGCGACTATCTGGCGGCGGTGCAGCAATTCCTGCACCACGGCGCCGGGCGGGAGAGTGATCGATGAGCGAAGTGAGCGTGCAAGCGGCGTCTGGTCAGGCGACCTCCAACTTTAAGCCGCCGCTGGGCGTAAAGCTGGCCTACAGCCTGGGTCAGGCGGCGCAGAACGGTGGATTCGATGCCGCGGTCGGGTTCGTTTTCTTCTATTATTCGGTGGTGCTGGGCCTTTCGGGCAGTCTGGTCGGCGCGGCGCTCGCGGTCAGCCTGGCCTTCGACGCGGTGGTCGATCCCGTGGTCGGTTCATGGTCGGACAATCTCAAATCGCGGATGGGCCGGCGGCTACCGCTGATGATCGCCGCGATCCCGTTCATCACGGTGTCGATCGGCCTCTTGTTCTCGCCGCCGCACGGATTGGGGCAGCTCGGTCTGTTCGGCTGGCTCGCAACCATGTCAGTCGCGGTGCGCAGTTTCATCTCGCTGTTCAACGTCCCCTACATTGCCTTGGGCGCGGAGATGGCGAGCGGCTATGCCGAACGGACCAGCGTGGTGGTCTACCGCGCCTTTGCCGGAATCTGGTCGGGCGTGGCGGTTACTGTGATCGGATATCAGGTCTATTTCGCCAATGGCGGACTGCAGCGGCCCGACGGCTATCCCGGGTTCGGCTGGTCGGTTGCCGCGCTGCTGTTCGTCTGCATGACGCTGTGCTGCCTCGGCACGCGGCGCTATGCCGCCGCCCTGCCCCAGCCGGAACAGCACGATGCCTCGATGCTGCGCCGCCTTCCCGGCGAACTGGCCGAGATCTTCCGCAACCGCTCGTTCCGCCTGTTGTTCATTTCAGCGGTGGTGCTGTTCGTGGCGATCGGCGTGAACATGAGCCTCAACAACCACGCCTTCGTTTTCGTCTGGAAGATCAAGAGCGAGCTCATCCAGTTCATCGGCTTCGGCTATCTGATCGGGATCCTGCTCGGCATTCTTGGCGCGCCCCTGATGCAGAAGGTTATGGAGAAGAAGAACGTCGTGATCATCGGCTTCCTGCTGCTGATCGCCAACTGGCTGGTGCTGCAGGGCGCGATGCTCGGCGGGGTCTATCATCCGCTGGGCGATGCTGCGCTGGGGCCGATGACCTTCAATTCGTTCATCGCCGGGATCGGCACGGGGTTCGTCTCGGTCGCCTACCCCTCGATGATGGCCGATGCCGCCGACGAGCACGAATACCTCTACGGCAGCCGCCGCGAGGGGCTGTACTTCGCCGGATTGGGCTTTGCCGGCAAAGCCGCCACAGGCCTTGGCGTGATGGTCGCAGGGGTCGCGCTCGACCTGATCCGCTTCCCCAAGATGGAAGGCCCGGGTGCCGGCGCACTGCTCCCGGCAGACATGCAGGTCCGGCTGGTGTCGATCTGGGGGCCGGTGCCGGCGGTGATCGCGGTCACTGCGCTGCTGATCCTCTCCGCCTATGGCATCTCCCGCGCGCGGCATGACCAGATTTCGGGCGAACTGGCGAAACGCAGCGGCAAGCGTGAACAGGGATAGGGCGATGGTGGCAAGCAGGGCAAAGTCGCAGTTGGCTTCATCGGCCGACCCGTTCATCGGAATTCGCGCGATCGGCATCACCGTGGGTGACCTTGCGGCGACCAGCGCCTTCTATGGCCGCGACCTGCCGTTTGCCGAGGTCGACCGGTTCACCCTTCCCGCCAGCACCTTCGGACCCGAGCTTTGCGATACTCTGACCGGTCAGGTTGAAGTGGTGACGGTCGAAGCGGCGACCGGGCTGCTCCAGCTGATGCGCTTTGCCGATGGCCCGAAGAGCTCTACCCCGTCGCCGGTTGAAGGCCCGGGCTATACCCATATCTGCTGGCAAAGCCCGGCGAGCGATCCGGCACTGCCCAAGCTGCTCGATCGCGGCCTCTCACGAGTCTCGCGCTGCGATGGAGCCGGGGTCGATCTGGGCGGTTACGGCATTCGCTATGCCTATGGCCGCGATCCCGAAGGGCGGATGATCGAAGTCGAAATTCTTGATAAACCGCCGCGCGCCGGCCCTGCCTGGGTCGCGCACATCGCCAACGTGGTACACGATCACGAAGCGATGCTGGGCTTCTACGCCCGCCTGACCGGGCAGGCCCCGCACCGCGTGCTGCGCGATGGCGGCGGGCGCAAGACCCATGACGATGTTACCGGGATCGACGGGGTCAAATATCACGGCGGCTGGTTCAAACTGGCAAACCTCGACATCGAGGTCTGGCAATTCCTCAATCCCCCCACTCCGCCACCACTGCCCCGGCGCAAGCTCGATACCATCGGCTACAACGCGCCGATTTTCGAAGTGGCGGACCTTACCAGCGAGATCGCGCGGTTGACGGTGATGGGCATTCCGCTGATCGGGCCGCAGATCGATTTGGGCGGGCTGGCGACACAATACGCCAGCGATCCCGAAGGCAACCTTTTCGCGGTTCAGCAGAGCGATCCCGCAGCACCCGGCGGTAGCTCGGCACGCTTTGCCCGCGGCTAGGCCGCTTCCCTTGTTGACGCATTGTGCTACTGCCGGAGTCATGGCGAAGGCAACGGCACAGGTCAGGCGGCGCAGGCTGGACCCGGCAACGCGGCGGGCGCTGATCCTTGATCACACCGCGGAAATCGTTGCGCGCGAAGGCGTGGCCCAGCTTTCAGTCGAACACATCGGCAAGGAAGCCGGGATCAGCAAGTCGCTGGTCTATGCCTATTTCCCCAATCTGACCGAGCTGCTGCGCGAGCTTTACCAGCGCGAGATGAAACAGATCCGCCGCGCCCAGGCCGCGGCGGCGGGCAGCGCGGTGACTTTCGAGGACCTGGTCCGCTCGATCACCCACGCCTACCTCACCTACATGGACCAGCGCGGGCTGCTGATCGAACGACTTCAGGCCGAACCAAGCGTGTCCGAAGCGCACGATCCGACCGAATACAGCCGCGACCGCGCGGTCGATTATTTGGCCGAGATCGTGGCCAAGCATTTCGACCTGCCCGAAGACGTCGCCCGCGCCGCGACCGACATCTCGTTCGGCTTGCCCGCATCCGCCGGGGCCTATCTCCAGCGCCGCGAGATCGATCTCGCCACGCTGGAGGATATCACCGTGGCGATGATCCTCGGCTCGATCAGCAATCTCAAGAACGAGTTCATGCTGCGCCGCAAGCAGATCGAGCGCTGAGCGGCCTGCGCGCTTGCCTATTATTGAATAATCCGTCAGCAAGGTGATCATGAAGCTAGGCGTCTGCTATTACCCCGAACACTGGCCCGAAAGCCTGTGGGCTGACGATGCGCGGCGCATGGCCGAGATCGGAATTTCCCACGTTCGTATCGGCGAATTCGCCTGGAGCCGGATCGAACCGGCACCGGGCCGGTTCGAATGGGACTGGCTTGACCGGGCGATCGAGACGCTGGCTGCGGCGGGGCTCAAGATCGTGCTCGGCACCCCCACCGCCACCCCGCCCAAATGGCTGGTCGACCGCATGCCCGACATGATCGCGCGCGATGCGCAGGGGCAGCCGCGCCGGTTCGGATCGCGGCGGCACTATTGCTTCAGCCACGCAGGCTATGCCGCAGAGTGCGACCGGATCGTCACCGCGGTCACTCGGCGTTATGGCCAGCGCCCTGCCGTGGTCGCCTGGCAGACCGACAACGAATACGGCTGTCACGATACGGCGATCAGTTATTCCGACGCTGCGGCTGCGGCATTTCGCGCCTGGCTGGCGGACAAGTACGGAACCGCCGAACGCCTCAACACTGCCTGGGGCAACGTGTTCTGGTCGATGGAATATGGCAGCTTCGCCGAAGTCGATTTGCCCAACCTGACCGTCACCGTGCCCAACCCGGCGCACGAGCTCGACTTTCGCCGGTTTTCGTCGGACCAGGTGGTCAGGTTCAATCGCCGTCAAGCCCAGATCATCCGCGCCCATTCGCCGGGGCGCGATGTGGTCCACAACTTCATGGGCTTCTTCACCCAGTTCGATCACCACGCGGTAGGCGCCGATCTCGATGTGGCGAGCTGGGACAGCTATCCGCTCGGCTTTCTCGAACAGTTCTGGTTTTCAGCCGCTGAGAAGCAGGCCTACGCGCGGCAGGGACATCCCGATATCGCCGCCTTCCATCACGATCTCTACCGGGGCTGCCAGAAGGACGGGCGCTGGTGGGTGATGGAGCAGCAGCCGGGCCCGGTGAACTGGGCGCGCTACAATCCGGCCCCGCTGGACGGCATGGTGCGGCTGTGGACGCTCGAGGCGATGGCGCACGGGGCCGAACTGGTCAGCTATTTCCGCTGGCGCCAAGCGCCCTTCGCGCAGGAACAGATGCACAGTGGTTTGCTGCGGCCTGACAGCAGCGAAGCCGAGGGTGCCGCCGAAGCAAGGCAGGCGGCGACAGATATTGCAGCCCTTCCGGAACGCGGCCCCGCCCCGCGCAGCGTGGCGCTGGTGTTCGACTATGCCAGCGCCTGGGTGACCGAGATTATGCCTCACGGCCGCGGCTTTTCCGCACTGCGGATCGCGTTCGAATATTATTCCGCTTTGCGTCGCCGCGGACTCGATATCGATATTGTGCGTCCCGGCGCGGACCTCGGCGGCTACAAATTGATCGTGGTGCCATGCCAGCCGATCGTCGCGCCGGATCTCGTCGAAGCGCTTGAGGCCAGCGGCGCGCAGGTCATCATCGGCGCGGCGACCGGATCGAAGACCGCAGATTTTGCCATTCCCCCTGCCCTTCCCCCCGGTCCGCTCGCCGCACTGCTGTCGCTGCGGGTGACCCGCGTCGAAACCCTATACGGCGATCCGTGCTTGTGGCTTGAGCAAGTGGAAAGCGGTGCGGCGACAGGTACCCCGAACCACTACGCCCACGGCCGTTTCCATTACTTGGCACAGTATCCTGCGGATGCCATGCTCGATGCGCTGTTGCCCGGGGTCGCCGCCGCGGCGGGACTCGATCTGGTCCAGCTCCCCCAAGGCGTGCGCCTCCGCCGCAGTGCGAACCTGATCTTCGCTTTCAACTACGCTGCCGAGGCGCGCACGTTGCCTGAAGGAGTCATTGGTCAACTGGTGCTTGGGAACGCGACGTTGAACCCCGCCGGCGTTGCCATCGGAACTGCGTTGTAGGTTGCCGTAGTGCCCGCCGGATCAAGGGCTATGCAAGAGCCAAACATCGGCATAGCCTGATCGGCGGGAGCGAGGACGCAGCGCAGAACCAGGGGCAAGAGAAGGTTTGTCAGGCACGCGCAGAGGGAGAAAATCCGATGGCCGTTTCAGACCACGTCGATTTTGCTGACTTCATGGCGGGGGTCAAACGCCGCAACCCGCACCAGGACGAATTCGTCCAGGCGGTGCAGGAAGTCGCCGAAGACATCTTCGACTTCATTGCCGACAAGGAAGATTACCACCAGCAGCAGATCCTGCGCCGCATTGCCGAGCCTGATCGCGTCGTCTCGTTCCGCGTCTGCTGGGAAGATGACAACGGCAATATCCGCGTCCAGCGCGGCTGGCGGGTGCAG
>JBJTLY010000013.1:0-3025 GCA_046063275.1 Novosphingobium sp. | reverse complement strand
GCATCGAGTTGCACATTCACCCCGTGCGCAGCGGTCTGCTCCTCCCAGTTGCCCAGTATCGTCTCGCGCCGACCGGCATCGAACGGCAGGTCCGAACGCAGCACGAGCGCGGCGGGCGTCGCCATGACGTGCTTGCCCTTCTGGTATTTGAAGATCGTGTCCGAGAGGTGATCGCTCTTTTCGAGCAGGACGTGGCTCAGCCCGAGTTGCGCCGCGCGTGCCGCTGCGCTCAGCCCGGCAGGTCCCGATCCGACGATGGCAATGCGCACCCGATCCGGCACTGGCTCTCCCCCGGAAACCCCGCAGTCCGCGTCTGCAGTGCGAGTGTTGCATAATCGGGGCGGCTAATCCACACCGGAGCCGAATGAATGCGCCGACGGCGAAAGCCAGCGACTGCAACCCGGGGATGTCGAGCAAACCAATGGCAGAGGGTCAGACCAGACACTGGCGGATCAGCGCATGGTTGTTGCTCTTGGCAATCCTTGGGGTTGGACTTTCCGTCGGTATCGCGCTGCGGCGCCACAATGGTGCCTCTGGCGGAACCTCCGATCAAGCGGTCGCGCTGGCTGGCGATAGCGGCGATCCGCTGACCGTGCTGGAGGCCAGAACCCGCGACAATCCCCAGGACGGCGGGGCCTGGTCGGCGCTGGCCGGGGCCTATTTCGAAAGCGGCCGTTTTGACGAGGCGGCTGGCGCTTATGATACGGCGGTGAAGCTGGCCCCGCAGCAGGCTGCGCTGTGGTCGGGACGGGGCGAGGCGCGGGTGATGGCCAGCGCGCACGATCCGATGCCTGCCGCTGCGGCGGCCGACTTCGAACGCGCGGTGGCGCTCGATCCCAAAGACCCGCGCGCACGCTATTTCCTTGCGGTGAAACAGGATCTCAGCGGCGATCACCAAGGCGCGATCGATAGCTGGCTAGGCTTGTTGGCCGATACGCCGCCCGGCGCGGCCTGGGAGGCCGACTTGCGCCGCACGATTACGCAGGCGGCCAAGATCAACCATATCGATGCTTCATCAAAGCTGGCCGCGGTGCAGCAGCCCGCTGCACAGCTTCCCGCGCCTGCACCCATTCTGCCCGGGCCGAGCGCCGAAGACATCAATCGCGCCTCGGCCCTGCGCCCATCCGAACAACGCACCATGGCCGAAGGCATGGTCGCCCGGCTCGAAAGCAAGCTCAAGACCGATCCGGCCAATGTCGACGGGTGGATCATGCTGATCCGCAGCCGGATGACACTCGGCCAACCGGATCTGGCGCGTACCGCGCTGGCCAATGCAGTGGCAGCAAACCCCGCAAGGGCGAACGAGCTACGCGAACAGGCGGCCGCATTGGGCGTGCGCTAGCTCAGAAGCGGATTGCACCGAACAGCGCGCGGCTTTCGAACAGGAAGATGGCGAACGAGCACACCAGCCCGGTGAGGAACAGCACATAAGCCAAGCGCAGCAGTCGGTACTTCTTGTGCTGCAGCACCATGCCGTTCTGATGGATATCGCGCAGCATCGCGCGGTAGATGCGTTCGTCGTCGCCCAGTTCGGCGAGCACGCGATCGGCAAATTCGTCTTCGCTGAGCTGAGTGAAGGTGCCGAAGAACAGCAGGTTGGGCTGCGTGTCGCGGTTGGCTTTGGCGGCGACCGAGGGCAGGATTGCCGCCACCGCGCACATCGCCGATAGGAACGCAAAGCCTGCCAGCACCAGCAGCGTCAAGGGCACCGCGCCGGTGCGTGCCTGACCGACTGCGATGGTGAAGACCACGAAGGTAGCGCCCATCAGGATGCTCGCTTTCTGGTCGGCCATCTGGCTCAGGGTAAGGTTGGTCTGCGTAGCGGTGCGCACGAGGTGGACTGCCTGCACCGAGAATTTGTGCGGTTCTTGCGCCATTGCCTCAGACAACCCCGAACGCCAGCATCGCATCGGCGACCTTTTTGAACCCGGCAATATTTGCGCCCTTGACGTAATCGACATAGCCGCCGCCCTGATCGCCGTAAGTCAGGCAGCTTGCGTGGATGCCGGCCATGATGTCCTTGAGCATCTGCTGCAGTTCGGCCTCACCCCAGGCGCGGCGGCCCGAGTTCTGGCTCATCTCGAGCCCGGAGACCGTGACCCCGCCGGCGTTCGACGCCTTGCCCGGTGCGAACAGCAGCTTGGCCGCCTTGAACACGTGGACCCCGGCCAGGTCGGTCGGCATGTTGGCCCCTTCGGCCACCGCCATGCAGCCGTTGGCGACCAGCGCCTTGGCATCTTCGCCGAGCAATTCGTTCTGCGTGGCACACGGCAGCGCGACATCGCAGGGGACGTGCCACGGGGTCTTTCCGGCGACGAAACTGGCACCTTTGAATTCGCTGCAATAGTCTTCGATCCGGCCGCGGCGATGGGTCTTGTGCGCCTTGACCCAGTCGATCTTGTCCTGACCGATCCCGTCGGGATCATGGATGTACCCGCCCGAATCCGACAGGGTCAGCACCTTGCCGCCGAGCTGGACGATCTTCTCGGCCGCATGGGTCGCGACATTGCCCGAGCCCGAGATCACCGCGGTCTTGCCGGTCAGATCCTGGCCCTTGGTGGCGAGCATCGAAGCGAGGAAATAGACCGCGCCATAGCCGGTCGCCTCGGTGCGGATCAGCGAGCCGCCCCATTCGAGCCCCTTGCCGGTGAGGACCCCGGTGAATTCGCCGGTGATGCGCTTGTACTGGCCGAACATGAAGCCGATCTCTCGCCCGCCGACCCCAATATCGCCCGCCGGGACGTCGATATCCGCGCCGATGTGGCGGTAAAGCTCGGTCATGAAGCTCTGGCAGAAGCGCATGATCTCGCGCACGCTTTTGCCCTTGGGGTTGAAGTTCGATCCGCCCTTGCCGCCGCCCATCGGCAGCCCGGTCAGCGCGTTCTTGAAGGTCTGCTCGAACGCGAGGAACTTGAGCACGCTTTCGTTGACGCTTGGGTGAAACCGGATCCCGCCCTTGTACGGTCCGATCGCGTTGTTATTCTGCACCCGCCAGCCGCGCTGGACGCGGACGTTGCCGGCATCG
>JBJTLY010000204.1:0-12664 GCA_046063275.1 Novosphingobium sp. | reverse complement strand
CGATCGTCAGGAAATAGGCCGCAAAGTTGAAGAATGCGGCGAACACCACCGCCTGCACGGGCGACAACAGGCGGGTCGCGACCACCGTCGCGATCGAGTTCGCCGCGTCGTGCAGGCCGTTCAGGAAATCGAACGCCAGTGCGACGATGATCAGGCCGACCAGCAGCGGGATTGCGAGTTCGTGCACGACCGATCCTTATGCGTGATCGATCACGACGCCGTCGATCTCGTTGGCGATGTCTTCGAAGCTGTCGACGATCCGTTCGAGGTGCTTGTAGATCTCGCGCTTGACGATGAATTTCATCGCCCCGGCAGGTTCCGCCGCATGGCGCTCGTAAGCCGATTTCAGCCCGGCGCGGTGAATTTCGTCGGCATGGCTTTCCATGCGGACGAGACGCTCGGTGAGCTCGTGCAGGCGGCCTCCATTGGCGCCAAGATCGCGCAGCAGCGGAATCGCTTCAGCCATCACGCGCGCCGAATCGATCACGATTCCGACCATGTCCTGCATCTCGGGCTCGAACTCGGTGATGCCATAGAGATCGACCGCGTTGGCGGCCGACTGCATTTCATCGATGGCGTCGTCCATCGCACCAATCAGCGACGTGATCGCGCCGCGATCGAACGGAGTGAGGAAGGTCTGCCGGACCGTCTGCAGCGTTTCGCGAATGATGTCGTCGGCATCGTGCTCGCGCTCGTTGATCTCGCGGATGTGTTCCTGGCGCGCGCCACCATCCTTGAACAGGCGGCCGAGCGCGTCGGCAGCCGCGACGATCGAGCGCGAGTGCGATTCGAACAGTTCGAAGAAATTGCCGGTCTTTGGAAGCAGGCGTTGGAACCAGGCAAACATCGGGCTCACTTTCGATTTATCGGCGACCAGCGCAAAGATCGAATTGCGCTTGGCGGCCTTGGAGAATTCGGCGGCGTTGAACGAACGGATCAAGGCAGCAAGATCAGGCTCGTCGACCATGTCGGCGGCCTCTCCCAGGCTGAACCAGCGGCGGGTGCGTTCTGCCGCCTCCTTCCACGTGTCCAGCTCCTGGCTGACCGACAAGGGATAGACGTCGACGTCGACCATCAGCGAGGCACCGGTCTTGCGGGTCTTGCGGTAACGATACTGGCCAAGCGGGATCGGGCAGATCGCGCCGGTTACCCCGGCCTCCTCGCGCGCTTCGATGGCGGCAGACAGGTGCGGCGAGCCGGTTCCGGGGTTGCCCTTGGGCACCACCCAGCGCTTGCTCTCACGCGAGGTGACGAGCAGCACACTGACCGCACCAGCATCGTTGGAGCGATAGGGTAAGGCGGCGATCTGGCGTATGGTCCGTGGTCCTGCAGGCTTTGCCATGACAGCCCTAGTTGCTTGTCACACGAGTGCAACAGAGCTGTCGGAAATCCCCACAGAAGCGGCATGGGCTGCGACGCGGCGGCGACGCAGCGCGCGCTTCATCAACGGCCAAAAATAATGTCCCCCGCAGCAAGAAGCCGCGGGGGACAAGTTGTCTTGGACACGTGCAAGGCGGGGGGGCGGGAGGGGTAAGCCATTGCACGTGTCGATAGTAAAATGCGCAGGCGTAAGATGCGTTCCCGAATTTGTTCGTACCGAGAAATTTTTTTCGTGAGCCCAACAATGCGGAATCCGCGCGCCGCCTGTCCGCGCTTGGCGATCGCGCCAGCGGGTTAAGCCATGCATTACTCCGTGCTATATCGATGCCGCATCCTGCGCGGATTCGAGCGGCCTGGCTTCGCTCCAGGCATTGCCTGTAAAACGCTTTTAGGCTCAATAGGTTCCTTGCATCGTGCAAGTTGTGGGGAACCAACGCGGGCGGTCGGCGTTTAACCGCCAAGGAATTTTGGGAGTGTGGTCCTAATGTCAGTGTCGCAAGCAGTCGTTGCTCATCTACCTTATCTCCGGCGCTATGCCCGCGCTTTGACTGGCTCGCAAATTGCTGGCGATGCCTATGTGCGCGCGACTCTTGAAGCGGCCCTTTCCGACAAGGACGTACTTGGTCAAATCAGTGCCGGCCGGGTTGCGCTCTATCGCGCTTTCAACAAGATTTGGTCCGGGGGCGGCGATGCGCTGCCAGGGCGGCTTGACGACGCGGATGGTGCCCTGGCGACCGCCGAAGAACGACTTGCGGCGATCACTCCGGCCAACCGGCAGGCGCTTTTGCTGACCACGATCGAAGATTTCAGCCCTGCCGAAGCCGCGCAGATCATGGGTATCAGCGAAGCCGAAGCGCATGAGCTGGTGCGCGGAGCGCTCGAAGAGATCGACGCCGAATCCTCCACCGATGTGCTCATCATCGAAGATGAGGCGTTGATTTCGATGCAACTGGAGGAATTGGTCGAGGGCTTGGGTCATACGATTTGCGGCACGGCGACCACACGCAGCGAAGCTGCCGCCATCGTCGCCAGGCGCAAGCCCGGTCTGGTGCTCGCCGACATTCAGCTCGCCGACGGCAGTTCGGGGATCGATGCGGTCAATGATATCCTTGGCGAGTTTTCGGTCCCGGTGATCTTCATCACCGCTTACCCGGAAAAGCTGCTGACCGGAGACCGGCCTGAGCCGACCTATCTGGTGACCAAGCCTTTCCTCGAATCGGCGGTCAAAGCGGCAATCAGCCAAGCGATGTTCTTCCGCTCAACCGAAGCCATGGCCTGACACTGCCGGGGGGTTGATTCAAACGGACGGGCGCGCCTGAGAAAGCGCGAAGGCCACGGCTTTGCGGATTGGAACCTCGAAACCGACATGTAGGCCTTCGGCTGGAAATTCGAGGTGAATTTCGGATCGCAGTTCGCGCGAGATCACCTTTTCGATCAGGTCGCTGCCAAACCCTCGCTTGCGCTCGTCAGGCGGGGGTGGGCCGCCGCGCTCTTGCCAATCGAACAGCAGGCGCTCGTCACCGCTTTGCGACCAGCGCAGCTCGACCCGACCGGTCGCGTTGCTGAGCGCGCCGAACTTCGCCGCGTTCGTAACCAGTTCATGGATCAGCAACCCCAGCGAAAGCGCATCGTTAGGCGCGATCTGCGTGTCGTGCCCTTCGAGCAGAATGCGCGGCGGATCGCTTTCGAAATAGGGCGCCATCTCGGCTTCCAGAATCGATCGCACGCTGGTTGCGCCCCAGCTGGTGTGCATCAGCAGATTGTAGGTTGCCGAAAGCGCACGGACCCTGGCGTCGAAGTCCATTACGAAGGAATCCAGGTCCTGCGCATTTCGCCGTGATAGCGAAAGGATCGATAGTACGTTGGCAAGCGTGTTCTTGACCCGGTGATTGAGTTCGCGGGTGAGCATGGCACGGATCGCGTCCTGCTCTTGCCGCGCTTCCAGCTGACGCCGGTCGAACAGCGCTTGCTGGATCGCCAGCCTGACGATGAACAACAGCAGCGAAGCAATGATCAGCCCGGCGAGCAGCACCAGCATCCCGGTCTGGCCGAGCAGACCGACCGGTGCGATCGACGATTTGACCACCCATAAGCGGTCCGCGACATGCGCGTACCTTATGACTGAAGTGCCGTCAGCGATCGGTCCGCCCTGCTGAAAGAGCAGGTGCGCGGGATCGATCTGCTGGTCGTAGACCTGAAGATCAAGCTTGCTGTCCGCCTGGCCAATGATCGAGGCCAGAATGAAGCGGTCGGCCCGCATGCCGCCGGTTATGAAACCCTTGAGCTGGCCGCGCGTGCTCGATTGCCCGCCATATTCATATACCGGCGCTATCATGATGATCCCCGGTACGTCGCCCCTCTGCAGCCGGCGGACGCGTCCGGTGATCGTGGGGCGCCCGCTTTGTACCGCGCGATCGATCGCCGCGCGGCGAACCGGTTCGGAACGCAGGTTGAACCCGATCAAGTTGCGGTTGTCCGCAGTGATCGGAGCAACGAACTTGATCGCGTCGACAAAGCGCTCAGTGGGATCGGTCGCTCGCGGCCAGGCATGGAACCCGGGGGACCCCGATTGCCGCATCATGTTTTCGAAAGCACCGACTTGCGCCGGCGCCATACGCACCGACCAGCCGAGCGCCATGATGCCCTGGAAATCGTTGTCGGCCTGCAGCGTGGCGGCGAGGCGGTTGAAGGTTTGCTGATCGACGTCCATTCCGGATTCGAACAGCGCCGCGCCCGACATGAGATAGGCCTGTGTCGCCGAAACGCGGCGCTCAAGATCCTGGGTCAGGGCCGTAACGCGTTCGGTCACCTCGGTGCGCTGTTCGACCCGGCTGGTGTGTTCGATCGAGACCACCACCAGCAGAGTTGCAATCAGGATAAGTCCGAACGCGAATAGCGGCGCGACCCGGGGAAACCGGATCAGAATACCAGATAGGCGTGTGCGCTGGGGCAATCGGATCCCGTCACCTTTCAAGAATGTGTCCCGTCCCGCGATACAACCCTCGGCATCGGATCAGGATGCGCAGGCCAGCAAAGGAACGATTTGAAAGCTCAAGCGTTCCAGCAATTCAGACGAAGGAGGCAATATGCCGTCGCGGCTCTACAGAAGATTTTCCGGCAGCAAGTCGGGCAATGCTTCGATGCTACGGCGGACGACAAATTCGGTCCGAAAACAGGTGTTTGCTGGGTTGTAGCTGGCGCTGAAGCGTAAGCAAGGCGGCCCATCAACGGTGGTGTCACCAGCATTGGGGGCGCTGCGCGTTGCCAAGGATTAGGTAGCAGATTAAGTCGTGAATTTCTCTCTTTACGAAAGACCGGAGCTTCCATTGACCAAGCGGGGCGATCAGCAAAAGCCTACCGCAGGTAGCGGAACTTCGACCAACAACCCGAAGCGTGAAATCGCGGCGTCGCCGCAGCCTGCCTGGGCCAAGGGCCTCCAGCGTCTTTACGACCAGGTGGTCGAAGAGCAACTGCCCGATGATCTGGCCCAGCTGCTCGACAAGCTCGATCGCGCGTCAGATGGGCATTGATCAGGCAGCAGCCGACGCTGCGACATTCAAACGGCAGTTGGCCGAAACGATTCCGCACCTGCGCGCGTTTGCGCGCTCGCTGTGCGGACGTCCGGATTTTGCCGACGATCTTGTCCAGGAAGCCATGCTCAAGGCCTGGGGCGCGCGTGACCGGTTCGAACCCGGCACCAATTTGCGCGCCTGGACCTTCACGATCCTGCGCAATTGCTACCTCACCGAAATGCGCCGCAACAAATTTGTTGGCGATTACGACGAAGGCGTGGCTGAGCGGACCTTGCAGGCGCCGATGGGTCAGGAAGATCCACTACATCTGGCTGACATGCGCCGCGCGCTGATGGCGCTCCCGCGCGAGCGGCGCGAAGCAATCCTGCTCGTCGGGGCTGGCGGCTTCAGCTACGAAGAGGCGGCGGAAATCTGCCAGACTGCGGTCGGCACGATGAAGAGCCGGGTCGGCCGCGCGCGCGCTGCGCTCAATGAAATGCTCGAAGGCGGCAACATGCCCCCGCGCGAGGGCGTACAAAAGATTTCCGCGCACGAATCCCTGATCAACGATCTTGCCGTGGCGGCTTCGGGAAGCCGTCGCTGAGCGTTCAGGTGGCCATCGATTTCAAGCTCTCGATCCGGTCGGCTTCGGCCGCCGGTTTGTCGGTGCGGATGCGGTGAATTCGCGGAAAGCGCATGGCGAGCCCCGACTTGTGCCGCGAACTGGCATGAATTGAATCGAACGCGACCTCGAGCACCATGGTCTTTTCAACTTCGCGCACCGGGCCGAACCGCGCGACGGTATGTTCGCGAACGAACCGGTCGAGCATCTTGAGCTCTTCGTCGGTGAAGCCCGAGTAGGCCTTGCCCACCGGAAGCAGTTCGCCTGCATCGCTCCAGCAGCCAAAGGTGTAGTCCGAATAGAACGAAGCGCGGCGGCCATTCCCGCGCTGGGCGTACATCATCACGCAGTCAGCCGTCAGCGGGTTGCGCTTCCATTTGTACCATTCGCCCACCTTGCGCCCGGCCTGATAGGGGCTGTCGCGGCGCTTGAGCATCACACCCTCGATCGCCGCGTCGCGCGCACCGCCGCGCAGCTCGGCCAGACCGGCGAAGTCATCGACTTCGAGCACCGGGGACAGGTCGAAACGGTCGGCGGGAAGCTGCCCGGCGAGCAATTCGAGCCACTGGCGCCGCTCGGTCCAGGGCAGCGCGCGCAAGTCATCATCACCCGCCACCAGTACATCGTAGAGCCGCACGAACGCCGGGAATTCCTCGAGCATCTTGCGGGTCACCACCTTGCGGCCCAAACGTTGCTGCAAGGCGTTGAAGCTTGCCGCTTCACCGCCCTGCGCGGTCCCGCGCACCAGAAGCTCACCATCGACCACGGCGTCGACCTGCCAGGCGCTGACCAGTTCAGGGAAGGCGGCGCTGATCTCGTCCCCGCCGCGGCTGTAGATCCGGGTCTGCCCGCCAAGGTGGGCGAGCTGGACGCGGATGCCGTCCCATTTCCATTCCGCCGCATAGATCGACAGGTCGAGATCGTCGCCTTCGAACGGATGCGACAGCATGAACGGGCGGAAGAACGGCGTGGCTGAAATGTCCGGCTGCTCGCCGCCCTCGGCAGCCCAGGCGAAGAGCTCCGCATAAGGCGGTTTCAGCGCATGCCACAGCTCATCGACCGTATCGATCGGGACGCCGAACGCCTGGGCAAAGGCGGTCTTGGCGAGCCGGGCTGATATCCCGATCCGCATGCCACCGGTGGCGAGTTTGAGCATCGCGTAGCGGCTCTCCATGTCGAGCCGGTCAAGCAACCCCGCGACAATCGCCCCGGCCGTGCTGCGGGTTGCGCAGGCCAGCGCGGCGACAACCGCGTCGACGCTCAAATCATCGTGAACGACCGGGGCGCCCTCGGGCCAGATCAGCGCGACGGTTTCGGCCGTGTCGCCCACGTAAAGCCGCGACAGGCGCAGCAGTTCCTCGTCGACCCGGGTCGCAGCGACCGCCCGGATCGTCGCCGATTTCACTGCGGGAAAGTCCAGGCTGTCAGTCAGCGCGGCCAGAGCCCAACCACGTTCGGGATCGGGTGTGGTTCGCAGGTACTCAGCGATCGCCGCCAATTTCGCATTACGCGACCTTGTGTAGACGAGTGTATCGACGAGGTTCGCGAAGCGCCGCATCAACCGTCGTCCTCTTCGGCGCGGCCAACCATAGCGAGGGCGCGGGCGCGGAACTGGTGTAGCTCGCACCAACGCAGCAGGCCGTCCTCGCTGCCGTGAGTGATCCAGGTCTCCTTGGGCGCAAGTTCGCGGATCGTTGCGGTCAGCTCGTCCCAGTCGGCGTGGTCGGATACGATCAGCGGCAGTTCGACATTGCGCTGCCTTGCCCGCCCGCGGACCCGCATCCAGCCCGACGCCATCGCGGTGATCGGGCTGGGCATGCGCCGGCTCCAGGTGTCGGTCAGCGCGCTGGGCGGGCACAGCACGATCGCCCCGCGCATGTCTTCGCGGGCGGTGGCCGAGACCAGGCGCAGCTCGCCCAGCGGCACACCCAGTTCCTCGTAAAGCCGGCACATTTTTTCGAGTGCGCCGTGCAGATAGATCGGTTCGTGCCACCCGGCGCGGCGCAGTTCGGCAATCACCCGCTGCGCCTTGCCCAGCGCATAGGCACCGACAAGCACGCAGCGATCGGGCTCAGCGGCGCGGCGCAGCAGCAGCTTGGCGATCTCGTCTTCGAGCGGGGGATGGCGGAATACCGGCAGCCCGAAGGTCGCCTCGGTGATGAACACGTCGCAGGGCACGGGCTCAAACGGAGCGCAGGTCGGGTCGGGGCGCCGCTTGTAGTCGCCGCTCACCACCACGCGCTGGCCGGCATGCTCCATCAGCACCTGCGCCGAACCGAGCACATGCCCGGCCGAATGCAGGCTGAAGCGCACGCCGCCGCGCTCGAAACTGTCGCCATAGGCAAGCGCAGTGCCGTGTTCGGTCCCATAACGAAGCCCCATGATCGCGAGGGTTTCAGGCGTGGCCCATACTTCGCCATGGCCGCTGCGGGCGTGGTCGGCGTGACCGTGAGTGATGACGGCATGTTCGCGGGGCTGGGATGGGTCGATCCACACGTCAGCAGGGGCAACATAGATGCCGCCCGCATGCGGCTCGATCCAGTTTACAGGCATGATGCCGTCTAACCTCTCACGCGCTGATCCGCAAAAAAAGCGGTCGCCGAAGCGACCGCTTTGATTTCTTACCCTGAAGGTAAGCTACACTCGACCAGCTTAGCGCGGGGGCACCAAGCCAACCTGGGAAGGGCTGCTGACGCAATCGAGTGCGATGGAAACCTGGTCGAGCGGGATTTACCGCGCCGAACCGCGACGAACCATGTTGACGATCGCGAGCAACACAACCGCGCCGAGGAATGACGAGATCAGCGAGCGGATATCAAGCGAACCCGAGGTAATCGGCGCACCGCCGATGAACGGGGTGATGACATATCCGGCGAGGATCGCGCCAACGATGCCGACGACAACGTTGAGGATAATCCCCTGCTGGCCATCGGTGCGCATTACGATGCTAGCCAGCCAACCGATGACGCCGCCGACGATAAGTGTGATGATCAAGCCCATTGTGTTTCTCCTGAAGTCTGGCTGGTAAACGTGCGATGCGGGGGAAGGTTCCACCTGCTACGCTGCGCCGGGTTCCTCGTGCATCTGGAGCAGAGCTTTCTCGCCCTGATCAAGCCACTTGGTTGGGCGCGGGCTCGGCGGCAGTTCGCCATTGGTCGCGGCTTCGAGCACATCGGGATGGATGTAGCTCTTGCGGGCGATTGCGGGTGTGTTGCCCAGGTCTTGCGAAACCGGTTCGGCCAGTTCTTTGACCGTCGGCGTGCGGCCACCGCGCAGCAGGCGCATGGCTTCGCGCAGTGCTCCCGCCGAGGCATGCCAGGTGCGGAAGCATTTCGCCGAGAAGCTCTGCCCGATCTTGTCCTGGATGTAGGCGTTGATGTCGCCCGGGGTGATCGCGGAAATCGCGCCGTCAGCGGTGCGGTACTGGAACACGGCTTTGCCGGGCAGCTTCGCCAGCTTGCGGACGATCTTGATCACGCGGCTGTCGTGGACCTCGACCGCCTGCTTCTTGCCCGACTTGCCGGTGAAGGCGAACAGGATGCGCGTGCGTTCAAGCGTCATGTGGCGGCGCTCGAGCGTGGTCGCCCCGAAGCTCCTGTTGGCCCGGGCATAGGCGCGGTTGCCGACCCGGATGCGGCATTCATCGAGCACGCGGATTACCGAGGCGATCACCGTGGTGCGATCGTAGGGATCGCCCGCCAGGTCAAGTTCTACCGCGGCACGCAGCTTGGGCAGGCGGCGGCCGAATTCGATGCAGCGATCGAACTTGTCGGCTTCCTGCACCGCGCGGAAATCGGGATGGTAGCGGTATTGCCGCCGCCCGCGCGCGTCGTAGCCGATCGCTTGCACCGGACTGTCGGGGTCGGGGCTGAGCCAGCAGTCGGTATAGGCGGGGGGAAGCCCGATCCGATTGAGCCGGTCGATCTCTTCGGGCCTGGTGATCTCGCGCCCGCGCGGATCGAAGTAGCGCCAGCGCTTGCCCGCGCGTTTGCGGGTGATGCCGCGCCGTCCCGCAATCCGCTCCGCTGCCATTGTGCGCCCTTGATAGAAGGTTTGCGGAGGTATCCCGCGGCTATCAAACGCCCCGGGCATTGCCCGGTTCCGCACTTTACCTTGCCGAATGGCCGGATCGGGCGTAATGGGCGCGGGCTACGTCGCTTGAGACGAGACTTTCGGCGTCCGCGCCTTCTTTCTCCCTTCACGCCTCCTGCTCCGCCGGCACGTTGCCTGCGGATCATTCTGCACTCCGTGAAAGGAACAGATTATGCCCGTGGGCACCGTTAAATTCTTCAATTCCGACAAGGGTTATGGCTTCATCGCACCGGACGATGGCGCACCGGACAACTTCGTGCACATCAGCGCGGTTGAGCGTTCGGGCATGACCACGCTCGATAAGGACCAGCGCGTCAAGTACGAGCTGGAAACCGATCAACGCGGCAAGACCTCGGCTGTGAACATCGAAGCGGCGTAAACCCTTCGATCTGCCGCCAGCCTAACCGCCGACGGCAATCACCAGCTAGCGCGGGCGCGGACCTTTACGGTTCGCGCCCGTTTGCTTTGGGCCGCCCTTGAACGGTCCGCCCGGCTTGAACGGCTTTCCGCCGCCCTTGAACGGCGCCTTCTGCCCCGGGCGACCGGCGCGCGGCGGCTTGCGGTCGGTGCGCGGTTCGCTGCCGGGGGCGACGCCTAGCTGCTTGCGCGCGGCGGGCTGGGCTGCAGTTTGCTCGTAAGGCTTCTTGTAAGGCTGCTTGGCGGGCGCTTCGGACGCCGGAGCAGGCCGCTCATCGCGCGGCGGTGCCGGCGCGCGCGTTTCGGTGCGCTTGACCGGCGGACGCGGATTGTCGCGGCGGGCGGGCTGCTTGGCCAATTCGCGCGGGGTCTCCGGCGATGGCTCGATGCGAATTCCGCTCTCGTCTTCGGCGCCCTCGGTCATGGTGCGCTGAAGCGCCTCGCGCACCTTAGCCTCGATGCTGCGCGGGACCTGGAAGAAGGTTTCGTTCGCAGCGATGCGGATCGCGCCGATCTCGTTGCGGGTGATATGGCCGCGGCGGCATAGCAGCGGCAAAATCCAGCGCGGATCGGCGTTCTGGCGGCGGCCGATGTCCATGCGGAACCACACGGTATCGTCGAAGCCTTCGCGGTGATGCGATTTGTCCGCGCGCGGATCTGAGCCGCGCTGCGACAGGTCAATCAGCTCCTCGGGCTCGGGCATTGCCTTGCTGTGCTGGCGGACCAAAGCCACCGCGAGATCAAGCGCGCCGCGCTGGTCGAGCAGGCGCTGCGCCAGTTCGAGTTCTTCGGGTGTGCCTTCGACCGGCTCAAGCAATGTTTCGAACAGCCGCTGGCGGTCGCGCTCGCGGATCATCTCGGCGCTGGGCACTTCGGCTGCAGTTGCGTTGATCCGCGCGCGGCGGAGCATTTCTTCCACCCGGCGGCGGCGCGGGTAGGGGACGATGATGACGGCAGTACCCTTGCGCCCGGCGCGACCGGTGCGGCCCGAGCGGTGCTGCAAGGTCTCCGCATCGCGCGGCACTTCGACGTGGACCACAAGGCTGAGGCTCGCGACGTCGATCCCGCGCGCGGCGACGTCGGTCGCGACGCACACCCGTGCGCGGCCATCGCGCAGCGCCTGCAGTGCGTAATTGCGCTCGTTCTGGCTGTGCTCGCCCGACAGGGCGACCGCAGCAAAGCCGCGCTCGACCAATGTGGCGTGCAGGTGGCGGACGTTGTCGCGGGTCGCGCAAAACAGCATCGCGGTTTCGGCTTCGTGGAAACGCAGCAGATTGATCACCGCGTTCTCGATGTCCGAGGGGCTCACCGCAACGGTCTGGTACTCGATATCGCCGTGGCCGCGATCGTCGCCCACCGTGGAAATGCGCAATGCATCGTGCTGATAGCGCTGGGCTAGCGCGGCAATAGGGCGCGGCATGGTGGCCGAGAACATTAGCGTGCGGCGCGTGTCCGGCGCGGCGTCGAGGATTTCCTCGAGATCGTCGCGGAAGCCCATGTCGAGCATCTCGTCGGCTTCATCGAGTACGATGTACTGGATCGCCGAGAGGTCCATCGCGCCGCGCTCGAGGTGATCGCGCAGGCGGCCCGGGGTGCCGACGACGATATGCGCGCCGTGGTTTAGGGCGCGGCGCTCCTTGCTCGGGTCCATGCCGCCGACGCAAGTCGCGATGCGGGCATTCGCCTTGGCGCAGAGCCACGCGAGTTCGCGGCTGACCTGCAGCGCGAGTTCGCGGGTCGGGGCGATCACCAGCGCGAGCGGAGCTGCGGCGGGCGGCAGCACTGCGCCATTGGCGAGCAGCTCGCGCAGCATGGCGATGCCGAAAGCGATGGTCTTGCCCGATCCGGTCTGGGCGGAAACGACGAGATCGCGGCCCAGTGCTTCGGGTTCGAGTACGGCTGCCTGGACTGAGGTCGGCTCGGCATAGCCCTTTTCAGCGAGAGCGAGAGCGAGCGGTTCGGGTAGATTTTCGAAAGACATGATTATCAACAATGGGTTGCGGCGCGGCGCACCGGCATTGCGGGGCGGACGTCTGGGAACTGGGGCTTTGGTTTTTGGGGCGCGGCTGGGCGGTTAGGCCACGGCGGTCTCGCGCGCCCCTAGCCGGTTGGGGCGGGAAATGCCACCGGCAATTCAGCCGATGCTGTATGGCACCACTCCGCGATTGTCCGGATCGACGCTGATCGTGCGGTCGCTGGGCGGAAAGGCGCGCTGGTCGCAGTCGGCGCGCGGGCAGATCCGGCACGAGATGCCGATGCGGGTGGCGGCGCTCGCCGAAGTCAATGCCAGCCCATCGGCATAGACGAATTCGCTGGCATGCTCGGCCTCGCAGCCCAAGGCCACGGCGTAGCGGCGCGGCGCGCGGGTGTAGCTGCCGCTCGGCTTGACCAGCCCTTTGGCCATCGAGACGTAGCGCACCCCATCGGGGGTCTCGGCGAGCTGAACCAGGATGCGATCGGGGATCGCTACCGCCTCGTGCACGATCCACAAGGGGCAGGCCCCGCCGAACCGGGCGAACTGCAGCCGGGTGGCGGAATGCCGCTTGGTGATGTTGCCCGCCATGTCTACCCGGCAGAAGAAGAACGGCACCCCGCGCATGTCCCCGCGCTGGAGCGTGGAGAGGCGGTGGCAGGTCTGCTC
>JBJTLY010000203.1:0-18309 GCA_046063275.1 Novosphingobium sp. | reverse complement strand
GGTTGGCGATTACGTCACCATCGCGCGCAAGGTGTGCGGCGGCGAGGACTGGTACGTTGGCGGGGTTGGCGACGAGCAGGAGCGCGTGTCCAGCTTCGCCTTCGCCTTCCTCACCCCTGGCAAGAAGTATCGCGCCGAGATCTACCGCGACGGCGACGATGCCGACTACCGCACCGACAAGCGCCATTCGGTGAGCTACGAAACCAAAGTGGTGACCAGCGCTGACACCATGAAGGTGCGCATGGCCCCGGGCGGTGGCTTTGCAATCCGGCTGGTGCCGGTGAAGTGAGCGCAGGCAGGCACCGGTTCGTCATCCTCGGCGGGGGAACCGCGGGATGGATGGCGGCCTGCCTGATTGCCAAACGCTGCGGCGCCCGCGCCGACGTCACCTTGGTGGAAAGTCCCGAGATCGGGATCATCGGGGTGGGCGAGGGCTCGACCCCGCAGCTCAAAGCGCTGTTCGACGAACTCGGGATTGCCGAAGCGGAGTGGATGCCGTGCTGCAACGCCACCTACAAGAACGGCATCCGCTTTCATGGCTGGTCCGAAGCTCCGGGCTTCGACAGCTACTTCCACCCATTCCAGGGCGAGCTAGATGCACACACCGCCCCATCGTTCTTCCTGCAAACCCGGGCGCGCCGCACCGGCCGCGATGTGGCGGCGCACCCTGACCGGTTCTTCCTTTCGACGAGGCTGGCCACGGCAAGGCTGGGCCCGATCCCGGCCGAGAACTTTCCGTTTGAACTGGGCTATGGCTACCACTTCGATTCGCAGCTGGTCGGGGAGTTTCTGCGCGGGCACGCGACGACCAAGCTTGCGGTGCAGCACCTGTCACGCAAGGTTGAGAGCGCCCGACTGAACGAAAGCGGCGGCATCTCTGCGCTGGTGCTGGACGGCGGCGAGGAACTGGCGGGCGACTTCTTCATCGATGCATCGGGCTTTCGCGCCGCACTGATCGGGCAGGCGCTGGATGAACCGTTCGAGAGCTTTGCCTCAAACCTGTTCAACGATGCCGCCGTCGCGATGCCGAGCCTGCGCGAGCAAGGCGCGGCCACGCCGTGCGAGACGAGTTCGATCGCGCTTGAATGCGGCTGGATGTGGCGGATTCCGCTGACCGGCCGCACCGGCAACGGTTATGTCTATTCATCGCGTTATCTCGACGCGGATGCGGCGGAGACCGAGCTCCGCGGACGGCTGGGCCTGCTCGATGCCGATGTGCCCGCGCGGCACCTCAAGATGCGGGTCGGACAGGTCCGACGAAGCTGGGTGAGCAATTGCCTGGCGATCGGCCTTGCCCAGGGTTTCATCGAGCCGCTCGAGGCGACGGCGCTGCATATCGTGCATTCGACCGTCTCGGGATTTCTGGACGCCTACCTGGCGGCAGGCTTTGGCCGCAATCATGCCGATACCTTCAACGCCTCCATCCACGCACGCTACGAAGGAATCCGCGATTACATCGTCTGCCATTATCGGATGAACCGCCGCTCGGATTCCCAATACTGGCGCGACAATGCGGCCAACCAGGCGCTGTCGGACAATCTCAAGGCGGTGATCACCAGCTGGTTTCGCGGCGGCGACCTCGAGGCCGAAGTGCAGGCACTTGGGATCGAACGGTACTACGCGCCGCTGTCGTGGCACTGTCTGCTCGCGGGATACGGCCAGTTCCCCGAAGCCGCCAAGTTGCGCCCGCCCGAGGCGGACTTGCCGCTGGCCGATCTGGGCAGAATAGACCGCTTTCTCGACCGTTGTTCGCTGAACTTCGCCCCACACGACGATCTGCTTGCGAGATTGGCGCAGGCCCAATGACGCACCGGCTGTTGGCATATCTGGCGGCTCTTGCATGGCTCGGCGGACTTATGCTGGCACCCCCGGTTGCGGCTCTTGACGAGGGGCAGCGGATCGAATTCGAGCACGTCAAGGCAGCGGGCCTTCCCGACCAGCGCATCACGATCTGGCTGCCGCCAGGGTACGGTAACTCGAAGCGGCACTACGGTGTGGTTTACATGCACGACGGGCACAACCTGTTCGACCTGACCAAGAGCAACTTCAACAAGATCTGGGCAGCGGACAAGGCGATGCTGGCGGCCGCGAAGAGGGGCGGCTTTCAGCCCTCAATCATCGTCGGGATCTGGGCGCCGGGCATGGATCGCTATCGGCAGTATTTGCCCAAGGATATCTACGAAGCGGCAAGTCCGGAGCAGCGCGCGCGGATGGACAAGCTCACCGGAGGCCCGGTCATTTCGGATGCCTACCTCGCCTGGCTTGCGGGGCCGCTCAAGCAGTGGGTCGACAAGACCTATCGGACCAAGCCGGGGCCCAGGGACACTGTCATTGCCGGTTCGAGTATGGGCGGGCTTATGAGTTGCTACGCATTCCTGCGCCGTCCCGATGTCTATGGTCGCGCTGCCTGCGTCAGCTCGCACTGGCCCGCCGCCGACCCGGGCAATCCGGGCGCGTTCGACGCTGATCTGGCAGCACGCTGGGACGGGTGGTTCAAGCAGTACCTCGGCAAGCCCAAGGGGCGGCAGCTGTGGATGGACCACGGCACCGCCACGCTCGACGCCTGGTATGCGCCGTACCAGCAGGTGATCGACACGCGGCTAGCGTCGAGCGGATGGCAGCGCGGGCGCGACTGGGAGAGCAAGGTCTATCTCGGGGCCGAGCACGAGGAAAATGCCTGGGCGGCGCGGCTGCCGGAGATTTTCGGCTGGCTGTTGAGGCGCTAATTCGGCCGCGGCAGCGCGGTCGTCGCCTTCATCTTTTCCATCGAGAAGGTTGAACTGACATCGGCGATGTCGGGAATGCGCGCGATCAGCTTGCGGTAGATCCGGTCGTAATGCGCGATGTCGCGTACCACGATCTTGAGGAGGTAATCGACCTCGCCCGCCATGCGGTGGCATTCGCTGATCTCGTCGATTTCCGCCACCCCGCGCGAGAACGCCTCGAGCCAGGCCGGGTCGTGCCGATTGGTCCGGATCGCGACGAAGACGGTGGTGGCAAGGCCCAGCATCTCGGGATCGAGTAGCGCAACCCGGCGCGCGATAATGCCGGAGTCCTCAAGCCGCCGGATGCGGCGCCAGCAAGCGTTGCTCGACAGTCCGACGCGCTCGCCCACTTCGTGAACGGGCAGCGAGGCATCGCGTTGCAGGACAGCAAGGATAGCCCAGTCAATGGTATCGAGTTGCGTCATGTGCTCATTCATTGGGACAGAATATGCAAACCTTGCGAAAATAGCCACGATTCAGGTGATGATTTTGCCGATTGACTGCGTTAGGATTCGAAAATCATCCAAGGGGCCTACCATGACCGCAATCGAGCTGTTTACCGATCATCCCGGCAGCGTCGGGGAGAGCTATACCGAGCACATGGTTACGGCTTCGGGCTTCGGCATGCGCATGATCCTCACCGGGCTCGCCTGCATGGTCCACGCCTTCTTGCCGTTCCTGTTCGTCAAAACCGGCAGCCAGCAGATTTCCGGGCTCTATGACCGGATGGTCGCCAACCGCCGGCGCAATCCGCTGACCGGTGCGATGGATTTCTGTATCTAGAGCAGCAGGTAAGCGAAGCTCAGCGCGCAGGCGAAGCTGACCAAGGTCGCGGTCACTACAGGTACAGCCGCGCGCCAACCCATTCCGAGCAGCAAGTCCATCCGGCTGCGCATTGCGGTGGCCGTAACCGCCAAGAGAAGCAGCGCCTTTGACGCGATCAGGCCCCATTGGACCAGCGGCTGCGGCAGCGTCACCAGACTGTTGATCACCACCACACCCAGGAAGGCAACTATGAACCACGGCAGGGCAAGCCGGCGCCACAGCGGCTGGCCGGTCGCGTCACCCGCCGGGCCGATGGCAAGGCTGGTCAGAGCGACCAGTGGGGCCAAACTGGCGACCCGGGCCAGCTTGACGATGGTCGCATAATTGCCTGCAGGGTCGGAGAAAGCGAAGCCACCGCCGATCGCCTGCGCGACGTCGTGGATCGAGGCGCCGATCAGGAACCCGGCTTGCAGGTCATGCAGCCCAAGCTCACCGGCGAGCGCCGGATAGACCGACATGGCGAAGGCGCTGGCGAGGCTGACCCCGACTAGCGTCAGCGCGAACTGCGCCTGGCTCAACCGGTCCTTTCCGATCACCCCGTAAAGCGCGAGCGCGGCACTGGCCCCGCAGATCGCGGTGGCGCCACCGGCGAGAATGCCGGCGTACTTCGATTGTCCGCTGATCTTCGCGCCGGCCATTCCGGCAGCGAAGGTCATCGCCATGACCACGCCGAGCGCGGCAAAAGGCAACGGACCCAGGGCGCTGATCTGCGCCCAAGTTACCTGCAGGCCCAGCACCACGATCCCCCAGCGCAGGCAGGTGCGCGAGGCAAAGTCGAGTCCGGGATGGTTCTTGGTGTCGTGCGAGATGAAATTGAGCGCGAGGCCGACCAGCAGACCAAGCAGGATCAGCGGAAAGCCGTAGTGTTCGGAGAGCCACGCTGCTGCCGCAGCAGCCACGCCGCACAAGGCAAGTCCGGGCCACAGCAGCGCGCGCTTGCTTGGCTGGACGGGCTGTGCGGTGCTTTCGGCGAGCTGCATTTCGCCGAACAGGTCGCCGCCATAAGGCAGGCTGTCCCAATCGACGCTCGGTCCGGTCTTGCTTGCTCCGCCGTCGCTCACCCGCGTTCCCCCGTGCTGACCGTCAGGCCATAACGCGCCTGACGGTCAGAGCAAGTTACGAGGTGCTACTTGTCGCCCAGTGCCTTGTCCTCGTTGGCGCGCTTGACCACGTAGAGCCGCACGTTCTCGATCTGGTCGGGTTTGAACTGATCCTTCCAGGCGACCATGCCGTTCTCGCTCAGCAATCCGTCGTGGACGATCTGCTGCCATAGCTTGGGGTTGCCGAGGGCGGTCGAGTGCCGCAAGTCCGGGTTGAGCGATCCCGCAACAGCGGCGTTGCCGTGGCAGACCGAGCAGCTGTTGGTGTAGATCTTCGAACCCATCGCGATCTGTTCGGGAGTGCCGGTGAACGGCGGCGGATCGAGCACGCGATCGGACATAGCCGGCATTGGCGCAAGCTGCCCCTTGGCGCCGAGCTTGAACACCAACAGGCGGCTGATGTTGGGGGTCATCTTGCTGGTCAGCTTGCCCGCAGAGACATCCCATACCCCGCCCCATCCGACCAGCACCGCGACGTATTGTTCACCGTCGATCATGTAGGTCATCGGTGCGGCGAGGATGCCGCTCTGTGCCGGGAACGACCACAGTTTCTTGCCGGTATCGGCCGCGTAGGCAAGGAAATCGCCCTGCGCGGTGCCCTGGAACAACAGGTTGCCCGCGGTGGTCAGGATGCCGCCGTTGGTCGGGCTCGGGTAAGCGACCTTCCACTTTTCGGTGCCGGTCACCGGATCGAAGGCGACCAGCGCACCGGTGAGCGCCGCCATGGTCCCGGCGCGGACCGCCTTGTCGGCGGGGATATTGCCGGGGCTGGCGTCGATGCCGAGCTGGAAGCCGGTCTTGCCCGGTTTCCAGTCAGGATCGGGCGCATAGGCCTGCGGGGTGTAGTTGACCGGGATGTAGACGAGGCCGGTCTTGGCGCTCATGCTCATCGGGGTCCAGCTATGCGCGCCGATCGCGCCGGGGAAGCCTACGAAGGGCTTGCCGGTCACTTCGTAGCGTGCCTCCGGATTGATCTTGGGCGCGCCGGTCACCGGATCGAGGCCCGAGGCCCAATTGATGCCCTGGACAAACGGTTTGCCCGAGATGAATTTGCCGGTCTTGGCGTCGAGTGTGTAGAAGAAGCCATTCTTTGGGGCGTGCATGATCACGTGCTGCTTGGCGCCATTCAGCGTGAGATCGGCGACGATGATCTGCTGGGTGGAGTCGAAGTCCCAGCGGTCTTCGGGGGTTTCCTGGAAGTGCCAGGCATATTCGCCGGTATCGGCATTCACCGCGACGATCGAGGCGGTGTAGAGGCTGTCACCCGCCTTCTGGGCGTCGCCACCGCGCTTGGCCGGGTTCCATGGCTCGGCATTGGCGGTGCCGAAATAGATCAGGTTGGTGGTGGGGTCATAGGTGATCCCGTCCCACACGTTGCCGCCGCCGCCGGTCTTCCAGAAATCGCCGCTCCAGGTCTTGGCCGCAGCTTCGAGGTGCTTGCCTTCGAACGGCTTCGATGGATCGCCGGGGACGGTGTAGAACTTCCACACCTCGTTGCCGGTTTGCGCATCGTAGGCTGCGAGATAACCGCGGCTGAAGTATTCCGAGCCCGCCGAGCCGAGCACGATCATGCCCTTGACCACGCGCGGTGCGCCGGTGATCGCCTGATGTGAACCGTCGGGGATGGTCAGCTTCGACCAGACTTCCTTGCCGGTTTTCTGGTCAAGCGCGACCAGCCGCCCGTCGAGCGTGCCGACGTAGACCTTGTCACCATAGAGCGCGACGCCGCGGTTGACCGCGTCGCAGCACACATCGACCAGCTTGGCTCGCGGCACCTTGGGATCGTAAGCCCATTTGAGCGCACCGGTCTTGGCATCGTAAGCCTTGACCATCGACCACGCAGTGGAAACGTACAGCACCCCGTCGTGCATCAGCGGCGTGGCTTCCTGCCCGCGCGCGGTGTCGAGATCGGCCGACCAAGCCAGGCCCAGTTGGCCGACGTTCTGGTCGCTGATCTTGTCGAGCGGCGAATAGCGCGTCTCATTATGATCGCCGGCCACGGTCAGCCATTCGCCCGATGGCGGCGCGCTGATCGCGGCGTCGGTGACGCCCTCAGTGGCCGGAGCCGAAACCTGTTTTCCGCAAGCCGCCAGCGGCAGCAGCAAGGCAAGTGCCAGAACCTTCGAACGCATGGATGTCCTCTCCGCGAATGCGCCGGCCTTGTGGCCGGTCTTGCCGCGCAACATGCCTTCACAGGACAGAGGAATCCACCATTTAATTACGCGATTAACATGCACCTAGAGGCAGGCACGCAAATCGCGATTGTCTTCACCCGAAGCTTCAGTAGTTTTAGCGGCACAGGGCGGGACGAGGAGTGCTCAAATATGTGTGATGACCTGACCGCGCACGAGGAAGAAGCCGCGCTGGCGGCAAGCGGTCTCAACCGCCGCCAGTTCGCCGCGATCAGCGCGGCCGGAGTGCTCGCCGCCTGCACCGGCAGCGAGAGCAATGCCAAGGCCCGCGCCGGCCTGACCGAAAGTACAGTCGCGATCACCACGCCTGATGGCAGCGCTGACGCCTTCTGGGTGCGTCCGGCCAAGGGCAAGCACCCCGCAGTGATCATGTGGCCCGATATCGCAGGTCTGCGCCCCGCATACATGGAGATGGGCCGGCAGCTCGCCAGCGCGGGTTATGCGGTGTTGGTGGTCAATCACTATTACCGCTCGGCCAAGGCGCCGATCCTGGCCTCGATGGCCGAATGGCGCACGCCCGACGGACAGGCCAAATTGAAGCCGATGATCGCGGCGATCACCCCGCAAGGCGTCACCACCGATACGATGGCGTTCGTGTCGTGGCTCGACCAGCAGGTCGCAGTTGAGCGCAAGCGCGGCATCGGCACGATCGGTTATTGCATGACCGGGCCCTACACCGTCCGAGCCGCAGCCGCAGTGCCGCGGCGGATCAAGGCGGCGGCTTCGTGCCATGGCGGGGGTCTGGTGACCACCGCGCCGGACAGCCCGCATAGGCTGATCGCCAGCACGCAGGCGAGCTATCTGTTCGCGATTGCGCGCAACGACGATACCCGCGCGCCAACCGATAAAGATGTGCTCAAGGCAACGGCCTTAGCCGTTGGACGTCCGGCCGAGATCGAAGTCTACAAAGCCGATCATGGCTGGTGCACGCTCGATGCGCCAACCTATGACAAGGGCGAAGCGCAGCGTGCCTGGGGCCGGGTGCTGGCACTGTTCGGGAAGCTTTAGGCCTCGCTGCGCGAACCGGGAGAGCTTTTCGGGTTCACCAGGATTACCACCTCGTCGTAAACTGCGAGGAGGTGGCTGTCGTACCATTGGTCGAGCACGCATTTGACCTGGCCGAAGAAGTGCGGAACCTCCTCGAGCACGTAGTGACCCTTGTTTTGCGGACCCGCAGCTTCGGGGTAGGTCGCGGGCTTCTCGATATCGAGTGCCTGACCTTTGAGGTACGAGGCGATCTCGTCAATGTGCTGACGCAGCGCCATGCGGCGTGAATCGCCGCTGCCGCCGCCGCTGCGGCACAGCCCCAGTTCGTCCTTGGCCTTGTCGAGCAAGCCGGTGAGATAGGCATAGACCCGGTCCATGTTCTCGCGCTTCAGCGCGATCATGGTGTCGACATAGTCTTTCTGGACGCGCAGCGCGGCGGTTTCGGGATGTTCGCTGCCCCAGAAGCCTTGGGAGAACTCTTTCGGGTTTTGCTGGATCATGACTGCAGTGTTAGGCCGATATGGTTACTGCGACGTTAAGCAGTCGGTTCAGGGCAGACGCCGGATTCGCTTGCTGAACGCGCGGCATCCGCTAGTATTTTCGCAAGCATGAAAGAGGGGAAATTGCGGCAATGTTGTATTATTTTCTGATTGCCCTGCTGGTCTTCGTATTCTTCGCCTTGTTGATGAGCGTCCGGGTCGTGACTCAGGGCTATGTCTACACGATCGAGCGACTGGGCAAGTTCACCCTGGCGGCCGAACCGGGTCTGCATATCCTCGTGCCGTTTTTCGATCGGGTCGGCCGCAAGGTCAACATGATGGAACAGGTGCTCGATATCCCCGGGCAAGAGATCATCACTCGCGACAACGCGATGGTCGGGGTCGATGCGATTGTCTTCTTTCAGGTGCTCGATGCGGGCAAGGCGGCTTACGAAGTCGCCAACCTCTACGTTGCGATCATGCAGCTCACCACCACCAATCTGCGCACCGTGATGGGCTCGATGGACCTTGATGAAACGCTGTCGCGGCGCGACGAGATCAACGCCAAGCTGCTCACCGTGATCGATCACGCGACCGAGCCATGGGGGGTCAAGATCACCCGGATCGAGATCAAGGACATCCGCCCGCCCGCCGATATCTCCAACGCGATGGCGCGGCAGATGAAGGCCGAACGCGAAAAGCGCGCCAACATCCTTGAAGCCGAAGGGTTCCGTCAGGCCGAAATCCTGAAAGCCGAAGGCGAGAAGCAGAGCGCCATCCTCTCCGCCGAAGGCCGCAAGGAAGCCGCGTTCCGCGACGCCGAAGCGCGCGAACGCTCGGCTGAGGCAGAAGCGCAGGCGACCAAGGTGGTGTCCGACGCAATCGCCGGATCGGGCACCCAGGCGCTCAACTACTTCGTGGCGCAGAAATACACCGAAGCGGTCGCGGCATTCGCCAATTCGCCCAATTCCAAGACGATCCTGTTCCCGGTTGAGGCGACCCAGCTGATCGGTTCGATCGGCGGGATCGGCGCACTTGTGAAGGATGCTTTGGGCAATGACGGGGGAGCGAAAAAATGACCCTGCTCGGCACCACGCTCGAAACGCATTGGGCCTGGCTCGCGCTCGGGCTGGTGCTGGCGGTCGGGGAAATGACCATCCCCGGCGTGTTCCTGATCTGGATGGCCGGCGCCGCAGTCATCACAGGGTTGATCACCTGGCTGTTGCCGATCTCGTTTGCACTGCAAGTGGTGCTGTTCGCGGTCTTGTCAGTTGCGGCAGTTCTGATCGGCCGCAACTGGCTGCGCGCCAACCCGATCGTCGCAGCCGATCCGATGATGAACGATCGCGGCGCGCGGGCGATCGGTGAGACTGTGGTGGTCACGCAGGTGATCGAGGGCGGTGAGGGCCGGGTCAAACTGGGCGACAGCGAATGGATCGCCAAGGGCCCCGATGCCGAACCCGGCACCCGGATGCGGGTCGCTTCGCATAACGGTTCGGTGCTGATGGTCGAGTATCTGCATTGATGTTTGGTGCGCTATTCGCCTCCGCGAATAGCTTGGCAACACCGGCCCGCATTTCCGCATCGGCGCGAGCCGGAAAAAGCCTATGCACGAATTCTCCTTATTTGCCCCATTAACCCTGCGCCCCGAATGGCCTATGACGCACGGGCCGAGTGCGCCTCGCCCGGCTGGAGGATTGAACGAGCCCAATGGCCAGGACTGATATCCGGCGCGCACCGCCGCCCAGCGGCGGGCGTCCCCGCAATACCGAAAAGCCGCCGCTGCGCGGCTGGCGCCTGTTCTTCCGCCGCCTGTTCGTGTGGGGCGGGTCGTTCGCCCTGCTCGGGCTGATTTCACTGGTGGTAGCCGTAGGCCTTGCTGCGCGCTCGTTGCCCGATTTCGATCAGCTCAAGGCGAGCCAGAACGAACAAATGATCGTGGTTCGCGCGCGCGATGGCAGTGAACTGGTCACCATGGGGCCAAGTTACGGCAAGTGGCTGGGTTCCGCCCAGATCCCGCAGGTGATGAAGGATGCGATCCTCTCGACCGAGGACAAGCGCTACTATTCGCACATCGGGGTCGATCCGATCGGAGTGGCGCGCTCGTTCCAGATCCGCGCTCAAACCGGGTCCTGGCGGCAGGGTGGTTCGACCATCACCCAGCAGTTGGCCCGCACGGTGTTCCTCAACAACACCAAGACCTTCGGCCGCAAGCTGCGCGAAGCCGTATTGTCGCTCGCGCTCGAATGGAAGTTTTCCAAGTCCCAGATTCTCGAACTGTACCTCAACAAGGTCTACTTCGGAGGTGGTGCCTACGGAGTCGATTCCGCTGCTCGCAAGTTCTTCGGCCACCCTGGTGACCAGCTTTCGCTGCCCGAAGCCGCGATCATCGCCGGGCTGGTCAAGGCGCCGTCGCACTACGCACCCACCGCCGACGCCCAAGCCGCTGTCGGTCGCGGGCAGGTGGTGCTCGGCCTGATGGTTGAAAACAAGAAAGTCAGCAACAGCGCAGCGCAGGCCGCCGATTTCAAAGGAATCAAGTTCGCACAGGAAAGCGGGCAGAACTCGGTGCGCTATTTCACCGACTGGGCGCTGCCGCAGCTCGATATCCTGGTGCCGGACAATACCGAACCGATCGAGGTCTGGACCACGCTCGATCCCAAGCTCCAGGGCGCGGCGACCGACGCGATCCAGCGCAATGTGCCGGGCGGGGCGCAAGGCGCGATGGTCAGCATGGACCGCGACGGCGCGGTGCTCGCGCTGGTCGGCGGGACCGACTATGTCACCTCCAACTACAACCGTGCGGTCAATGCCGTGCGCCAGCCGGGTTCGGCGTGGAAGCTGTTCGTCTACCTCGCCGCGCTTGAGGCAGGGTACACCCCCACCAGCGAAGTGGTCGACGAACCGGTGACAATCCAGGGCTGGAGCCCGCGCAATTCGGGCGGGACTTACGCGGGCAAGATCGATGTCCGCACCGCCTTCGCCTATTCGAAGAACACCGTTGCGGCGCAGCTCGGCAACGAAGTGGGCTTCTCCTCGGTTGCCGGCATGGCGCGGCGGTTCGGGATCACCACCCCGATCTCGACCGTGCCGTCGATGGTGCTCGGCTCGAACGAAGTGCGGCTGATCGACATGACCCGCGCGTTCGCCTCGGTCTCGGCCAACGGCCAGGCGCTCGAACCCTATGGCATCAGCAAGGTTCAGACGACCTCTGGCCGGGTGCTTTACCAGCACGCGGCAAAGCAGGGCCAAACTCTGGTGCCGCCCAGCGTAAGCGCCGGGATCACCGATCTGTTGCAGACCGCGGTGAGCATCGGCACGGGCCGCGCTGCGCAGATCGGCCGTCCAGTTGCGGGCAAGACCGGGACCACCACCTCGAACAAGGATGGCTGGTTCCTGGGCTTTTCGAGCGGGGTCACCACCGGCGTGTGGATGGGCCGTGACGACGACAAGCCGGTCCCCGGGCTGCAGGGCGGCACCGCCCCGGCGCGCGCCTTTGCCAGCTACATGAAGATTGCGGTGGCGGGCCGTCCGGTCGAACAGTTCCAGACCCAGGCGCAGCTCCCGAGCTGGCAGCTCGAACCCGATGACGAGGCCAATTTCAGCGGACGGCCCGAGGACTATTACTACGTCGACGAGAACGGCAATCTGATCGATCCGGCCAAGCAGCCATCGGTTGGAAGCGATCGCCCGCGTCCACCAGCACAGGAGCAATTGCCTGGCGGGAACAATGGCGGGCTGGTCCCGGCATCACCTCCGCCGGCCGCGAACGACGATTTCCTGCGGGAAGCAACCGGCGGCGGAAAGTCGGCTGGCAAGTCTGGCGGGGGCGACGACAGCCGCACGCCCCCACAAAACTAGAAGTCACAAGAGCGTTTGAAGCTCCCCTCCCCGGTGGGGAGGGGTTGGGGGTGGGGGTTCCACACTCGAGAGGGCAGACCCCCCATCCCAACCCTTCCCCCACGGGGAAGGGCTATATGTCTTGATCTGGTGGCCTTACCGCAAACGCAACGCGATGAAGACGGTGCCCTGCTGGCCAGGGCGCACGATTTCGAGCGTCATGCTCGGGCGACCCGAGGCCTTCGCTGCCTTGATCGCCGCTTCGAACTGGGCCAGCCCGCTGAGCGGGTTGAAGTTCACCGAGATCACGATGTCGCCCTGTTGCAGGCCCTGATTGGCCGCGTCCGAGGCGCTGTCGACATCGGCGATCACGACGCCCTTGGTGGTGGGCGGAACCTGCAGCCGCTGCGCCAGGGCCGGGGTCATTTCCAGCACCTTCAGGCCCAGCGAATCGCTGCTGCCGTCACCTTGCTTTTCGGGCGAAGCGAACGGGTTGGCCGGGGTCTGCGGCTGGCCGAACTGCTTCTGCATCTCGTCCTGGCTCGGGCGCTTGGCCACGGTCGCGGTCAACGTCATCGGCTTGCCTTGACGGAGCACATCGATCGGAATGCGTGTGCCCGGGGCCAGATCGGCGACGATGCCCGAAAGGGTCCGGTCCGGCGTCACCGCCTCGCCATTGACCTTGAGCACGATGTCACCCGGCTTAACCCCGGCAGCAGCGGCCGGAAGGTCTTTCGGCACCACCCGCACCAGCTCGCCGCGATTGTGCGGCAGGCCCAGCGAATCCGCGATTTCGTCGGTGATCGGCTGCATTTGCACGCCGAGGAAGCCGCGCTCGATCGCCTTGCCGGCGATCAGCTTGTCGACGATCGGCTTGGCGGTGTCCGAGGGGATCGCGAAGCCGATCCCGACATTGCCGCCGCTCGGCGCAACGATCCAGTTGTTGATGCCGATCACGTTGCCGCGCATGTCGAACATCGGCCCGCCCGAGTTGCCGCTGTTGATCGAGGCGTCGGTCTGGATGTAGTGCTGGTACGCACCCGAACCGGTGTTGCGGTTGACCGCGCTGACGATCCCCGAAGTGACCGTGCCGCCGTAGCCGAACGGGTTGCCGATCGCGATCACCCAGTCGCCCGCGCGGGCCTTGCCCGACTGGCCGAACTGCACAAACGGCAGCGGTGCCTTGGCCTCGATCTTGAGCACCGCGATGTCCGATTCCGGATCGCGTCCGACGATGCGGGCGTTGTATTCGGTGCCGTCGGGCATGGTGACCATCACGTTATCGGCCGCGCCCTTCTGGTCGAGGCTGATCACGTGGTTGTTGGTCACCACATAGCCATCGGCCGAGACGATGAAGCCCGAACCCTGGGCTTCAGCCAGCCGTGCCGAGGGGCCACCGCCCATCATCGCGCCAAGCGGCGTGCCGGCGAGCGGATTGTCCACCTGGACCTTCTGACGCACCGCGATGTTGACCACCGCGGGCTGCAGCTGCGCAGTGAGATCGGCAAAGCTGGCCGGAGCGCCGGCCCGCGGGACCACGCCTTCCATCCGGCTCTGGTCGTTTTGCGCCACCTGGGCACCGGCTGGAAGGCCGGTGGTAAGCGAAAGTGCCGCGCCGCCCAGCAGCAGCGCCGTAGTAACTCCATAAGCGTATCGCACAGATCTGATCCTCGTTTTCTAAGCCTCAATCTGACCCGATGGCGGAGTGACGCTGCCGGGCCTGAACGGAAATTGAATGAGCCGCAGCGGCCCGCCTACTTTCCGTTGAAGTGCTTGAGATAGTCGCTGTCGGGCGGGATTACGATAGTTGCCGCACCCTTTCGCGCCGGGTCACCAAAGTTTGCCTCGTAGTTCCGCAGTGAACTGAAATAATCGTAGAACGCCAGGTCCTGCGACGCGCTTTGCTGAAGGATCCGTGCGGCCTCGGCCTTGCCGTCGGCAACGATACGCTGGGCATCCTGCGCGCTCGCGACCTCGATTTCGGAAAGCTTGCCGCCGTGATGGTTCTCCATGCGCTTGAGCGCGATGGACTGTCCGCCTTCGGGCAAGACTACGCGGCCGACCCGGAAATCGACCGCTTGCACCCCATAGGTCCGCAGCTTGGCGTCGAGCGCCGAGAGCACTTGCTGTGCGCTGCCGCCGCTACCCGGCCGGGCGATCGCCCCGGCGCTGCGCTGCGACAATTCTTCCTCGATCAGCGGGGGGAGTACGGCCTTGATCTGGTCTCCCACGCGCTCGGCGCTGCCCAGCGTCGAGACCAGCCGCACCGGATCAATGATCCGGTAGGTGACATCGGCATCAACCAGCAGGATCTGTTCGTCCGAAGTGTGGACTTTCTGATCGCCGATCGAAAAACTCTGCAGCCCGCGCGCGAGCCAGATCACCCGATCGACGAAGGGCAGCTTGAGCACCGCCCCGGCACCGCTGCCGCTTGGCGTGAACCGGTTGACCACCGAAAGCGGTTCGCCGAACCGGGTGACAACCGCCTGGTCGCCTTCGCCGACGATCACCACGCTGGAAGCGCCAATCAGGCACAGCGCACCAAGAAAGAAAAGGACGGCGCGCGTGCGGCGCATCGAACGCGTCATCGTCACTGCCCTCCCTGCGCGGGGGGCGGCGGCGCGGCCTTGGCCTCGGCCGCGGGCAGATTGGCGGGAACGCCGCTGCCACCCAGCACCACGGTGTTGTTATTGAGCACCTTGGCCATCATGTCGTCGTACATGGTGCGCTTGGTCACGTCTGGAGCGATCTTGTAAGTGCGATAGGCATCGTCAAAATCCTGCGCGCGAGCCTTGGCGATCTGCATCAGCTGGGCGCTGTAGCGTTCGGCTTCGACGTGGTTCTTGTCCGCCTTCTGTTTCGCTTCGCTGATCAGCTTGAAGGTATCGCTGAGCTGGGCCGGCGGATCCCACCGCACCACTTCGACCGCGGAGATCGAAACGCCGGAGTGCCACGCATCGAGCACCCGCTGGATCCGGGCCATGGTGCGTTGCTGCAGTTCGGCCTGCCGTCGCGCGCCCCATAGGTCGTCGAACGGCATTTCGGCCACTCCGGCGCGCACCTCGGCGTCAGCGAGGCGGCGGATCGCGGCTTCACCGTCGGGCAGGTTGAACGTGTACTGCTTGAGATCGGTGATCCGCCAGCGGACCTGGAACGGCACGCTGATCAGTTCGCCGTCCGCCGTCGGCATCAGCGCTTCGGATTCCTTCTCGGGTATCGGGGTGCGCACTTCGGTGCCGGTCTGCTGACGCAGCACAGTCTGCAATGGCCAAGGCAGGGTAAAGTGCAGACCCGGGCCGACCGTGGCGGTGTACTGACCCATGGTGGTGACCAGCGCGCGCTCATCCTGCGCCAGAACATGGACCGAGGTGGCAAGGATCCAGGCTGCGACCGATCCGCCGATCAGCCAGGGCAGCCAGCGGAAGTTCAGCGAGGGACCGCCTTTGCCGGAGCCACCGCCGCGACCGCGGAAAATGTCATCGATGCTGGCTGAGCGACGCGGGGCTGGTTCGGTGTCGGGGATCAGCCAGGGATTGCGTGGGGCCTCCGCTGCGGGCGGCGCCGGATCGGCATCGGTTGGAGCCACTTCGGTCGCCACTTCGCCGTCCTTGCCCGGGCCGCCCCAAGGACCTTCACCCTTGGCCATGGCCAGTGGCCGCTCACGCTCATTCCTGTCAGAACCGTTCATGCTGAGGCTTATAGGTATGCCGCGTGCACAAAAACAGTCTCCCGGCGGGCTTTTTAGTTGCTAGGGGATCGGGGCATGACTGAACCGACCGAATCCCTGCGCAATCTGCTCCCGCCGCTGGCCCAGTCGCGGCTCCAATCGCTCAAACTTGCCGAAGGTCGGGCGATCGTGGTGCTCGATGCCGCAGGGCTCGACCAGCTTGAGCGTGAACGGCTCGAGACTGCGGTCAAAGACGCGCTGACCGGCCAGCCCGGTGTGAGCGAAGTGCGCATCGCCTTGGTCGCCGACAAGACGCGGCGGCGGATCATCGCGGTCGGATCGGGCAAGGGCGGTGTGGGCAAGAGCACGGTTTCGGCCAACTTGGCGATCGCGCTCGCGCGGCAGGGGCGCAAGGTCGGGCTGGTCGATGCCGATATCTACGGCCCGTCGCAGCCGCGGCTGCTCGGGATCGAGGGGAGCAGGCCGCAGGCGCACGACAACAAGATGATTCCGGTACCAAGCCGCTGGGGCGTGCCGTTGCTCTCGATGGGCCAGCTGATCGAACCAGGCAAGGCGATCGCCTGGCGCGGGCCGATGGCGGGCAATGCGCTGGGCCAGTTGATCGACGCGCACTGGGGCGATGCCGAACTGCTGGTGGTCGACCTGCCGCCCGGCACCGGCGATGTCCAGCTGACCATGCTGCAACGCTACAAGCCCGATGGCGCGGTGATCGTCTCGACCCCGCAGGACCTCGCCCTGATCGATGCGGCGCGCGCCGTGCAGCTGTTCGAAGTGGGGCAGGTCCCGATAATCGGCATGGTCGAGAACATGGCGGGGTATGAGTGCCCGCATTGCGGCGAGCTTTCGGATCCGTTCGGGCAGGGCGGCGCGGAAGCCGCGGCTACGGCACAGGGTATGGCCTTTCTCGGCCGGATTCCGCTCGAACTCGCGATCCGCAGAGCGAGCGACGCGGGCGATCCTCCCGCCGTGCACGAGGATGCCGAGACCGGCCATTTCGCTAAGCTCGCGCGCCGGGTCGGCACCTGGCTCGACAACCAGCGCTAAGCCGCTAATGCACCGATCATGAGGCTTTCGCGGCGCGGGTTTTTCTTCGGAATGGGGGCAGGGGGCGTACTGCTCGCCGCCTGGGCGCTTTCGCCGCGCCGCTTCGCGCCGCCGCTGCGCCCGGGCCCGGGCGAATATGCCTTCGATGCTTGGCTCAAGATCGGCAAGGACGGGGTGGTCAGCGTCGCCGTGCCGCAGCTCGAGATGGGGCAGGGGATCTCCACCTTGCTGCCGCAGGTGGTGGCGATGGAGCTGGGCGCGGACTGGCGGCAGATCGCGGTCGAACCCGCTCCGGTCAGCGGGGCCTATGCCAACGCGGTGCTTGCTGGCGAGTGGGCGCCGCTGTGGCTGCCGCTGCTTTCCGGGCTCGCCGATAAACCAGACAGCCTGCTCGCCCAGCGCTTCGCCGAGGGCGAAGCATTCACCGCTACTGCCGACGGCACCTCGCTCGCTGCCCACGAAGCGGCGGCGCGCGCTGCTGCGGCGGGCGCGCGGGCTATGCTCTCCATGGCTGCAGCTGCGAAGTGGGGCGTCGGCTGGGAGGAGTGCGAGGCGCAGGGCGGGATGATCCTGCAGGGCAAGAATAAGGCCTCGTTCGGCGAACTGGTGGCCGATGCCGCAGGCTATTCACCGCCAAACCCGCCGGTGCTGCGCGCCGAACCGCCGCGTGAGCGCCCGGGTGAGTTTCCCCCCGGTGCGCCGCTGCATTTCCCCCGCCTCGACCTGCCGAGCAAGGTCGACGGCAGCCATGCGTTCGCGGGTGACATCCGCCTGCCCGACATGGTCTTCGCCGCAATCCGCCATGGCCCGATCGGCGAGGCCAGGCTCGGGCATTATGATCCGCAAGCCGCCATTGGCCAACCGGGTTTCATTTCCGCGATACCGGGTCCGGGCTGGCTCGCCGCCGTCGCGAGCAACTGGTGGGCGGCGGAGCAGGCGCTGGTCAAGATCGCGCCGCGCTTCACCGCGCGCGGCAAGCCCGATAGCGACCGCCTCGACCGCGATCTTGCCGCTGCGCTCAAGCAGGACGGCGATACCGTCAGCGCGGTCGGCGATGCCATGAGCTACCTTGCCGGGAAGGTCGATGTGGCGGCGAACTACACGATCGCCCCGGCGCTCCACGCCAGCGTCGAAACCGCCAGCGCCACCGCGCGGATCGAGAACGGGCGCTGCGAACTTTGGGTGGCAAGCCAGTCCCTGCAAAGCGCGCGTGCCGCCGTGGCAAAAGCACTGGACTTCGCGGTTGAGGAAGTGACCCGCTATCCGCTCCCCGCGGGCTGCAGCTTCGATGCGCGGCTCGAGCACGATCACGCGGTCGAGGCAGCGCTGATCGCCAAGGCGGTCAAGCGCCCGGTGCAGCTCATCTGGTCACGTTGGCAGGAACATGTC
>JBJTLY010000202.1:0-7003 GCA_046063275.1 Novosphingobium sp. | reverse complement strand
CCCCTCCCGCAAGCGGGAGGGGGACTTGAATCAGTTGTCAAACACGATGACCGAGCGCGCCGAAGCGCCGGTCTTCATCGTGTCGAAACCTTCGTTGATCTTTTCGAGCGGGATGCGCTCGGCGATGATGCTGTCGAGATCGAGCAGCCCGCGCAGGTAGAAATCGACCAGCCGCGGCATGTCGACCGGGAAGCGGTTGCCGCCCATGATCGCGCCCTGCAGCTTCTTGCCCGAGAGCAGATCCATCGCCGAGAGTCCGACCTGGTGGGTCAGCGGCATCATGCCCAGGATCGTGGCGGTGCCGCCGCGGCGCAGCGATTTGACCGCAAGCTCGCCCGAGGCCGGACGGCCGACCGCTTCGACCGCGTGATCGACCCCGCCCTTGCTCATTTCCTGGATCATCTTGGCGGCATCGGGATCGGCTGCGTCAACCGTGTGCGTTGCACCCAGCTTCATCGCCAGCGCGCGCTTCTCGGGCATCGGATCGGCGGCAATGATCTGCCCGGCACCGGCGATCTTGGCGGCGTTGATCGTGGCGAGGCCCACGCCGCCGCAGCCGACCACCGCCACGGTTTCACCCGGGGTGACCTTGCAGGCGTTGAAGATTGTGCCCGCGCCGGTGGTCACCGCGCAGCCAATCACTGCCGCGCGATCAAGCGGCATCTCGGGGTTGATCGCGGTGCAGGCGTGTTCGTGGATCAGCATCATCTCGGCAAAGGCAGAAAGGTTGAGCATCTGCGCGACCGGGGATCCGTCACTCCGGGAAATCCGCGGCTCGGCTCCGGCAGGACGCCGCGTTTCTGCGCCCAGACACAGCGACATGCGCCCGGTCACGCAGAACTCGCAGTGGCCGCAGAACGCCGAAAGGCAGGTCACCACCGCGTCGCCGACCTTGACCGTACGCACTTCGCTGCCGACCGCCTCGACGATTCCCGCGGCTTCGTGACCGGGTACCGCCGGCATGGCGTGCGGGTAGGTGCCTTCGATGAAGTGCAGGTCCGAATGGCACAGGCCGCAGGCGACGGTACGGATCAGCACCTCGTGCGGACCCGGCTTGCTGATCTGGAGCTGCTCGATTTCGAGCGGCTTGCCCGCTTCGACCAGGACTGCGGCTTTCATGTGTGTACTCTCCAGTTTTGACCGGTGCGTGTGGCCTTCGACAGGCTCAGGCTGAGCGGGAATGGAAGTAATCCCAAAGCCCGCTCGTGCTGAGCCTGTCGAAGCACGCGCGCCACGTTTGCCTTAGCGCGCAACCCCGAGATCACCCGAGCTTGGCCCGCTATCCGGCTGCGGCGCGTACTTGCCCATCTCGATCCGCGCGATCGAGCGGTTGTGGACTTCGTCCGGGCCGTCGGCGATGCGCAGGGTGCGCTGGCCAGCGTACATCTTGGCGAGACCGAAGTCCTCCGAAACGCCGCCGCCGCCATGGGCCTGGATCGCATCATCGATGATCTTGAGCGCCATGTTGGGTGCCTTGACCTTGATCATCGCGATCTCGGCCTGAGCGGCCTTGTTGCCGACCTTGTCCATCATGTCCGCGGCCTTGAGGCATAGCAGACGCGAGCATTCGATCTCGATGCGGGCTTCGGCGATGCGCTGTTCCCAGATCGAGTGGGTGCTGATCGCCTTGCCGAAGGCAACGCGCGACGAGAGCCGCTTGACCATCCGCGCCAGTGCTTCCTCGGCCACACCGATGGTGCGCATGCAGTGGTGGATGCGGCCCGGCCCGAGGCGGCCTTGCGCGATCTCGAACCCGCGGCCTTCACCGAGCAGCATGTTGCTGGCCGGGATACGGACGTTGTTGAGCTTGATTTCCATGTGCCCGTGCGGGGCATCGTCATAGCCGAACACCGGCAGGTGACGCAGGATCTCCACGCCGGGCGCATCAAGCTCCATCAGCACCATCGATTGCTGGGCGTGCTTCTTGGCCTCGAAGTCGGTCTTGCCCATGACGATCGCGATCTTGCAGCGCGGATCGCCCGCGCCCGACGACCACCACTTGGTGCCGTTCAAGACATATTCGTCGCCCTCGCGGCGGATCGAGGTTTCGATGTTGGTCGCGTCCGAACTTGCCACTGCGGGCTCGGTCATCAGGAAGGCCGAACGGATTTCGCCGTCCATCAATGGCTTGAGCCAGCGATCCTTCTGCTCGCGGGTGCCATAACGGTGCAGCACTTCCATGTTGCCGGTATCGGGCGCAGAGCAATTGAACGCTTCGCTGGCAAAGCCGACGCGGCCCATTTCCTCGGCGCAGAGCGCATATTCGAGGTTGGTCAGGCCCGGGCCGTCGAATTCGAAGGTATCGTCGACATGCGCGCGGCCGGCCTGCGGCGGCATGAACAGGTTCCAGATCCCCTGCGCCTTGGCGCGGGCCTTTTCCTCTTCGACCACCGGCAGCACTTTCCAGCGCTCACCCTCGGCGTCCTGCTTCTTGTAGTCGCCTTGCCGGGGCCGGACGTGGTTCTCGATGAACTGGCGGACGCGGTCGCGCCAATAGACTTGCCGTTCGGTGGGATCGAAATCCATGGGGTCTTTCCTTTCCTGATACTGTCGAGTCTCGCAGCGCTCCCTGCCACGGTGCAGGCCTTGCGCCAAGGGTGAATTAAGCGATCGGTTAAGGTGCCGGGCCAAGCGGCGATGCTGCTTGCTCGGCCAGCTTCGCCAACCGCGCAGCATGTTGGGCTCGGGTGATCGGAAATCGCGCAATAATCGCGGTCCCAATGAGTGAGACCACGGTCAGCAGGATCACGAAGTAAAGTGCGAAGTGATCGAGCACCACCGGAGATACATCGCCTGGCCGGGCACGCGCGGGGAAGCCCGACAGGCTGACCACCATCCCGGCGAGGAAGATCCCGACGCCGGTCGCGCATTTCTGCGTGAAGAAATAGGCGGCGAAAAAAATGCCTTCGGTACGCTCGCCGGTCTGTTCCTGCGACGCTTCGATGACATCCGCCGCCATCGACTGGACCATCATCCCGGCAGCGACGGCAAGGCCGTTGGAGATCGCGACCAGCGTGAACAGCAGCGGGATGAGTGACGGCGAGCCGTTGAGCGGAAACAGTCCGGCAAAGCGCAGCAGGTAAGGGCTGAGCCCGATCGCCAGCGAGATCAGCGCGCAAACCACCGCGCCGCTGCGCTTCTCGATCCGCCTTTGCAGCAGCGCGATCAAACCAAGCGCACCGACCACGCCCAGGAACAGCGCGATCGAATAGGCGATGAACCCGGCTTGCGGCATCTCCCAGTAATAGGTCAGGATGTAGGTCGCGGTGGAATAGGACATACCCAGATTGACGTAGTTGCACAGCGTGGTGCCGAGCACGATCAGGAAGGCGCGGTTGGACAGGATCGCGGCGATCTTGCGCAGAGTCTGCCCCAGCGGCAGATGTTCTGCCGGTGCGCTGGCGAGACGGGCAATCCGGCTATGGGTCGAAAGCGCGCCGACCAGCGCACCGATGATCATCAGGACTGCGCCCGCCCAGCCATAAAGGCCGTAGCCATCGATGTTGAGCTGACCGACCGGATAGCGCTGCGAAGGGACCAGGAAGACCCCGAAGGCCAGCATCAGCATGGTGAGCCCGCCGATCCAGGCGAGGATATAGCGCCAGCGGGTGATCGAGGTGCGCTCGTCGTAATCGCTGGAGAGGCCCGGCACCACCGACAGCGCGGGGATTTCATAGCACGACACCGCCGCGCGCATCAGGAAAGCGAAGCCCAGCAGCCACAGATAGAGTCCGCTGCCAAGGCCCTGCGGCGGATGCCACAACATCAGCCACGCCGCGGTCATCGGCAGGATCGCCGCATACATCCACGGATGACGCTTGCCCCACTTGCTGTGGGTCTTGTCGCTCCAGTACCCGACTAGCGGATCGACCATCGCATCGAGCAGCAGCGCGATCAGCAGGATCAGCCCGACCAGCCCAGCCTCGAGACCCAACACCTGACTGTAGAACAGCAAGAGCAGCGTGGCGAAACCGTTGTCCTTCACCCCATAGGCGATCGACCCGAAACCATTGCCGATCTTGACCGCGAGCGGCAACCGCTCGGCGGGGGGGAGGACTACCTTGGCGCTCACTGCGCGGCGGCCGCCTTGGCCTGCTCCTCCATCGCAAGCAGCGCGTCGAACATGCCGGGCGCTTCAGGATCCCAGCTATGGCGCGGGCCTACCGTGAGCCCGCCATCGACGATCAGCGAAGCCCCGGTCATGAAGCCCGCATCCTCGCTGCACAGGAAGGCGACTGCATTGGCGATATCGTCGGGCATGCCGCTGCGCGCCACCGGCTGCGCGTTGGAGGACATCTGCTTGATGAACGCCTTGGCCTGCTCCGCCTGCTCTTCCGGCACTTCGAGGCTGGCGGTGAAGATGTTGGTGTTGATGAAGCCTGGCTGCACTGCGTTCACGCGGATGCCGTATCTGGCAAGATCGGTCGCGGCGCATTTGGTCAGGTGCAGCACCCCGGCCTTGGCTACGGCATAGGCGGTCGGCGAATAGCCCGGTCCGACTGCGGCGACAGAGCTGGTGTTGACCACCGCCGCGCCCTTGCGGGTCTTCATGTAGGGCGAGGCATAACGGATACCCATCGCCACCGAGCGCATCAACAGGTCAAAGGTGCGGTCCCAGCCCTCGGGCTCGATCTCATCGATCGGGGCGCGGTCGCCGCCGGCTCCGGCATTGTTGAACAGGTAGTCGATCCCGCCCTGTTCGCTGCCCGCCTTGTCCATCAGCGCCTTGATCTGTGTGACATCGCAGACATCGCAGGCGACGGGTACGATATTCTCGCCCTCGGCAGCAACCGCTTTAGCGCGGGAAAGGTCGATATCGGCGGCGTAAACGGTCGCGCCTTCGCGCGCGAACAGCAGCGTAGTTGCACGGCCGATGCCTGATCCGGCGCCGGTGATCACCGCGCACTTGCCTGAGAATCGCATGGTCTCTCCTGATCTTTGTTTTGCCTTAGCTTAGGCGGGCGAGGGTCCGGGTCAACGCCCTTGCGCTTTACGCTACGGCAAGCGGGGTACTGCGCGCACCAAGGAAATCCGGGCTTGCGTGAGGGCGCACAAGCGCCTTAACCTCTCGGTTAAAGAGAGGAGTCTCCCATGTCCGACCTAGAAGCCTTCCGGGGCGAGATTCGCGCCTGGCTCGAAGCCAATTGCCCGCTTGAAATGCGCCAACCCGTGAAGGACGAAGATGACGTCTGCTGGGGCGGGCGCAATTTCAAGTTCAAGAACCCGGCGCAGAAGGCCTGGCTCGATGCCTGCGTGGCCAAGGGCTACACCGTGCCCGACTGGCCCAAGGCCTATGGCGGCGCTGGTATGTCCCCGGCCGAAGCCAAGGTGTGGCGCGAGGAGATGAACCGGATCGGCGCGCGTCCGCCGCTGTCCAGCTTCGGCATCTGGATGCTCGGCCCGGCGCTGCTCAAGTTCGGGACCGAAGAACAGAAGGTCCACTACCTCGGCCAGGTCGCGCGCGGTGAAATCCGCTGGTGTCAGGGTTATTCGGAACCGGGTTCGGGCAGCGACCTCGTTTCGCTCCAGACCTTCGGCGAAGACAAGGGCGATCACTGGGTGGTCAACGGCAGCAAGATCTGGACCTCCTATGCCGACAAGGCCGACTGGATCTTCTGCCTCGTCCGCACCGACAAGTCGAACAAGTACCAGGGCATCTCGTTCCTGCTGTTCGACATGGCCAGCCCCGGGGTTTCGACCAAGCCGATCCTGCTGATCAGCGGCAATTCGCCGTTCTGCGAAACCTTCTTCGACAATGTCTCGGTGCCCAAGGCCCAGATCGTTGGCGAACTCAATCGCGGCTGGGACGTGGCGAAGTACCTGCTCGGCCATGAGCGCGAGATGATCTCGGGCGCGGGCGGGGGCGACCGGATGAACACCATCGGCGCGATCCTGTCGCGCAATTCGGGGGTCGAAGACCCGCTGCTCCGCGCCGAACTGGCGATGTTCGATGTCGATGCGCTGGCTTACGGCGCGATGGGCGAGAAGTTCCTCGACGAGATCAAGGTCGGCAAGGCGCACCCCGCCCAGCCGAACACGATGAAATACGCCGGAACCGAGCTCAACAAGCGCCGCCACGAATTGTTGATGGCCGCAGGCGGCAGCGCCGCGCTTGAGTGGGACAGCGAAGCCTCGAACGGCGGCGGCCGGGCACGCGGCTGGCTCCGCACCAAGGCCAATTCGATCGAGGGCGGCACCAGCGAGGTGATGCTCAACGTGATCGCCAAACGCATCCTCGACCTGCCGGGAGCCTGACATGCCGCTTTATCACAATGACGATCAGGCGATGCTCGCCGACAGCGCGCGCGGCTTCATGGCCGACGAGGGCGCGATTGCCAAGCAGCTGCGCCATTTCCGTGACATCAATTGCAAGGATGGGTTCGGCCACGCGCTGTGGGGCCAGTTCGCCGAGATGGGTTTCACCGGGATTCTCGTCCCTGAAGCAGATGGCGGGCTTGGTATGGGCCATGTCGAGGCCGGGATCGTGCTCGAAGAGATCGGCCGCAACCTCACGCCCTCGCCGTTCCTGACCAGCTCGGTCATGGCCGCAACAGCGCTCGGCGCAGGCGGCGATGAGCTGCGCGGTCGGTATCTGCCGGGGCTGATCGAGGGCAAGGCGGTCTATGCGGTCGCGATCGACGAAGGCCCCAAGCACCGGCCTGAGCGGATCAAGACCACTGCGACCCGCGCCGGGAACGGCTTCAAGCTTTCGGGCGCGAAGAGCTTCGTAGTCCAGGGCGCCTCGGCTGATATGCTGGTGGTCGCCGCGCGCACTGCGGGGAGCGACGAGGACGACGCCGGGATCACGCTGTTCGCAGTGCCCAAGGACGCAGCGGGACTCAGCCTCGACAGCGTCCGGCTGGTCGACAGCGCGATGGCGGCGCACGTCAAGCTCGACAATGTCCAGCTCGATGCCGACGCGGTGATCGGCGAGGTCGATAACGGCCGCGAGGTGCTGGGCAAGGTGCTTGCCGCGGGCCGCGTCGGCGCGGCGGCGGAAAGC
>JBJTLY010000201.1:0-13874 GCA_046063275.1 Novosphingobium sp. | reverse complement strand
CGCGCATTTGACACGAAGGCGCCCGATGCCGGTTGACAGCCCCCACGCGCTGTCCTAGTGGCGCTGCTCCCAAGTGGCTGCGCGGGTGTAGCTCAGTTGGTTAGAGTGTCGGCCTGTCACGCCGAAGGTCGCGGGTTCGAGTCCCGTCACTCGCGCCACTTGGGAATTTCCTCACCATCCCGAACTGAACTTCACGTCCTTGCTCCCTGCGGGCAGGCTGACGATCATGCCGTCCTCGGCCAGCTTGAGCGTGCCGCCGAACATGGCTGGCGCTTTGCCCAAAAACAGCGGTTCGATCAGCTTGGCGGGCACCGGCGGAACGAGGTGATAGAGCACCAGCGCCTTTACCCCGGCTTCCCTTGCCGCACGCGCGGCATCTTCGGGACTGGCGTGGTAGTTCTGGATATCGTGCATGATCTGCGCGGTGTTGGCGCGGCCGCGTTCGGCCAGCTTCTTGCCCATCGCGGCGACCATCTGCTTGTTCATCGCATCGTGGAACATCAGGTCCGCGTCTTTTGAGGCGTTGACGAAGGACGGCGCGTAGACCGTGTCGCCCGACAGCGTCATCGCCCGGCCCTTGTAATCGATACGGTAGCCATAGGCCGGGGCGATCGGTGCATGGTTGACGCGGATGACGGTGATCTTCACTCCGTCCTTGTCGTAGACCACCTGGCTGTCGGCCCCATCGGGCAGCGTGATGATTTGCGCCGTACCGCCGTATCCCGCCGGATTGGCAACCTTCGGGCCATGATGCGCCACCCGGTAGCCTTCATCGAGCGTGTAGGCCTGGCGAAAGCCTGCCACGACCTGATCGGTTCCGGCTGGACCATAGACCGGGGTCGGGCTGCTGCGCGAACCGGCGATCCAGGATTGCAGCAGCAGCTCACCGAGGCCATCGATATGATCCGAATGCAGGTGCGTGAGGAACACCGCCTGCAGTTTTTCCATCGGGAAGCCCATCCGCATCAGCTTGCGGATCGAGCCAGATCCGGAATCGAAGATAAACGATTGGTTGCCCGCCAGCACCGCGATGCACGGCCCGGCGCGGTCGGCATCGGGCATCGGCGAACCGCTGCCGCAGACATAGGCGCTGATTCCGTCACCCAACGCGAGCGACTTGTCGATCCCAAGGTTCTGATCGAGGGCGCGGTCGAACGCGCGCTGGGCCAGCCAGGGGCGACCGAACGCGAGCGCCGTGCCGATGAGCAGAAGCACGGCCCCTGCGACGATTGCCCACTTACGCATCATTGCCTCCACCAACTTTCGCCGTTGTATGATCTACCACCCAAGATCAATCGACGCGTCTGCTTGATTCGGACAAGCTGCATGTGACCGCGTATGTACCTCTTGGAAGCACATACCTTGAAATCGCCGTAGAGTGCCGGATCAAATTGTTTGCCGCTGCGGGCGAACAAATCCGAAGAATGATTTTCGTACGACTTCAGAGTTTCAGGAATCTCGCGATCTGAGTCGGCAAGGTTAACGATGTGGCTGGTCCCGCGAATGACGATCCGGCGGACACCGGATCCGTTTGCGATTACGTAGTATCCATGGATCCAAGAGCATTCGCCGACTGAGTGCGGGAAAGCGGGCTTCGCGCTCGCTGTTGTAGCGATGCAGCAAAGGATCATCGCACCTAATACGACAAACGCGCGCATCAACCCAGCCCCCCTGTTTCCAAGTGACAGGCTATCGCGGCGCGGCAACTAACGCCAGCGGCCAGTTTCCATCCAGATCAAGAAGCGCTTCAGCGGCAACAGCCAGACCACGCCGAGCAGCACGTAGGCCGGGGTTTGGGCGAGGGCGGACCAACCCTGAAACCATGGCGCAATGAAACGCGCGATCACGATGCCATAGACCATCAGCGCGAACAGCAGCGCGAGAATGCCGATCGGTATTCGCCAGGTTGGTTCACTGCGCATCGAAAGGTCCGTAAAAGCGGGTCGGGGTGACCACCCCGCGCAAGGGGCGGTCGTGGTCTTCGAGCGGCAGTGCATCGACCAGTTGGCAGTCCCAGGCAAGCCCGATCGGTATGACATTCGGCCGCGCGGCCAGCAGTCTGTCGTAGTGTCCGCCGCCTTGGCCCAGCCGGTGACCTTCGGCCGTGAAGCCCAGAAGCGGGACGAATGCCACGTCTATATCCACGTCATCAGCCTCGGCCGGTGGCTGCATCGCGCCATAGGGATCGGGCACCAGGCCGCTCTCATCGAATGGATTGTCCCACAGCTTGAAACGCATCGCATCGCCGCGCCGGGCGAACCATGGCAGGGCGACCGGGTGGCCAGCCTCCGCAAACCAGCGGGCATAACCCAGCGGTGGAGCTTCGCCGGGGATCGGATGGTAGACGCCAATTGCCGCTCCTTGCGGAACGAGGTCGTGCAGGGCGGCGGGTGGGCGGTGGAACAGTAACGCGCGCAGGCCCGGTGAGATCGACGCATCGTGTGCCAGTCGTCGCTGGCGCAGCTCGGCACGCAGGTCTTGCTTGTCGGTCACCAGCTTTCCTCCCCGGCACGGGGAGGGGGACCAGCGCAGCTGGTGGAGGGGTACGGGCAGGTGGTCCCGACCTCTCGACCTTGCGATCACTGCGCGTACCCCTCCACCATCCTGCGGATGGTTCCCCTCCCCCCAAGGGGGAGGATCAAAAAGGTGACGGGACCACCATGGGCCGTTGCCAGGAAATCCTCTGACGCGTTACGTCAGGTGGGAACCGTGTGTGCCAGGCCAAGGCCCAACCAGGGACAGCCCCCATGGATTTTACTTATAGCCTCAGGGATTTTCAAAGGCTCGCACCGGGCAGTACCCGTCGAGCCCTATGTATGCCTTTGCAGCCTAGCCCTCAAGGCTGTTGGCATAACTTTCGAGCCGGTCGGCCAGCTTTTCGAGCGTTTCGGCGTGATCGGGCCCTGCCGAAGCAGCCGGAGTAGCCGGAGCGGTGGTGCCGCGAGCCTCGTGGAGGTCATCAGCGAGTACCAGCGCGGCGAACAGCAGCAGCCGCACCTCGTTGTGGCTGGACGGACCGAGTTCGCGGGCTTTGTCGTCGATCAGTTGGCCGAGCCGTTCGACGTGGGCTTCCTCACCTGCCGCGCAGGCGACGATGTAGCTGCGGCCACCGATCTGCAACGTGACGTTGCTCATGTTGCGGCCCCGTCGATCAACTGGTCAAGTTCTTCGAGCGAGCCCTGCACAGCCGTGCGCAGCCGGGCATGGCGTTCGCGCAACGCGGCAAGTTCGGCATCGCTGCCGCCAGAACGCGGTGCAGCGCGCTTGATCCGATCAAGCGCACGTTCGATCCGGGCAATTGCCCTGTTGCTGCGATCCGCCTCCATATGTGCAATGCTAACGCAATTCCATGACGTGGCAAAGCGTTGCACCCTACATTTCCCACCGTTTGCTAAACCATGTCCGAACCTCGCCTTGACGGGGCGGCGTGGCTTGGCAAAGGAGACCCCGCGCCGAATCGCCGCCGCGTTCCAGCCCAGACCGGGAGCCCACGCCGATGAGCCTAGACACTGCCCGCTACGCCGTGATGGCGAATGCCATCCGCGCGCTGTCGATGGACGCGGTGGAGCAGGCCAATTCGGGGCATCCCGGTATGCCAATGGGCATGGCTGACGTCGCTGCGGTGCTGTTCGCCGAACAGCTGAAGTTCGATCCAGCCGCGCCCAAGTGGCCCGATCGCGATCGCTTCGTGCTGTCGGCCGGACACGGTTCGATGCTGCTCTATTCGCTGCTCTATCTGACCGGCTATCAATCGCCGACGATCACCGACATCGAGAATTTCCGCCAGCTCCACTCGGTCTGCGCCGGTCACCCGGAGAACATCGAGCTCGACGGAGCCGAGGCGACCACCGGCCCGCTGGGGCAAGGGCTGGCCATGGCAGTTGGCATGGCCATCGCCGAACGCCACCTCAATGCCGAATTCGGCGGCGAGCTGTGCGATCACCGCACCTGGGTGATCGCCGGCGATGGCTGCCTGATGGAAGGCATCAACCACGAAGCAATCGGGCTGGCCGCCGTGCTGAAGCTCGGCCAGCTCAACGTGCTGTGGGATCACAATTCGATCACCATCGACGGCAGCACCGACCTTTCGACTTCGGAAGACGTGCTTGGGCGTTACAAGGCGACCGGCTGGCACACCCAGGAAGTTGATGGTTATGACCATGCCGCGATCGGCAAGGCACTCGCTGCCGCGGCGAAGGATGCGCGACCCTCGCTGATTGCGTGTAAGACGATCATCGGCAAGGGCGCGCCCGACAAGCAAGGGACGCACGGCGTTCACGGCAGCCCGCTGGGCGCGGATGAAATCGCCAAGGCGCGCAAGGTGCTGAATTGGGATTCGCCGCCGTTTGTGGTGCCCGAGGACATTCTCGCTGACTGGCGTTCGCTTGGCGCGAAGGGCGCGGCAGAGCACGCCAAGTGGAAGGAACGCTTGGCCAAGAACGCACGCGGCGATGAATTCTCCGCGCGTATGGCGGGTGATATCCCGGCGCTGACCGGCTGGCACGACTACCGCGCCAAGCTCGCCGCCGACATGCCCAAGCTCGCGACGCGCAAGTCGAGCGAGAACGCATTGACTGTGCTCACCGCTGCAGTCCCGGCGATGATCGGTGGCTCGGCTGACCTGACCGGCTCGAACAACACCAAGACCGCATCGACTCCGCCACTTGACCACACGAACTATGCGGGCCGCTATGTCTATTACGGCATCCGCGAATTCGGGATGGCTGCGGCGATGAACGGCATGGCGCTGCACGGCGGGGTGATCCCCTATGGCGGCACCTTCCTGGTCTTCTCCGACTATTGCCGCAACGCGATCCGGCTCGCGGCGCTGCAGCAGGTCCGCTCGATCTTTGTTCTCACGCACGACAGCATCGGGCTGGGCGAAGACGGCCCGACACACCAGCCGATCGAGCACGTCGCCTCGCTCCGTGCGATTCCGCACCTGTGGATGTTCCGCCCGGCCGACGCGATGGAAACGGCAGAGTGCTGGGAACTGGCGCTCGGCCGCAAGGATGGCCCTTCGGCGCTGGCGCTAACCCGCCAGAACTTGCCCGCGCTGCGCAGCGATGCCGATCAGAACCGCAGCGCCAAGGGTGCCTACCGGCTGGTTTCAGCCACGGCTGCGAAGCAGGTCGTGCTGCTGGCAACCGGCAGCGAGGTTCAACTTGCGGTCGAAGCCGCAAGGTCGCTCGAAGCCGACGGGATCGGCGCGGACGTCGTCTCGATGCCGTGCTGGGAACTGTTCGAGGCGCAGGACGAGACCTATCAGGGCTCGCTGATTCCGCATGATCTGCTCGCGGTCTCGATCGAGGCGGGCACCACTTTCGGCTGGCACAAGTGGACCGGGCGCGACGGCCTCAACATCGGCATCGACCGGTTCGGACTTTCGGCTCCGGCCGAGGAATTGTTCAAGTATTTCGGCCTCACTGCAGAGGCGATCGTGGCGCAGGTGAAAGCGAAGCTGGGCCGCTAAGAGGAGGAATTAGACGTGGCGATCAAAGTTGCGATCAATGGTTTCGGGCGCATCGGGCGCAATGTGGCGCGCGCCATCCTGGCCCGGCCGGACTGCGGACTCGAACTGGTTTCGATCAACGATCTCGCCTCGGCGGCAGCCAACGCGCTGCTGTTCAAGCGCGATTCGGTCCACGGCGCGTTCGACGGCACGGTTGAAGTCGATGGCAACGACCTGGTGATCAACGGCAAGCGCATCCACGTTTCGGCAGAGCGCGATCCTGCCAACCTGCCGCACAAGGCCAATGGAATCGACATCGCGCTTGAATGCACCGGCTTCTTCACCGACCGCGCAAGCTGCGAAAAGCACATCGCTGCTGGCGCAAAGCGGGTGCTGATCTCGGCCCCGGGCAAAGGTGTCGACCTCACCGTGGTCTACGGCGTCAATCATGACAAGCTCGAGGCCGCGCACGTAATCGTTTCCAACGCCTCGTGCACTACCAACTGTCTCGCGCCGTTCGCCAAGGTGCTCAACGATGCGATCGGGATCGAGCGCGGGCTGATGACCACGATCCATGCCTATACCAACGACCAGAAGATTCTCGACCAGATCCACGAAGACCCGCGCCGTGCGCGTGCTGCGGGGATGAGCATGATCCCGACCACCACCGGCGCAGCCCGCGCGGTGGGTGAGGTGCTGCCCGAACTTAAGGGCAAGCTCGATGGCTCGGCGATCCGCGTGCCCACCCCGAACGTCTCGGTGGTCGATCTGACCTTTACCCCCAAGCGCGACACGACCAAGGACGAAGTCAACGCGCTGCTCAAGGCGGCCAGCGAAGGCGCGATGAAGGGCGTTCTTGCGTTCTCGGACGAGCCGCTGGTGTCGATCGACTACAACGGTGCCCCGGCTAGCTCGACCATCGACAGCCTCGAAACCTCGGTGATCGATGGCAAGCTCGTCCGCGTGCTCAGCTGGTACGACAACGAATGGGGCTTCTCCAACCGCATGGTCGACACCGCCGGGGCGATGGGGAAGTTGCTCTGACATGACCCGGTTCCGCACTCTCGACGATCTTCCGGCCGACCTGACCGGAAAGGTCGCCTTGGTGCGGGTCGATCTCAACCTGCCGATGGCTGACGGGGTGGTCACCGACGATACCCGCGTGCGGGCCTCGGCGCCGACGATCCTGGAACTGGCCGACAAGGGCGCCAAGGTGCTGCTGCTGGCGCACTTCGGGCGGCCCAAGGGCGAGAAGGTCTCGACCATGTCGGTGTCGATGACGCTCGACGCGGTACAGCATGTGCTTGGCCGCGAAGTCATGTTCGTGCCCGAAATCGCCGGACTGGTGGTTGCGCAGTCGATCGGTATTCTGAAGCCCGGCGATATCGCGATGCTTGAGAATACCCGCTTCTGGAAGGGCGAGGAAAAGAACGATCCCGAGCTCGCCAAGGCGATTGCCGCGAATGGTGATATCTACGTCAACGATGCTTTCTCGGCCGCGCACCGTGCGCATGCCAGTACCGAGGGCCTTGCGCATCTGTTGCCGGCCTATGCCGGGCGGGCGATGGAGGCGGAACTGACCGCGCTCGAAAAGGCGCTTGGCAAACCTGAGCGGCCGGTGGCGGCGGTGGTTGGCGGGGCCAAGGTTTCTTCCAAGCTCGATGTTCTTACACACCTGGTTACGCAGGTCGATCACCTGATCATCGGCGGAGGGATGGCCAACACCTTCCTCGCCGCGCGCGGGGTCAATGTCGGCAAGTCGCTGTGCGAGCACGATCTTGCCGCCACCGCAGAGAGCATTCTCGATGCTGCGGACAAGGCCGGCTGCACCGTCCACCTGCCCTATGACGTTGTGGTCGCGAAGGAATTCGCCGCCAACCCGGCGAGCCTGCGCACCTGCAATGTCCACGAAGTCGCCGGCGACGAGATGATCCTCGACATCGGTCCGCAAGCGACCGAGGCGCTCGCCGACGTGCTCAAGACCTGCAAGACCTTGGTCTGGAACGGCCCGCTCGGCGCATTCGAAACCCCGCCGTTCGACACTGCCACCGTCGCGCTCGCCCGCAGCGCCGCCGCGCTGACCAGCGAAGGTGCACTGGTCTCGGTCGCAGGAGGCGGAGATACCGTCGCCGCGCTCAACCACGCCGGGGTGGCTGACCAGTTCAGTTATGTCTCGACTGCGGGGGGGGCCTTCCTCGAATGGATGGAAGGCAAGGAATTGCCCGGCGTGAAGGCCCTCGAGACCAACTGAGCCGCAACCTTGCAGGCTCGCGGCTTGCTCGCTATGGGCGCGGCCAACATACGTATGCAATTTGAGGGATCCGAGCGATGAACACCGCAGACATGACCGCCAAGATCGCAGCGGGGAAAGGCTTCATCGCCGCGCTTGACCAGTCGGGCGGTTCAACCCCCAAGGCACTTGCCGGCTATGGTATCGAGGCCGGGGCGTGGTCGAATGACGAGGAGATGTTCGGCCTGATCCACGAGATGCGCTGCCGGATCATCCGCTCGAAGGTCTTCACCGGCGAGAAGGTGCTGGGCGCGATCCTGTTCGAACGGACGATGGACGGCAGTGTCGATGGCACTGCGGTTCCTGCGGCGCTGATCGCGAAGGGGATCGTTCCGTTCATCAAGATCGACAAGGGCCTGGAGGACGAGGTCAATGGCGTCCAGTTGATGAAGCCGATGCCCGATCTGGATGCGCTGCTGGTCAAGTCGAAAGCGCTGGGCGTTTATGGCACCAAGGAACGCTCAGTGATCAATTCGGCCAACGCAGAGGGCATCGCGGCGATCGTTGCGCAGCAATTCGAAGTGGGCCGCCAGGTGCTGTCGCATGGCATGATGCCGATGCTCGAGCCCGAGATCAACATCAAGAGCGAGACCCGCGCTGAGTGCGATGAGATCCTGCTCGGCGAACTGCTGAAGCACCTCGACCAGTCGACCGAGCAGGTGATGCTCAAGCTCTCGCTGCCAGTGGTTCCGGGCACTTATGATGCACTGGTCGATCATCAAAAAGTGCTGCGCGTGGTGGCATTGTCGGGCGGCTACAAGCGGCCTGAGGCATGCATCGAGCTCGCCAAGAACCGCGGTATTGTCGCCAGCTTCAGCCGCGCGCTGCTCGAAGACCTGCGCTATCAGATGAGCGACGCCGAATTCGACGCCGCGCTCGGCGAAGCGATCGACGCGATCTACACCGGGTCGACCGTCAAGACGGCCTGATCCGAAGCTACTTGGCGGCGGTCGCCGGCGCGTACTTCTGCATCAGCTTGTACGCTTTCTCATACCACTTGTTGCCGGGATAGTTGGCGCCGAGCACCGCGGCGTACTTCTGGGCTTCATCGGGCACGCCCATGGCCAGATTGCTTTCGACCAGTCGGAACAGTGCTTCGGGTGCGTGGCTGGTGGTCTGATAGGTATCGACCACGTTGCGGAAACGCAGCGAGGCGGCGAGCCAGCGGCCTGATTTCTCGTAAAACCGGCCGATCTGCATTTCCTTGCCAGCAAGGTGATCGTTGACGAGGTCGATCTTGACCCGCGCATCCGCGGCATAGCGGGTGTTGGGATAACGCCGGACGATCTCGTTCAGCGCCTGAAGCGCCTGCAAGGTGATCTTCTGGTCGCGATCGGTATCGCTGATCTGCTCATAGTAGCACAGCGCGATCAGGTAATAGGCATAGGGCGCATCGCGGTTGCCCGGGTGGATCGACAGGAACCGCTGCCCCGCCTGGACCGACTTGTTGTAATCCTTCGCCACGTAATACGAAAACGCGCTCATCAACTGCGCGCGGCGCGCCCAGGGTGAGTAGGGATGCTGACGCTCAACCTCATCGAACAAGGCCGCGGCAACCAGCGTATCGCCGCGGTCGAGCCGGTCCTTGGCTGCGGCGTAAAGCGTGTCGACATCGCGCGCGACGAAGGCCGTATCCTTCGGCCCGCCACCACGCCCACCGCAAGCGGCGGTGGTCAGGAGTGCCGCACACATGGCGGTCGATAGGGCGAGCTTGAGCGGGGAACGGCTGTGCATGCCGGAGCCTATAGCCAGAGCCAGCCTGAACGCCAAGTGAAGTTCGCCGCTCCGCTGAACTGTGGCGTTTCAACCGGGTACTATGTCACGCCGGGATCGCTTGGGGGTTTGGGCTCGGCGGTTGAAAGGCGCGCGTGCAACGCCGTCTCGAATGCGATTCTCATCGCATCAACACGGCCCATGACTTCGCGGAAATAGGTGTCAGCCTCGCCGTAGGTGGTGGGTTTCGGAGCGGACTCGAGCAGCGGTGCCGGTGCTGCGCCACGTTCCGAAAGCTCACGGTCCGCTTTGCGGGCAAGGTGCAAGAATCCCTGGATATTGCCTTGATCAGGCAGGGATCGCGTGAAATTTGCCGAGCGCATCTCGCGGTCGGCATCTGTGACGGCCGGCCTGGTGCGTCCCGCAGGCAGCACCGGGGGCGCGGCCCCGTCGGCATTGGCTGAGAGCATGTGGATCAGATCGTTCGCTGCCTGATCGCGGCCGGTTAAGGGCTGCAGCCCGAACAAGCGCTCAACCGTGGCTAGAACCGAGCTGTGATCGTAGACCGTACTATCGACCTGGCTGCTAATCCGCGGCGAGATGACGAGACCCGGTACACGCACACCGAGCTGGTTGAAGACAAACCCGTTCGTGCCCGGCTTGTCCTGAGCACTTGGCACCTTCGCGCCGCCCGGCGGGGTCACCGAATCGTAGAATCCGCCATGCTCATCGTAGGTGATCACCAGCATGCTGTTGGGCCACAGCGGCGAACTGGAAATCGCGCGGAATACCTCGGCAATCAGGTTCTCACCCCCGGCAACGTCGTCTTCGGGATGCTGCGAGCTGCCACCCTTGTAGGTGTTGCCGGTTATGTCGCCGTAGTTCGGTTCGATGAAGGTGTAACGATAGGGATAGCCGCTGGCGACGTCGCTGGCGAAGGCATCGAGGCTCTTCACCGCCAACGGATCAGCCAGGGAAATTCCCTTTAGCGCGGTGACCTGCGGGATCGATCCCGCGACCGTGCCGCTGGTATCGTGGTAAATCCGCCATGGAATATTTGCCTGGTCGAGCGCATCGAAGATCGATCCCTCGCGATAATTGAAGCCGTGAACGGATTCCCAGACGCCGATCTGAGTTGAATTGGGGCTATCGTCGAGTCCGACATAGTTGCCATTGCCGTCCGAATAGGCCGACGAGGCACCGTGTACGAAGAAGCGGTTGGGCCATGTCGGCCCCGGCAGCGAGGAAAACCAGTGGTCGCAAATGGCATATTGACTGGCAAGCGCCGCAGTCACTTGCAACTGCTGCGAAGTCTGGAAACAGGCCATGATATCGCCAATCTCAGGTGCAGTCGGCAGCCCGGTCTTTTCGTCGGCGCTGGTCGCATAGTTCGCGGCGAAGCCGGACAGATTGATCGCCGGGTAATTCGGCGCGGCATAGGTCGCGCCAGGTCCGCAGAGTTGTTCGAGTACGTCGGCGAACTCATGCCCAGGGTCGGTCGGCATGCTCGTCGGAGTGGCGGAATCGCTGACGTTGTAGGTCGTAGTGACACCGCCATTGGTGACGCTGTTGCTGTTGTTCGTTGTCGCGTGGCTGATCCCCGGGATACCCGAGAACGCAAGGAGGTTGTCGAACGATCGGTTTTCCAGCATCAGCACAAACACGTGCTGGATCGTCGAATAGTCACCGATACGAAGCATGTCAGCGCTGGTCGAACCGGACTTCAAACTGATCTCGAAACTGTCCCAGTTGACCGTGAAGGTTCGTGAAGTTCCGTTGTCGCTGCGGAACGGCACGTCCATCAGCATGCATTCCTTCCAGTACGGGAGCAGCTTGTCGGCAGCTACGTGGCTGACGTAAACGCCCGGCCGCGCCCCTCCAGAGACCGCGATCGAGGCGTACCAGAAATCGCCGGGGGTTGCGGTGTTCCAGCTGACTTTGAAGGGCCCGATCGTCCCGCCCGGAGGTACGTTGTTTTGCGTAATTCCGGTCGAACCAAAATTCGTGCTGTAATGGTAGATTGCCATATCGGCGGGGGCGTCGGTATTGTTCTGCAAGCTGATGTTGGCGCTGCTCATCGATCGTCCCCTCATTTGATGCCAGATTGACCCGAATGTTGATCAAGTAAACTTCGCGAGTTTGCTTGCGTTGATCGGCGTTGTCGAGTCCATTCAATTTGATTCGAACTTCGCGCATACGAACAACAAGTTCGACAACAAGGCTCTGCTTAGGTGCGCCTGCTACAGGGCATACGGCTTCAATACTTCGATGCAGGCTGAGTCTCGCCCGGGCTCGCGTGCTTTCACATGTCGATTCTCACGTCGAACGGACACTGTGGACACAGCCCAACGACTAAATTCCCCGATCACACTGCGTGGGTTGCTGGTGCTGACCCCATGCCCGGCTGGTGCAGTGTAGGAAAGCGTGCGCATGCCCCAGCGTGACACTCCACCGCCTTGCTGCTAACGGCGGGAGAAATTCGCGGGATTCCCATGACTGACCTGAATAAAATACGCAATTTCAGTATTATAGCCCACATCGACCATGGCAAGTCGACGCTCGCTGACCGGCTGATCCAGTTCACCGGCGGGCTGACCGACCGCGAGATGAGCGAGCAAGTCCTTGATAACATGGACATCGAGAAAGAGCGCGGGATCACCATCAAGGCCCAGACGGTCCGCCTCAAGTACACCGCGGACGACGGCGAGACCTACGAACTCAACCTGATGGACACCCCCGGCCACGTCGACTTCGCCTACGAAGTCAGCCGCAGCCTCGCCGCCTGCGAAGGCGCGCTGCTCGTCGTGGACGCTGCACAGGGGGTCGAGGCGCAGACCCTCGCCAACGTCTACCAGTCGATCGAGCACGACCACGAGATCGTCCCCGTGATCAACAAGATTGATCTCCCCGCCGCCGAACCCGAGAAAGTTCGCGCCGAAATCGAGGAAGTGATCGGCCTCGACGCGAGCGAAGCCGTGCTGACCAGCGCCAAATCGGGCATCGGCATCAAGGACGTGCTCGAAGCGGTGGTCAAGAAGATCCCCCCGCCCAAAGGCGACGCCGCGGCCCCATTGAAGGCCATGCTGGTCGACTCATGGTACGACCCCTACCTCGGCGTGGTCATCCTCGTCCGCGTCATCGACGGCGTCCTGAAAAAAGGCCTCAGCGTCAAATTCATGGCCGGCGGTACCGAACACCTGATCGACCGGGTCGGCTGCTTCACCCCCAAGATCGAGCAGCTCGCCGAACTCGGCCCCGGCGAGATCGGCTTCATCACCGCGCAGATCAAGGAAGTCGCCCAGGCCAAGGTCGGTGACACCATCACCACGGTCAAGAACGGTGCCGCGCAGGCGCTCCCCGGCTTCAAGGAAGTCCAGCCGGTGGTGTTCTGCGGGCTGTTCCCGGTCGACGCGGCGGACTTCGAAAAACTGCGCGAAAGCATCGCCCGCTTGCGCCTAAACGACGCGTCGTTCAGCTTCGAAATGGAAAGCAGCGCCGCGCTCGGCTTCGGCTTCCGCTGCGGTTTCCTTGGCCTGCTCCACCTCGAGATCATCCAGGAGCGTTTGACGCGCGAGTACGACCTCGACCTGATCACCACCGCGCCATCGGTGGTCTACCGCATCCAGCTGCGCAAATCGAAGACTGACGACGCGCGCGAGATCTTGCTCCACAACCCGGCCGACTATCCCGATCCCAGCCGGATCGAACAGATCGACGAACCGTGGATCAAGGCGACGATCTACACCCCCGACGAATACCTCGGCTCCATCCTCAAGCTCTGCCAGGACCGCCGCGGGGTGCAGACCGGGCTTACCTATGTGGGTGGCCGCGCCCAGGTGAATTACGAACTGCCGCTCAACGAAGTGGTGTTCGATTTCTATGACCGCCTGAAGAGCATCAGCCGCGGCTATGCCAGCTTCGATTACGAGCAGATCGGCCTGCGCGAGGGCGACCTCGTCAAGATGAGCATCCTCGTCAACAACGAGCCGGTCGACGCGCTCAGCATGATCGTCCACCGCGCCGTCGCCGAAGAGCGCGGCCGCGGCATGTGCGAACGCCTCAAGGACCTGATCCCGCGCCACCTGTTCAAGATCCCGATCCAGGCCGCAATCGGCGGCAAGGTCGTCGCGCGCGAAACGATCAGCGCGATGCGCAAGGACGTGACCGCGAAATGCTACGGCGGCGACATCACCCGCAAGAAGAAGCTGCTGGAGAAGCAGAAGAAGGGTAAGGCCCGTATGCGGGAGTATGGGAATGTGAGCATTCCGCAGGAGGCGTTTATTGCGGCGCTAAGGATGGGGGAGGAGTAGTCCCATTTTGAGATGCGGGAGCGCCGAAGTTAGCTTTCCCCGGCGTAGGCCGGGGGAGAGTGAGCTTTCCGCAGTAAGCGTCTGCCGGGGCGTTGCGGATGGGCGAGGG
>JBJTLY010000200.1:0-11818 GCA_046063275.1 Novosphingobium sp. | reverse complement strand
GGCAAGCTTGGCGTGATAGCGCTGGTCTGGCCGCAGGTCCGCGCCGGCACTGCAATTCCTGGGACCGGCATGGTGCTCGCCGGGGACGCATTGTTCACCTTGGGCTTCCTCGCCTTCCTGCTGACCCGCAGCCGCCAGGGGGAAAGCGCATGACCGAGAACGAGCTCATTCACCTGATCCAGCAGGTGCAGGAACAGTATGGCAGCCTGTTCGGCCAGATCATCTCGATCAATTTCGCGATGGTGGTGGCGATCTGGTATTTCCTGCACCGCGCGCGGCTGGCATTCCGCATCGCGGCCTTTGCGTTCTACCTGCTGGGGATGCTGACCTTCATCGGCCTGATGCTGCTGCAGGCCAATGTCAAAGGCAACGCGCTGGCCGCATTGCAGGCAATCCCGCCGGGCCAGCGCAGCCAGTTTACGACCAACTTGCTGGCCTTGCAGGACACCTGGTTATTCCACCTGGTGGCGGTGTTCCAAAACGCCTCGCTGTGGGTGCTGATCGGGGTGACCGGCTACCTGCTGTTCTTCTGGAAGGGCGCGAGCGAGCCGGCCCCGGTCACGCCCGAGAGCGAAACGGCCAGTCGGTAACCCCGCCGGTCCACAGCGCGAGCCAGACCAGAACTGGCTGCAAGGCGAACCGCGGGGCGTGGTACCACCAACTGAGCTGGGTCCCGCCGATCGCGATGTGGTTCAGGGCGTGGTTGATGTTGGCCGGGAAGACGCAGACCGCATACAGAGCCAGCCCGATTCCCGCCGCTTTGCGCAGCCGTGCAATCGCGGCGAGTGCCACTGCTCCGGCCAGTTCCGCAAGGCCCGTCAGCGCGATAACCGTGGCAGGATAAGGCACCCAGGCCGGGGTGATCTGGAGGAACCCGGCGGGTGAGCGGAGATGCGCGATCCCTGCGATCAGATAGCCGATCGCCAGCACCATGCGGGTTATGGTGCGGCCAGTCGATTGCGGCGCGGGCGGTGCCAGCAGGGTCCCGGGCAATGCGCGTTACTTCTTGTCGTTGAGCACCGCGCCCTTGAGCGAAGGCTGCGAGGCGTTGAGCTTCTTGGGCTTCTCCGCCTTGGGTTTACGGACCTCGCGGTTCGATTTCTTCTGGCTCTTGGCCATGACCTTGATCCTTTGCGGACGGTATGTCCGCCCGCAGGCTTGGGCCTTTGCTTGCGGCTTGTCGAACGATTAGCGCCGAACCTTTAGCGGTGGCTGCGCGCCAGCCGGACCAGTGCTTCATCCAGCGCCGAGAGGAACCGCGAACGGTCCGCCTTGGCAAACGGAGCCGGGCCGCCAGTGATCCCGTCGGCCCCGGCGCGCAGGTCGGCCATGATCGCGCGAGTGGCGATGGCGCTGCCGATCGAGGCGGGAGTGAAGGGCTTGCCGTTGTGCGCGATCACCGTTGCCCCGGCCTTGATGCAGCGTTCGGCGAGCAGGATGTCGCCGGTAATCACGACGGTGCCCGGGTCTGATCGTTCGGCGATCCAGTCATCGGCCGCATCAAAACCGTCCGAGACCACGACCCGCTCGATCAAGGGATGCGGCGGAACCCGCAGCGCCATATTGGCGACCACGGTGACCGCAACGCCATGGCGCAGCGCGACCTTGTAGATCTCTTCCTTCACCGGGCAGGCGTCGGCATCGACCAGGATCTTGAGCGCCGTCACGAGACTAGCGCTTGCGAACGAACTCGGCGCGCAGGACCAGACCCTTGATGCCCGGGTACCTGCAATCAATCTCCTGCGCATCACCGGTGAGCCGGATCGAGGGGATCACGGTGCCCTGCTTGAGCGTTTGTCCGGCACCTTTGACGGTGAGGTCCTTGATCAGGGTAACCGCGTCGCCATCGGCGAGCAGATTGCCGACCGCGTCGCGCACTTCGACCCGGTCCTCGGCGGCGCGCTTGGCGGCGAGTTCGCTCGCCGGCAGCCATTCACCGCTGTCCTCGTCGTACACATAGTCGTCATCATCGGCCACGGCGCTGCTCCTTTGCACTGGCCATGGCAGCTTGACCGGGGTTTGGCCAGTTCGAGGCATTTACCGGGCGCGCAAAACGGTTAGGAATGCGGCGATGAACCGTGAAATCATCCGGCTTGGCCCGCAGCACCGCGATGCGGCCGTGGCGACACTGGCAGCAGCATTTCAAGACGACCCGGCGATCGTTTACATGATGCCCGACCCTGCCAGCCGCCCGCGCCGACTGACCCGGCTCTATCGCTGGATGTTTGCCGAGCATCTGCAGAACGGGATAGTGCTGGGCACGCCTGGGGCGGAAGTGGTCACGTTGTGGCGTCCGCCCGGCGCGGTGCATCTGCACGAGCCGATCTGGCATCCCGGTGCCTTGCGGTTCGTGCCGATCTTCGGGTGGCACATCCCCCGCGCGATCCGGCTCGACGATGCAATCCGCGCGAAGTTGCCCGCCGATGAAAGCTGGCATTACCTGCGCGTAGCCGGGGTGCGGCCCGACTGCCAGGGCAAGGGGCTCGGCGGGCTCGCCATCCGTGCCGGGCTCGCTGAAGCAGCCGCGCGCGGGGTGCCCGCAGTGCTCGAAACCGCGACGCCGAGCAATGTCGGTCTCTACCAGCGGCTCGGCTACGAGGTGATCAGCGAATGGCACGTGCCGGGGGGCGGGCCGAAGTTCTGGACGATGACCAATTCCGAGCCCGCGGCATGAGCGAGGCTGAACCGGCGGCGCCGAGCCGCCACACCCTGCGCTTCGTGATGTTCACGATCCTGCTCGATTCGATGGGCTTTGGTCTGATCATGCCGGTCTTGCCGCGCCTGCTGATGCGGGTCGGGTCGATGCCGCTCGACGCGGCGATCGATGCGGGCGCGTGGATGAGCCTTGCCATGGCGGCAGCCAGCTTCATCGCCGCGCCGGTGCTCGGCAACCTGTCGGACGCGGTGGGACGGCGGGTGGTCCTGCTCGTCGCGCTGGCCGGAATGGCGGCGAACTATCTGGTGCTGGCACTGGCGGGGAGCGTCGGCATGGTGGTGTTCGGGCGAGTCCTAACCGGGCTGTTCGGCGGCAGCTATGGCCCAGCACAAGCGGCCGTCGCCGACATTACCAGCGCCGAGGACCGCGCGAAGAGCTTCGGCATGGTCTCCGCCGCCTTCGGGATCGGCTTCATTGCCGGGCCAGCACTAGGCGGTTTGCTGAGCAAGTGGGGAGATACCGCGCCATTCTACGCCGCGCTGGCCTTGTCAGCGGCCAATTTGCTCTACGGGTTCTTCGTCTTTCCCGAGACGCTCAAGCCCGCACTGCGCCGGCCGTTCAGCCTCGCCCGGGCCAATCCGTTCGGCGCCTGGAAGACCGCTGCTGCGTCGCCCGGAATGCGCCGGGTCGCGCTGGTGCTGCTGCTGTGGCAGATCGCCAGCCTGGTCTATCCGTTGACCTGGAGCTTCTGGGCGATCGCTGCGCTTGGCTGGAGCGACCAGATGATCGGGCTGAGTTTTGCCGCGGTCGGCATGGTTATCGCGCTCAGCCAGGTGTTCCTCACCGGGCGCGCCGTGAAGCGCCTGGGTGAGCGTAACGCGGCGCAGGTCGGCATGATTGGCGCGGCCGCCGGGTTTGCTGGATACGCGTTTTGCAGCAGCACCGTTGTGGCAGGCTTGCTCATCGCCTTCATCGCGGTCCAGTCGCTGGTCCAGCCCAGCTTGATGGCAATGCTTTCGCGCCGGGCCGGAGCGGCGCAGCAGGGCGAGGTGCAGGGTCTGGCGGCGATGATCATGGGGCTTGGCTCGTTGATTTCGCCGGTGCTGCTGGTCAAGCCGATGGCGTGGTTCACCGCGCCCACCGCGCCGGTGCATTTCCCCGGCGTGGCGTTTGCCATTTCGGCGGTGGTTACGCTGGGTGCGGTGGCGCTGCTGCGGACCACGCCGCGCCAGACCGTCGCCGCCGCTTCGGCGCAGCCAGCGGGCTGAACAGCGCTTTACCCTGTTTCGTAGGCCCTGATTGACCCAACCTGTCCCAACCTTTCTGGGAGGGGAGGTCATCATGCGCAAATACGTAGGAGCACTGATTGTGCTCGCCGGGATCACGGCGGGCTGTTCGCATCACTCGCAGCCACGACTGGCAAGCCGACCACCATCCTATGCGCCGCCAAGCGCCACGGTCATTCCGGCCCAGCCCGATGTGGCGCTGTGGCATCTGCGCGCCGGACTCAACGTTGCAGCGCTCACTTGCCGGGGACGCGGCCGGGTGCCGGTGCAAGGCCCCTATGGCCAGCTGCTGGTCCGCCACCGCAGCCTGCTGGCGGCAGCATACAATGCCGAACAGCGCCGCCAGGGTGCCCAATTCGACCGGTCGGAAACCCGGCTCTACAACCGCTGGTCCAATCAGCGCCATCCCGAACAGTTTTGCCGCGATGCCGCCAGTGTGGCCCGGCGCGCGGCGGCGATGGATTCTCCCACTCTGGCGGCAAACGCCGGCAATCTGCTGGGTGAACTACGCTAGACCCTGCCATACGAGGCGCAGGCCAAGTGCGACCATCAGCGCGTAGATCAGGGTGTAGAACTTGGCGCTGTCGATCCGGCGGATCAGCCATACGCCGGCCCAGGTCGAGGCGATTGCCAGCGGCATCAGCAAAGCTGCAGCAACCAGCACTTCGTGACCCATCGAGCCGAGCGCGAGGTAGCTTGGCACCTTCATCCAGTTGATCGCGGCAAACGTGATCGAACTGGTGCCAACAAAGGTCTGATGCGGCAGCTTGCGCGGGGTGACCCACATCTGGAACGGCGGGCCGCCGGCATGGGCGATCTGGCTGGTGAACCCGGTGGCCACGCCGAACAGGGTGCCAATCCAGCCCGGCGAGCTCGACGGGGCGACGATCCGCCCGCCGCGCTCCGCCCAGAGACGGTATGCCCCGAACGCCGCAGTGATCGCGCCGAGCAAGAGCAAGACACGTTTTTCGGGTACCGATGCCGCAAACAGTGCCGCCAGAGCTACGCCCAGCGCTGCCCCGGGCAATATCCAGCTAATGATCCACCCGCTCCAGCTTTTGCGGAATGACCAGACGCTCACCACGTCCTGCACCAGCAGGATCGGCAGGAGCATCGCCGCAGCGGTCACCGGCGGCAGGGTCAGCGCGAGCAGCGGCGTGGCGAGCGCACCCAGCCCGGAGAAGCCGCCCTTGGCGAGTCCGAGGATCACCACCGCAAGAATGGCGAGCGCAAGGGTGAGGGGATCGGACAGCAGCTGCATGGGCTAAACCGTCTGCATGGATTTGCGTTGTGTGCAAACCGTTCGGGGCGCTTGTCCCCACCGCGCGCAGCAATAGACTACCGCATTGGGAAAACCGGGGAAGGGAGTTACACCAATGGCTAATCCGCGCGCGATGGTTCAGACGATGATTTCGCTGGCTTCGGCCTCACTGGGGCTGGTGGCGGCTTTGGCGTGGAACGAGGCGATCAAGGCGACGCTGGCCAAGCTGGGCCTCGGCGATGATCTGGCCGGGCTCTATTCCTACGCCATCCTCGCCACGATCGTCGCGGTGGTGGTGCTGGTCATGCTGGGCAAGATCGCGGCCAAGATCGGCGGCGACGCGGCGTTCGAGCGCGAGGCTGAGGGCTGAACTGCCGCGCTTGGTCAAACCTGCCGAACTGATAGACTGGCCTGCGGAGGGGGCGAGTCGATGGGTTCAGGATGGACCAGGCGGCATGTGCTGAATGCGGGCGGGGCCGGACTGGCGGCGGCGATGTTGCCGGTTGCGGCAAAGGCCCGTCCGGTAACCTTGCCCGGCGGACTCGATGTGCTCTTGCCTGCCGAGGTTCGCTCGCTCCTGCCCGATGATGCCCGCGGCGCGTTGGACGTGGTCGGGCAGCTGCTCAAGCTCGAACAGCAAGCCAAGGCGCTGCGCCTGCCGCCCACGATCTTGCACTTCGGCAATGGCGCCATTCCCGCCGATCCGGGACGACTCTACGAACTGGTCATGCCGCGGCTGGTTGCGCTGGTTGACCGGTCGGAACGCCGCAGCCCAGCCTTTGCCGAAAAGGCCGGGGCCTTGCTCGCCACGCTGCACCGCTCGCAATACACCCTGCCTGCGGCATGGTCCCGGCTCGGCGACCAGCCAGCGGGGGGCGGCTCGCTGTCGCTGCTTCCAGACGAGAACGAAACTCTCGAGCTGCCTCGCGGCACAATCGAGTTGCCGCCGGGTGAATTGCCGCCGGCTGAGACCATGCTGCCCCCCGTTACTCGTTCGCATCGGTTTGCCGAGTTGGCGGGCGAATATGCGGCCTGGTTCGCCGCCGCGTCGCTGCGCCCCGAGCATCAGGAGAGCGCGGACTGGCATCTGACCATGATGGAGGCGTCAAAGGACCGCTATGCCGCGGTGGGCAGGCCACTTGGCGTGCCCTGGCAGTTCATTGCCGCCGTCCACGGGCTCGAAGCCAGCTTCAACTTCCGCGCGCACTTGCACAACGGGGATTTCCCGCTGACCCAGCGCACGCGCCAGGTCCCGCCGGGCCGGCCACTGGTGTGGCTGCCGCCCTCGGATTGGGAGGCGAGCGCGACCGATGCGCTCAAACTGATGGGTTTTGCTCACCAGACCGATTGGTCGTTGCCGCGCATGCTCTACCGGCTTGAGACCTACAATGGCTTTGGCTACCGGCTCAGCGGACGCGCCACGCCATATTTGTGGAGCTTTTCCAACCTCTACAGCAGCGGCAAGTTCGTCGCCGATGGGCATTTCGATCCACAAGCGAAATCGCAGCAATGCGGCGCGGCGGTGATGCTCAAAGTGCTCGATCTGGCTGGGAAACTGGATTTTCCATCGGTCTAGGTGGCCGAAACTTCGGGCGCCACACCGGGTGCCGGCGCCTGCCCCGATTGCCCCGGAGCGCCCGATTGCATCAGCCACAGTGCAGCAAATGCGACGATGACCAGTGCGAGCGTCAGCATAAGGACATACCGCACTCCCATCCCGGTCTTGCCGCCACTGGCCTCTTCGGTATTGAGGTGAACTTCGTCGCCTTGGCGTTCCATGGTACGTCCTCCTGCGCTGTTTCAGCCAGTACAACGCTCGGGCGCTGCAGCGAGTTCCGTGCAGCACCTCGACCGGGCGGCTATCGCGCGCTAGTCTCAGGGAAATTTTTTGAAGGGGTCTTCGTGATGCGCCGCCAACTGTTTGCACTTGTTGCCGTTTCCAGCCTTGCCGTGGCCTCCGCGCTCCCCGCCAAGCCAGTGCGCACACCCGAACAGGTGGCCGCGGCCGCACTTGCCGCCGCGCCGGTGTGGGACGGGCACAACGACGTGCCTGAACAATTGCGTGACCGGCGCAAGGACGTGCTGGGTGACTTCGATTTCCGCGATACCACCCGCGAACTGGGCATGGACAAGTGGAAGGACGGCGGCGGCAGCGGCAAGCCCGATCCGATGCAGACCGACCTGCCGCGCTTGCGCCAGGGCAAGGTCGGCGCGCAGTTCTGGTCGGTCTATGTCTCGGCCGGGCTAACCGATCAGCAGGCGGTCCAGGCCACGCTTGAGCAGATCGACGTGATGAAGCGAGTGATCGCGCGTTATCCGGGCGACATGCAGTTCTGCACCGATACCATGTGCGTCACCGATGCCTGGAAGCACGGCAAGATTGCCAGCCTGCTGGGGATGGAAGGCGGCCATTCGATCGGCGGATCGCTGGGCGTGTTACGGCAGATGTACGCACTGGGCGCGCGGTACATGACCTTGACCCATTTCAAGAACACCGCCTGGGCCGATGGCGGTACCGATGCCCCCGCGCACAATGGGCTGACCTCGTTCGGCAAGGATGTGGTGCGCGAAATGCAGCGGCTCGGCATGCTGGTCGATTTGAGCCACGTCAGCCAGAAAACCATGCTCGATGCCATGGATGTGGCCGGGGCACCGGTGATCTTCAGCCATTCGGGCGCGCAAGGGGTCAACGCCCATGCGCGTAACGTGTCCGACCCTGTGCTGGACCGGCTGAAGACCAACGGCGGGATGGTGATGGTCAATTTCTATCCCGGTTACGCCAGCCAGTCGCTGTTCGACTGGAACGTGGCGCGTGCGGGCGAAGAGGCGCGGCAGAAGCTGCTTCATCCCGACCGGCCCGACCTGACCGCTGCTGCGCTGAGCGCTTGGGACAATGCGCACCCACGCCCGGCGGCATCTGTTTCGACTATCGCCGACCACATCGACTACATCGTCAAGCGGATCGGGATCGACCATGTCGGCCTCGGCTCCGATTTCGATGGCGGCTCGACCGGGATCGAAGGGCTCCCCGACGTCTCGGCTTACCCGGCACTGTTCGTCGAACTGGCCCGGCGCGGCTATTCGCAGGCCGACCTGCAGAAGATCGCCAGCGGCAATATCATGAGGGTGCTGGGGGCCGCCGAAGCCTATGCCGCGGCCCACCGCGCCGACCCGCCGATCGAAAGCCCCACGAGCTTCTGATGGCAACCGGCACGCAGGAGTTCGTCTCCGATCCGCGCAACGACACGATCCTGATCAGCGTCAACGGCGAGCTGGTGCCGCGCGCGCAGGCGGTGGTCTCGGTCTTCGATTCGGGGTTCATGCTGGGGGACGGCGTGTGGGAAGGACTGCGGTTGCACAAGGGGCGCTTCGCTTTCCTCGATGCGCATCTCGACCGGCTCTACGAAGGCGCGAAGGCGATCCTGATGGATATCGGCTTGACCCGGGCCGAGCTGACCGCGCGGCTTGATGCGCTGATCGATGCCAACGGCATGCGGGGTGAGGCGGGGGTGCATATCCGCCTGATGGTCACCCGCGGCATCCGCTCGACCCCCTATCAAGACCCGCGCGTGGTCGTCTCTCCCGCGACGATCGTGATCATCCCCGAATACAAGCAGCCGCTGCCCGAGGTGGTCGAGCGGGGGATCACCCTGTTCACCGTTCACGTTCGCCGCGGCGATCCGGCAGTGCAGGACCCCAAGCTCAACTCGCATTCGAAGCTCAACTGCATCACCGCGTGCATCCAGGCGACTCAGGCCGGGGCCAACGAAGGCCTGATGCTCGATCCCCACGGCTTTGTCGCGACCTGCAATTCGACCCACTTCTTCATCGTCCGCAAGGGCGAGGTGTGGACTTCAAGTGGCGACTACTGCCTCGCGGGGATCACCCGCGCCAATGTCATCCGGGTCTGCCGCGAGGCGGGGATCCCGGTGTTCGAGAAGAACTTCTCGCTGACCGAGGCCCACGGCGCAGACGAAGCCTTCGTGACCGGCACATTTGCCGGGGTGGTGCCGGTGACCGAGATCGACGGGCGCAAGCTGACCGACGGCCGCGGCCCGATGGTCGAGCGGCTGCAGGGCCTTTATCAGGCGCTGATGGACCGGGACTGCGCGGCTTGACCATGCGGATCGCCATGTGGTCGGGCCCGCGCAATATCTCGACCACGATGATGCGCAGCTTCTCAGCACGGAGCGACTGCGCGGTCAGCGATGAGCCCTTCTATGGGGCCTTCCTCAAGTCTACCGGGGCCGACCACCCGATGGCGGGCGAAGTCATCGCCGACATGGACTGCGATTGGCACAGTGTTACCGCGGCGCTGCGCGGGCCGATCCCCGACGGCAAGGCGGTGTGGTACCAGAAGCACATGCCGCACCACATGGACGGGCCAATCAGCATCGCCAACTTTCCCGATCACCGGCACGCCTTCCTGATTCGCGAGCCCGAACGGGTGATCGCCAGCTACGGCGTCAAACGCGGCGCGGCACAATTCGAGGACCTTGGCTATGCGCGGCTGCTCGAATACTTCGAGTGGGCTGACGGGCAGGGGTTCGATCCGGCGGTGATCGATACCAGCACATTCCTCGCCGATCCTGCGGCAAAGCTGGAGCGTCTGTGCGAGCGGTTGGGCATCGCGTGGGATCCGGGGATGCTCCATTGGCCCGCCGGAATTCATCCCGATGACGGTATCTGGGCCAGCCACTGGTACGATCAGGTGGCGAGCTCGACCGGGTTCGGCGGAGCCCCCGGACCGCTTCCCGTCCTGTCCGGCCCTGCTGCCGAGCTCGCCGAACAATGCCGACCCTATTACGAGGCGATGTGCGAACGGGCGATCTAGCGCGCGGCCTTCTACCGATCGCTCAATGCAGGTCGATGCGGCCCAGCATGCGGAAGAAGAAGGCGGTTGACCAGCCTAGCAGGAAAATGCCGAGGATGCTCTCGAACGCGCCGAGCAGGCGCCACTCGGTCAGGATGTGGGTATCGTTGTAGCCAACGGTCGAATAGCTGATCGTCGAGAAATAGAGCGCGCTTTCAAGATCCTGCACTGCGCCCAGATGCCAATAGGTCAGCGCAAAGATCCAGATTTCCACCCCGTGCAGCGCGAACATCGTCAGCACGATCGACAGGGTGAACATGGCCCCGCGCGGACTAAGCGGGCGGATATGACGGATCCGCTCGAGCGCCGCCTCGCCGCGCATCACCCGGTTGAGACTGAACAGCGCCAGTCCGTGCAGCATCACGCAAAGCACCACCAGCAGTGTCGAGAACCCAAACTGGAGGAGCAGCTGCGACATCGCTCAGCCGCTCTTGCTCGCCGGAACGAGTTTGACCTCGAACAGCGCGGGCCATTCCTTGCCGGTCATGTAGAGCTTGCGGGCCTTGGCGTCCCAGGCAATGCCATTGGCGACCTGGTCCCTGCCAAAGGCGCCGGAAGCGCGGTGAATCTCGGAAAGGTCGATCACGCCGGTCACATTGCCGCTCGCCGGATCGATCTTCACCGCGAAATCGGTGAGCCAGACATTGGCGTAGATCTGGCCGTCGACCCATTCGAGCTCGTTGATCATGTTGAGCGGGCGGCCCTGAACGGTGACCTTGAGCCGGTGCTTGACCGTGAATGTAGCGGGATCGATGAAGCGCAGCGTGTCGGTTCCATCGGACATGACCAGCTCGCGGCCATTGCTGGTCAGCGACCAGCCTTCGCCCTCATAGGTGAACGTGCCGAGCTTCGTCAGGTTCTTGCGGTTCCAGCGATATCCGACCCGGTCGCGCCAGGTCAGGCTGAGCACTTGCCCTTGCCACGGGGCGATACCCTCGCCGTAGTTGGGCATCGGAATCGGGACCAGCTTGAGCACCTTGCCGCTGGCCAGATCGACCTTGCGAACCGACGAGCGGTTTGGCTCGCCGGTGCTTTCGAACAGCTCGCCGCGATCGATGAACAGACCTTCGGTCCAGGCCTTCGGATCATGCGGGTAGCGTTTGACGATCTGCGCCACCTCGACCGTGATCGGCGCGGGTGCTGAAGCCGGCTGCGTGGACTCAGCCGGCGCAAGCGCAAGTACAACCGGCAGGAGCAGGGCAGCGCGCAGCGGCATCAATCGCGCAGCAGTTCGTTGATGCCGGTCTTGGCGCGGGTCTGCGCGTCGACCTGCTTGATGATCACCGCGCAGGCGAGCGAAGGGCCTGGGGAGCCGTCTGCCAGCGGCTTGCCCGGCATCGCGCCTGGCACAACCACGCTGTACGGCGGGATGTGGCCGGTGATGACCTTGCCGGTATCGCGGTAGACGATCTTGCTGGTGGCGGTGATGAACACCCCCATCGCCACGACGCAGCCTTCGCCGACGATCACCCCTTCGACGATTTCGGAGCGCGCGCCGATGAAGCAGTTGTCGCCGATGATCGTCGGGTTGGCCTGCATCGGCTCGAGCACGCCGCCGATCCCGGTGCCCGCGGAAATGTGGCAGTTTCGCCCGACCTGCGCGCACGATCCGACCGACGCCCAGGTATCGATCATCGCGCCGTCGCCGACATTCGCGCCGATGTTGACGAAGCTGGGCATCAGCACGACGTTGCGCCCGACGTGAGCGCCGCGGCGCACGATCGCCCCCGGCACCGCCCGCA
>JBJTLY010000199.1:0-14334 GCA_046063275.1 Novosphingobium sp. | reverse complement strand
TCCCGCCAGCGTAGTGTTCGACGCCGTTCAGGCCGCGACCGAGGAAGGCACCGACGCACTGATCGTCGACACCGCAGGGCGTATGCAGAACAAACGCGAGCTGATGGACGAACTGGCCAAGATCCGCCGAGTGCTCGGCCGCCTCAATCCTGAAGCCCCGCACGATGTCGTGCTGGTGCTCGATGCTACCAATGGACAGAACGCCTTGCAGCAGATCGACACCTTCAAGGAAGTTGCCGGGGTGACCGGGCTAATCATGACCAAGCTCGACGGCACCGCGCGCGGCGGCGTGCTGGTGGCTGCAGCCGAGCAGTATGGCCTGCCGATCCACGCCATCGGCGTGGGCGAAAAGCTCGACGACCTGCGCCCGTTCGACCCCGACCTGGTTGCGCGCGTGATTGCCGGGGTGGCGTGATGGTCAGCGCAGCACCAAAGGCGAAAGCAAAGTCCGGCTGGCTCAACATCGCGGTCGATTACGGCCCGGTGCTGGTGTTCTTCCTGAGCTATCGCCATTTTTCGCCGGGCGATCACAACGACGCAATTGGCGAAATGCTGGCGGTGATCAAAAGCACCGCGGCCTTCATGCTGGCAGCCATCGTGGCCCTCGTGGTCTCACGCTGGCGGCTTGGCCACATCTCGCCGATGCTGTGGCTGTCGACCCTGCTGATCGTCGGGTTCGGTGGGCTCACTATTCTGCTGCGCGATCCGGTGTGGATCCAGATCAAGCCGACCGCAATTTACCTGCTGTTCGGGGTCACCCTGTTGGTCGGATATTGGCGCGGTAAGCCGCTGCTCAAATACCTGCTCGAAGCCGCGTTTGAGGGGCTGAGCGACGCGGGCTGGCTCAAGCTATCGCGCACCTGGGGGCTGTTTTTCTTCCTGCTAGCGGCGCTGAACGAGGTGCTGCGCCGCATCTACAACGTCGAGCATGGCAATTTCGGCACCTGGATCTCGCTCAAGCTATGGCTGTTCATGCCGCTGTCGTTCCTGTTCACCTTCACCCAGCTGCCGATGCTCCTGAAGCACGGGCTGATGCAGGAGGCCGAGGCCGAGGTGCTGTCTGATCCGCCGCACGAGTGAACAAGTCGCAACAAGGCGGTGACATCGGCGCGGAATCGCGCAATAAGCCCGCCTCAAGGGTTCATACGACCGGGCAAATCATAGGGGAATGCCATGTTCGCGAAGTTTTTCGGAAATCTGCATCTGGTGCTACTCGCCGGTCTCGTGCTGGCGCTGGTCGTGATGTACCACTTTGTCGGCGCATCGGATGGCGCACTGCCTATCAATGCCAATTCTGTGCTGCGCTGGCTGCACGTGTTCTTCGGCATCGTGTGGATCGGCCTGTTGTATTACCTGAACTTCGTCCAGGTGCCGACCATGCCGAAGATTCCGGCCGAGCTGAAGGGCGGCGTCACCGGCTACATCGCCCCCAAAGTGCTGTTCTTCTTCCGTTACGGCGCGCTGCTTACAGTGCTGACCGGTCTCGCGATCGCTTTCATCAACGGTTACGGGGACCGGGCGATGCGCTTCATGGGCGCAACCGCTGCGGAAAACCTGATCGGGCTCGGCATGTGGCTGGCGCTGATCATGGCTGCCAACGTGTGGTTCATCATCTGGCCCGCCCAGAAGAAGATCCTTGGCCTCGTCGAAGCCACTCCTGAGGCGAAGGCCGCTGCCGCACCGCGCGCGCTCTATGCCAGCCGCACCAACGTGCTGCTGTCGCTGCCGATGCTCTACTGCATGGTCAGCGCCAACCTCGGCTAAGGCCGCACAACCAATCACCGAGAGGCGCGGCGTCCACATCGGGCGCCGCGCTTTTCTTTTGGGCGGGGCGTGGTAATCCGCCGGCATGTCCGCAGATATCGATCCCTTCAAAGCCATGTTCGTCTCCCAGCTCGCGCACCGCCTCAAAGGCGAAGGGCGCAGCGTGATCCATATGGAGTTCGGCCAGCCGAGCACCGGCGCCCCGCCCGCGGCGATCGCCAAGGCACACGAAGTGCTCGATGCTGACGCGATGGGGTACTGGGAAAGCCAGCCGCTCAAGCTGCGGATCTGCAAGCTTTATGCGGAGCGCTACGGGGTCGAAGTAGAACCCGCGCAGATCATCCTGACTTGCGGAGCTTCCCCTGCTCTGGTGCTAGCGCTGAGCAGCCTGTTCGCTCCGGGCGCGCGCATCGCCATGGCCCGTCCGGGCTATGTCGCCTATCGTAACAACATCAAAGCGATGCACATGGTCCCGCTCGAACTGGACTGCGGCCCTGACGAGCGGTTCCAGCTGACCGCTAAAGCCCTCGCCGCGCTCGATCCTGCGCCCGACGGTGTCATCCTCGCCAGCCCGGCCAACCCTACCGGCACGATCATCCCGAACGAGGAACTCGCAGCAATCGCGCAGGTTTGCCGCCAGCGCGGCATCGCGGTCATCTCGGACGAGATCTACCACGGCATATCATATGGCATGGACACGCCTTCGATCCTCGAGGTCATGCCTGAAGCCTGGGTGGTCAATTCGTTCTCGAAGTACTTCAGCATGGCCGGCTGGCGGCTCGGCTGGCTGGTCGCACCCAAAGCTGGTGTCGATGCCGCGCGCGCGCGGATGAGCAACCTGTTCCTCACCCCGCCGAGCCTGGCCCAGCATGCCGGCCTCGTCGCGATGGACTGCACCCAGGACCTCGAAGGCCACATCGCGACCTATGCGGCCAACCGCGAGCTACTCCTCGCCGCGCTGCCTGACCTCGGCCTCGCCAAGATCGCCCCGCCCGATGGGGCCTTCTACGTTTACGCCGATGTCTCGGACTATACCGATGATTCAATGCAGTTCTGCATGCAGCTGCTTGAAGACACAGGCGTGGCGACCGCGCCGGGCATCGATTTCGATCCGGTGGGCGGTCACCGCTTTATGCGCATCAGCTTTGCCGTATCGACCGATCAGGTGGCTGAAGCGATTGCGCGGATGAAGCCATGGTTCGCCGCGCGCAATCGCGGCGCGCGAAGCTAGATTTCGACCTGGCTGCCCAGTTCGACCACGCGGTTGGTGGGCAGACGGAAGAACTCCATCGCGCTAGCCGCATTGCGCAGCATCCACGCGAACAGCTTTTCACGCCAGATCCACATCCCCGGCTTGGCCGAGGCGATCAGCGTCTGGCGGGAGAGGAAGAAGCTGGTCTTCATCATCTCGAACGGCGCGCCGCACAGTGAAACGCGTTTGAGCGCGGCGGGGACGTCGGTCTCCTCAAGGAAGCCGAACTTGATCACCAGCCGGTAGAAGCCCTGCCCGAGATCGGCGACCTTGAAGCGTTTTTCCTCATCGACATAAGGCACGTCCTGAATCGCGATGGTAAGGATCACCACGCGTTCATGCAGCACCTTGTTGTGCTTGATGTTATGGAGCAGCGCAGAGGGAACGCCGGCTTTGTTGCTCGCCATGAACACCGCAGTGCCGGCCACTCGCGCAGCGCTGGAATGCGCGCTCTTGGCGAAGACCTCCATCGGGATGGTGCCTTCGGCCATCGATTGGTGCATCAGCATACGCCCGCGCGACCAGGTGGTCAGCAGGGTGAAAATGATCAGGCCCATGGCCAGTGGCACCCAGCCGCCATCGGGGATCTTGGTAAAGTTCGCGGCAAGGTAAGCTGCGTCGAGAGAGAAGAACAGCGTCAGCAGCGGTATCGAGAGATAAGGCTTCCACTTCCACATGTTGAACAGCACCACCGCAAGCAGCACGTTGTCGATGGTCATCGCCCCCGTAACCGCGATGCCATAGGCCGCAGTGAGGTTGGCCGAGCGCTGGAACACCAGCACCAGCACGATCACCGCGATCATCAGCGCGGTGTTGATTACCGGGATGTAGATCTGCCCGGCAGCAAGGCTGGTGTGCTTTATCGACATGCGCGGGATGAATCCGAGCTGGATCGCCTGTTGGGTGACCGAGAAGGCACCGGTGATCACCGCCTGGCTGGCAATCACTGCAGCACCGCTGGCGACAATCAGCAGCGGCCATTGGAACCAGTCGGGCGCGAGCAGGTAGAACGGGCTGACGAGCGCGGGTTCACCCATCCGCATCAGCAGCGAGGCTTGACCGAGGTAATTGCAGACCAGCGCAGGAAGCACGATCCAAAGCCATGAGACGCGGATGGGACGAGCGCCGAAATGGCCCATGTCAGCATAAAGAGCTTCCGCACCAGTCACCGCCAGCACCGCCGAACCCATCGCGAGGAAGCCCTTGAACGGATCGTTGACGAACATGTTGACCGCGTGATGCGGGCTCAGCGCCCAGATCACATCGGGATGCTGCGCTACGCTGAGCAGGCCAAGTACCGAGATGACGCTGAAATAGACCAGCATCACCGGCCCGAACAGCGCCGCAACCTTGGCGGTGCCTCGGCTCTGGATCATGAACAGGAACACCAAAATCCCAACCACCATCGGCACGACCAGCCGCTCGAGCGCGGGGTTGTAGACCGCCACACCCTCGATCGCGCCGAGCACCGACACCGCCGGAGTGATCATGCTATCGCCATAGAACAGCGCGGTGGCGAACACGCCGAGCAGGACGATGCCCTTCGACCAGCTTTTGCCCGAGACATTCTTGTTGATCAACGCGAGCAGTGCGAGGCTGCCGCCCTCACCCTTGTTGTCGGCCCGCATGATTACGCTGACGTACTTGATCGTAACGATGATCATCATCGACCAGAACATCAGGCTGACGATGCCGTAGATGTGCAGCATGTCGAGCGGCAAGCGGTGATGGCCACTGAAGGTATCGCGCATCGCGTAAAGCGGGCTGGTGCCGATATCACCGAAAACGACCCCGATCGCACCGACCGCAAGCGCGGCCAACGAGCCATGCGGGCCATGCGAGCCTTCATTCACTTCGTCATCGTCGAGATCGATTACAGTGGACTTCGGGGGCGTGCCCTCATCGACCAGATTGCTCATGCGAACACAATCCTCAAGGTATTGGCGCAGTTCCCCGTTGCGCAAGCGTGGCGACTAGCAGTTAGCATGGGAGCGGTCCAGCGTTGCACAAGTCTACTGGGCCGGTGGCGACTGGGCGGAACCGGCATCATCCTGCGCGATCAACTGATCAAGCATCGCCAGTCGTTCGGCCAGACCCTGACGCCACGGCGCCTCCGGCGGAGTGCGCGCGAGCAGGCCCGCCCACATTGCCCGGCCTTCCTCCGGGCGGCCGTTCTGAATCAGCGCCATGCCAAGGAAGAACGGTGGCCCGGCTGCTTGCGGGTCGGCGGCGCCAGCCTGCCGAAACGCGTAGAGCGCCGCTGGAGTCAGCGCGCCATCGGCATGGCCGACAAGGTTGTTGGCCAGCGCCAGCCAGGCCTGCGCATCGCGTGGGTTTTCCTCGATTCCGCCGAGCAGATAGCCCGCCGCATTGCTGAAATCGCCTTGCCGGGTCAACGCATCGGCGGTCATTACCCAGTGGTTCTGCGCAATTGGTCCCTGCCCCGAAAGCTGCTGGCGCACGGTCACGAACCCGGCACCGACCTTGCCTTGCGGAGCCTCGGCCGCCTTGGGCGCGCCGGGTAACTCAGGCCGGGCCTGCCAGAAAAAGCCCAGGAACCCGAAGACCAACGCGGCGGCGAGTGCTTCCCAGCTCTTGCGCGGTGCTTTGCCGAGCACGATAAGTGCGGCGAGCGCCAACAGGACCAAGCCAATCGGGACGATCCAGCCGCTCATGCTGCGCTCCTCGTGAAACGTCGGCGCAACAGCAGCACCGCCAAGCCGAGCAGCGCGAGCGGCGCCGCGAATAGCGGCCAGGTCAGGCCGCTTACCCGCGGGGCGTAGCTGACGTAATCACCGTATTTGTCGATCAGCCAGGCGCGGATCGCCTCGGGATCCTCACCCGCCTTGATGCGGAGGCGGACCTGGTTGCGCAGGTCGCCAGCGATCTGTGCATCCGAATCGGCAATGGACTGGCCCTGGCATTGAAGGCAACGTAGGCTTCCCATCAGCGCGGCGGCTTTCGCTTCCTGCGCCGGGTCCTCCAGCTGGACGTTGGCATAAGGCGATGGCGGCAGGCGGCTGTCGGCCAGCAGCGGTGCGGCGCAAAGCAGTACTGCGGCGATCAATGCGCGCTTCATTGCCGAATCTCCGCCACTTTGGCGGCGATCATGTCGACCTGCTCAGGGCGAATATCGCCGATGTGCTGGTACCGGATCACGCCCTGGCCATCGATCACGAAGCTCTCGGGCACACCCGAAGAGCCAAGCGCGAACTGGATCGCGCTGATGTCATCCTTGCCTACCCGGCTGAACGGGTTGCCGTTGCGGGCAAAGAACTGCGCCAGGTCCTCGGGCCTGTCGCGGATCGCGACGCCGACCACGTCGATCCCGCGCGCTCTCAGCCCTTGCAATTGCGGGGCTTCTACGGCGCAGGGCACACACCAGCTGGCGAAGATATTAAGCAGGTGCGGCTTGCCATCGGCGAGGTCGGTCCGGGCGAGGCCGGGCTGAGCGAGAGTTGCCGCGGCCAGCGCAAATTGCGGCAGCGGCTTGCCGACCATCGCGCTCTTCACCGCGCGGTCGGCGGGGCGCAGCATGGCGAACAGCACCAGCGCCGCGAATGCCGCGAAAAACCCCAGCGGCAACCACAGCGCCCAGCGCGAAGGTTTGGGTTCGCTTGCCATTACAGCCGGCCCATCCGTTCCTTGCGGTAGGCGATCTTGTCGACTGCGATAAACCGCCTGAGATCGCTCAGCACCCGGCCAAGCAAGGCCAAGGCACCGCCGAATGCGACCAACGCTCCGCCGAGCCAGATCAGCGTGACGAACGGCTTCCACCACAGCCGCAACTGCCAGCGTCCGTCCTCGGCCTCTTCGCCCAGCACAGTATAAAGCTGGCCGTTCCATCGGGTGAGGATCGCGCTCTCGTTGGTTTGCTGCGGCGGGGTCCAGAAGCTGCGCGCCTGGGGTTTAAGTTCGCTGGTTGCGTTGCCACCGTAGCTGGCGCTTAGAGTCGCTTCGAGTGCGGTCCAGTTGGGTCCGGCGACCGGTTCGATCCGGCCCAGCCGCACCAGCCACGGGCCGACCGACACCGTCTCTCCTACCCGCGCCGCGACCAGCTTTTCGGTGCTGAAGGCGCTGTCGCAAGCGATCCCGAGCAGCGCCACGCCGATCCCGAAATGCGCGACGACCATGCCCCACAGCGGCAAGGTCACGGTGCGCAGACGGCGTCCCCTGAGCGGGACCACGGCCACCATGAGAAGCGCGGTTCCAAGCGCGATGCCTAGCAACGGCAGGACATGCACGCCCTTGATCGCCAGCCAGATCGCAATTCCGGCGATCACCAGTGCGGGCAGGACCAGCACGGCCTTGACCCGCCCGAGCTTGTCGCGACGCCAGCGCAAGAGCGGACCTACGCCCATGACCAGCAACATTGGCACCACGAACACGGCGGTTGCCGGATTGAAGTAAGGCGGACCCACCGAAACCTGCGCGCCAAGCGCCTCGGCAACCAGCGGATAGAGCGTGCCGAGCAGCACGATACCAAGCACCGCGCTCAGCATGACATTGTTGAACACCAACCCGCTTTCGCGGCTGACGATCGCGAAGCGCTGCCCTTCGCTCACGGTCCCGGCACGCAGGGCGAAAATGACGAGAGCAGCGCCGATATTGATGGCCAGAAGAGCGAGGATGAAGGTCCCGCGCGTGGGATCGACCGCGAAGGCGTGGACGCTGGTCAGGACACCCGAACGGACAAGGAAAGTCCCGATCATCGACATCGCAAAGGCGACCACACCCAGCATCACCGTCCAGGCGCGCAGCGCATTTCGTGAGGCCAGCACCGAGACCGAATGGAGCAAGGCAGTCGCCGCCAGCCACGGCATGAGGCTGGCGTTCTCGACCGGGTCCCAGAACCACCAACCGCCCCACCCAAGTTCGTAATAGGCCCAGTACGAGCCGGCGGTGATGCCCAGCGTCAGAAAGATCCATGCCCCGAGCACCCACGGCCGCATCGCGCGCGCGAAATTGGGCGAGACCTCACGGGTCAGCAACGCGCCGACCGCGAAGCTGAAGGCCACCGAGAGCCCGACATAGCCGACGTAGAGCGTCGGTGGGTGGAACGCGAGACCGGGGTCCTGCAGCAACGGGTTGAGCCCGTTGCCCTCGGGCGGGACCTCAGCCAGGCGCTTGAACGGGTTCGAGGCGAACAGCAGGAAGGCGTAGAAACCGAGGCTGACAAAGGCCTGCGACGCCAATGTCGCCAGCAGCGTCGGTTCGGGCAGGCGTTTTTCGAGCAGCGCGACGAAGCCGCCCGCCAGCGCCATAATGGTCACCCACAGCAGCATCGAGCCTTCGTGGTTGCCCCAGGCTCCGGCAACCTTGTAGAGCATCGGCTTGGCCGAATGCGAATTCTCCGCGACCAGCGCGACCGACAGATCGGTCTGGGCAAAGACCGTGATCAGGCACAGGAACGCGATCCCGACCAGTCCGGCCTGAACCATCGCTACCGGCCGCACCACCGGGGTGAGCGGGCTATCGGGCTGGCGCAGCGCAAGGAAGCCACTGAACAGCTGCAGGACCGCCAGCGCAGCCGCCAGCCACAGCGCAGCAAGGCCCATGGTTGCGATCACTTGGTCGCTTCCACTTTCTTGCGGGCTTCCTGCGCGGTCATCTGCTGCATTTCGCGCGGCACGTATTTCTCGTCGTGTTTGGCGAGCAGGTTGTCGGCAACGAAGGTTCCGTCAGCTTGGCGATGCCCTTCGGCGACAACGCCCGAGCCTTCCTTGAACAGATCCGGGGTGATTCCGCGATAGGTTACGGGAATGCGCGCCTTGCCGTCACCGACGATGAACTTGACCGTCACCCCATCGGGCGCAGTCTTGAGCGAGCCAGCTTCAACCATACCGCCAAGCCGCACCGCGCGGTCGGCGGCGGGCGGTTTGCTGGCCATTTCGGCGGGCAGGTAGAAATAGCTCGCCTGATTGCGCAGCGCCCAGGCCGCGAGCAGCGCTGCCGCGATCAGCGCGGCCAGCGCGGCGACGACCAGGACGAGCCGCTGGTGCTTGGGTTTAATCGCGCTGTTCATTGCTCGCGGCTCCGCTCCCGCCGGGCCTCGGCGCGGCGCATCGCAGTAAGGGTCTGCCAGACCAGCGCCACGGTTCCCCCCACGCCCAGACCATAGGCTGCATAGACATAGGCGAGCTGATTCAGGTTTTCATGCATCGGCCAGCTCCATCGCACGGCGTCGCAAGCGCGCCTCGGCCTGCTGGTCAGCAAGGATCGTGCGCATCCGTGCCAGCACCAACCCGCCAAACAGGAGTGAAAAACCCAGCGTCGCAGTGAGCAGGCCGATCAGGAAAGGTGCGGCCATCGGCGAATTGCCCGTAAGCATCGATGCGCCAAGACTGGGCGGCTGATGCAGGCTTTGCCACCAGATCACGGAATAGTGGATGATCGGGATGTTGACCGCCCCGACCAAACCGAAGATCGCCGCGATCCGGGCGTTGCCCTGCCCCGCCCGCGCTGCTGCATCGGCCAGTGCGATATAGGCACAGTAGAGGAAGAACAGCACCAGCATCGAGGTCAGCCGCCCGTACCACACCCACCACGCGCCCCAAGTCGGGCGCCCCCAGATCGATCCGGTGATCAGACACAGTAGCGCGAAAAAGGCGCCGGGGACGGCAACCGCGCGCGCTGCGATTCCGGCCAGCGGGTGGCGCCAGACCAGTTCGCTGAGGCTGGCCAATGCGATCATGCTCCACCCGCCCATGCCAAGCCAGGCGGCGGGCACGTGGATGAACAATATCCGTACGGTTTCGCCCTGCAATTGCTCGGCCGGGGCCGCAGTCAGCCCCCAGGCCAGCACACCGACGCAGATGAGCCCGCCAACCAGTAACAAGGGCGCAGTCAACAGCCGCGCAAGGCGCAGGAAACGAGCGGGATTGGCGTAGCCGTGCATGAAGTCTGACTGACCCTCAGGGCCTCCACAAGCCCGCGCCCCTCTGCCACGCAGCGCCATTGCGAGCAAGCGGATTGGACCGCAACAAAGGGGGAAAAATGGGGCGATCGATGGGGTTCGAACCCACGACCTCCGGTACCACAAACCGGCGCTCTAACCAACTGAGCTACGATCGCCACAGCCCCGCAGGATTACCCCTGCAAGGCAGGGGCGCGCCTTTGCACAAGGTTCGCACGATGGGAAGAGAAAATTGCCGCCCCGCGCAGCACTGCATCAGCAATTATGCGTAAGAAAAATTAACCCTCCTTGGATAGATTTAGCGGGTAAGCCGATGCGAATGGGGTAACCGCGAGTGAGTGCCAAGGCCAAGATCGAACAGCTGGACCAGCACGCCGTGCGTCCCAACACGCGGCGAACAACGCGCCGTATCGCCGGCACCGTCGCCACGGTCCGCACCGCCGGTGGCGAGCGCTGCAGGGCGCGAATACGTGATGTATCGGTGTTCGGTTGCAGCGTCGTTACCGAAGCCGACTGGCTGCGCACTGGAATTTTCGTGACGCTTCAGCTTTCGCCCGAATGGTCGATCCAGGCGATCGTGCGTTGGGCACGTGACGGGACCGGCGGGGTCGAATTCCTCCGCGCGATCACCGAGGCCGATGCCCGCAACATTGCCGGCGAGTAGATTTACCCAATCGCGAAACGAAAAAGGGCGACCCGCAAGGACCGCCCTTTTTGATGTAGCCGAAGCTCTGACGCTCAGTTCTTCTTGAGCGTGAGCCCGCCAAAGCGCTTGTTGAACTGGGCAACGCGGCCGCCCTGATCGATGTTGCGCGTGCCGCCGGTCCAGGCCGGGTGCGAAGTCGGATCGATTTCGAGCACCAGTGTGTCGCCTTCCTTGTACCAGGTGGAGCGGGTTTCGAACACGGTGCCGTCGGTCATCTGCACCTTGATGGTGTGATAATCGGGATGGGTATCGGCCTTCATGGTTATGTACTTTCGCTGGCGGCCGGTACCGACCGGCCTGAAAAGGAAGCGCGGCCCTTAGCTGCGCAATCCGGCAAAATCAAGCGCCCGGTGCGTCCGCGATCATGGCGGTGAACTGCACGTCGCAAGTGACCTTGCCCTCGACGCTGGCCTGACCCCAGAACTTGCACACACGCGCGCGCTTCTGAATGAAGCCGGCTTTGAGATCGAGCAGTACCCCGGGTTCGACCGGGGCGCGGAACTTGGCCTCTTCAATCGCCATGAAATAGACGAGCTTGCCGCTGCCCGCGAGCCCGAGCGTTTCGATCGCAAGAATGCCCGCGGCCTGCGCCAGAGCTTCGATCTGCAGCACGCCGGGCATGATCGGGCGGCCGGGGAAATGGCCCTGGAAGAACCCTTCGTTGAAGCTGACCGCCTTGACCGCGTGGATCTCGCCGTCAGCAACCAGGCTGACCACGCGGTCGACCAGCAGCATCGGATAGCGATGCGGCAGCGCCGCGAGGATTTCCGGGATGGCCATGCTCGACGCGGGCGCTGGGCCCGCGTCGGCTGGTGTCTGCTCGTCGCTCATTCCCGATTGTCATGAGCTTGTCGCAGGATCATCGCAGTCAGCCCCCGCTAGCGATTAACGGCCTTCGGGCTGCGGACCAGCGGGCTTGGGCGCAGTCGCTGGCTTCGGCGCTGTTCCGGCGGCCTGCTGCTGCTGCTGTTGCTGCTGGCGAACCCGCGCCGGCTGCCAGCCCGGAGGAGGCGTAATCTGGACCGAAGTGACGGTCTTGTTGAGCTCGCCAACCAGATCTCCGGTCAGGTCATACTGCGGCGCTGCAACCAGAACCGAGTCCGGGTTGAGCAGCAGCGTAACGCCGCGGCGGCTCATGACTGCGCCGAGTGCTTCAGGCAACTTGGCGGTGATCTGCTCGACGACGAATTCGTCTGACAAATTGGCAGGAACGAGGATCTGCTTGATCTCCGCCTCGCCCTGAGCCTGCGCCTTCTGGACCGCATCGTAATCCGCCTGCAGCACGGCATCCGGCTTGTTGGCGTTGCGATCGGCGGTGAACTGGTCAGCCATCGGCTTGAGCTGGGCTTGCAGCTGGGTCACGCGCGCCTGAGCGGCGTCGTAGATCTTCTTGTAGGTCGGATCGCTTTGACGCGTGGTTACCGCAGTCTTGTAGGCATTGGTGTTGGCCACCGCTGCCTGCATGTCGACCGTCCCCACGCCGGGGGCGATGACGCCGCGCGGCGCGGCCGTAACGGGCGCGGCAACAGCCGGCTTTTTTGCGGTCTGCGCCGCAGCCGGCTGCGAGAGGAGTGCGGCAGCAAGCGCGCTGCTGATGGCGAATTTGATCAGGTTTTTCATCAGAATTGAGTTCCTACGTTGAACGTGAAGCTTTTGGTGTTGTCCCCATCAACCTTGAGGAGAGTCTTGGCAAAATCGATCCGGAAAGGTCCGAAGGGCGAGTTCCAGTTGACGCCGATACCCACCGAAATGCGCGGCTTGGGCGAATTGCCCACGAAGTTTTCGAGAAAGGGTGGAACAGTCTGGCCGATGGCTGTGTTGCTAAGCGTAGCCACGCCGTAGCACGAAGGAGGCGCATTGTTGGTAGCAACCGTCACGGTCGAAACAGCGGATGGAGTGCATACGGTTCCAACCAGACTTGCTGCGTCGATCTGGGTGTAAAGCGCATTGCCACTCGAATCGCGCGAATTGATGAATTGGCCCGGAGGGTTGACCTGCTCACGAACCGGCGTGCGCACACCCCAGACGGAACCGACGTCGACGAAAATTGATGGACGCAAGCCCAGTTCCTTGGCGCCCGAGCCAAGCGGAATCTCAAGCTCGAAATGTTCGAGGTAATAATACCGTCCACCCAGGGCATCATCGATGACCTGCTTGCGATCGGTTATCGGTGCGCCATTGGCATCCAGCTGGTAGCGCAGGATTCGGGGGCCGACGCCGCGAATGTCGAAACCGCGAATCTGCGGTTCGCCGAGATAGAAGCGGTCGGTCAGGCGAATCGCATCCGGTCCGGGGCCAGTCCCGCCGTTACCGCTCCACGGAACGATCGCACCGCCTTCAGCACGAAACGAGAAAATGAAGCCCTTGCCGAATGTGTGGTACTCGGCAAAGTTCGCGCGCACCCGGCCATATTTGACCGACCCGCCGAGCCCGGCAAATTCGGTCGAAAGCGACATCGACTTGCCGTTCCCCGGGTGGATCCGATTGTCGAGCGAATCATAGATCAGCGTTACGCCAAGGATCGAACTGGTTCGCTTGCCCAGCGCTTCACACAGATAGCGACCGGCCAGCAACGGGTCACATTGGAAAGAGCCGTCAGATCGGGTCGAATAGTACTGGCCCTTATCGATGTTTACGTCATCATAATTCAGGGTGTAGCTGGCGACTGCCGAGATATATTCGGTTACCGGAATGCCGGCGCGGACCTGGAAGCCGGTCGTGTTCTGCTTGTAGTTCGTGTTCTGGTTGGCGTAATTGAAGCTGTTGAGATCACGCCGATAGACGTTGACCCCCAGGCTGACGTTCTTGTCGAACACATAAGGTTCGGTGAAGCTGACATCGACCTGCTTCGAATATTGCGAATAGGCAAGGTTCAGCCCGATCGTCTGGCCACGGCCGCGGAAATTGCGCTGTTCGATCGAGCCTTGGAAGATCAGCTTTTCAAGGCTTGAATAGCCTGCTGACAGCTGGAGCTGCCCGGTGGGCTTTTCCTCGACATTGGCTTCGAGGATGATCCGGTCGGGGGCAGAACCTGGCTTCTGCTCAACCTCGAACTTTTCCTGGAAGTATCCCAGCGAGTTGATGCGCGCGGTCGAACGCTTGACCTGCAGCGAGTTGAACGCGTCCCCTTCCGCCAGGCGGAACTCGCGGCGGACCACCTTGTCCTGCGTCAGCGTGTTGCCGTTGACGTCGATCTTCTCGACATAGACGCGCGGGGCTTCGGCGATGTTGAAAGTCAGACCCATGGTGAGGTCTTCCTTGCTGCGGTAATAGTCCGGCCGCACGTCGGCAAAGGCGTAACCGAATGCGCCGAGCGTGGTGTTGAGCTGCTCGATCGTGTCTTCGACCTGCTTGGCGTCGTACCAGTCGCCCTTCTTCATCGGCAGGGTCTGGGCCAGGCGGGTTTCGTCGAAATCGCGCAGCTGGCTCTGCACCTTGACGTCGCCGAACTTGTAGCGCGGGCCTTCCTCGACCACGTAGGTCAGGATGAAGTCGCGCTTGTCGGGGGTCAGTTCCGCCACGGCCGAAACGATGCGGAAATCGGCATAGCCCTTGGTCAGGTAGAACTGGCGCAGCTTCTGCTGGTCGAACGCCATCTTGTCCGGGTCGTAGGACGTGCCCGAGCTGAAGATCTTGGTGATTCCGCCGGCTTCCTTGGTCATCATTTCGCCGCGCAGTTCGCCGTCGCTGAACTGT
>JBJTLY010000198.1:0-10418 GCA_046063275.1 Novosphingobium sp. | reverse complement strand
CGGCCTCGATCCCGCCGTGCTCGTTGAGCCACTGGGTATAGACCATCCGTCCCGGCGCAACGTCGACTTCGTTGGCGGAGACCCGATTGAGCACGGCGCAGGCATCGCGGCCTTCGAGGCGGAACTTGGCGAAGCTCGACTGGTCGAACAGGCCCACTGCCTCGCGCACGGCCTTGCATTCGGCTGCGCTGTTCTTGAACCAGTTCTGGCGGCCGTATGAATATTCGTATTTCGGGGCAGAGCCCGGCTCTCCATACCAGTTGGCGCGTTCCCAGCCAAAGGCCTCGCCAAAGCAGGCGCCCGCTGCAGCCAGCCGGTCATGGATCACCGATTTGCGCACCCCGCGCGCGGTCTCGTATTGCTTGAAGGGGTAATGCGCCGCGTAAAGCAGCCCCAGGCTCTCGCTGACCCGCTCGGCCAGATACTTGCGGTTGATCTGGAACGGCATGTTGCGGCGCACGTCGACAGTCCACAGGTCTGCGGGCGGTTTGCCGTCGCGGATCCATTCGGCCATGACCTTGCCCACGCCGCCGGCCGATTGCAGCCCGATCGAATTGAGCCCGGCGGCGATGAAGCAGCCCTTCAGTTCCGCGCTTTCGCCAAGATGATAGCGCACATCGGGGGTGAAGCTCTCGGGGCCGCAGAAGAATTTGAGGATGCCCGCATTCTCGAGCGCGGGCACGCGGCGCATCGCATCGACCAACAACGGTTCGAAGTGTTCGAAACTACCGGCGATCTCATCGAAGCAGAAGTCTTCGGAAATGCCGTCCATGCCCCATGGCCGGGCATTGGGTTCGAACGCGCCGACCAGCAGCTTGCCGGCATCGTACTTGTAATAGCCGCAATAATCGTAGTCCCGCAGCACCGGCAGGCTCGGATCGATCCCCTCGACGCCTTCGAACAGCACGTAATAATGCTCGCAGGCGTGAAGCGGCGTGGTCACGCCGACGCTGGCGGCCAGATCGCGGGTCCACATGCCGCCGCAGATCACCACATAGTCGGCATCGATCGGACCTTCGGCGGTCTCGACCCCGGTGGCGCGGGTGCCGTCATGACGGATGCGGGTGACCTTGGTATTCTCGAAGATCCGCGCCCCGCCGCTGCGTGCGCCCTTGGCTAGTGCCATCGTGATATCGACGGCATTGGCATAGCCGTCGCTGGGAATGTGAATTCCGCCGACGACATCATCGACGTTGACGATCCCGGCGAGGTCCTTGATCTCCTGCGGGGTCACGACATGAACCGGCAGGTCGAACACTTTGGCCATCGAGGCGCTGCGTTTGAGCTCCTCGAAGCGCTCCATATTGGTCGCCATCGAGATCGAGCCGCACTGGCGGTAGCCGGTCGCCTGCCCGGTCTCCGCTTCCAGCCGGCGGTACAGCTCACCGGTATATTTGGCGAGCTTGGTCATGTTGATCGAGGGCCGCAGCTGACCGACAAGCCCGGCGGCGTGCCAGGTGGTGCCGCTGGTCAATTGCTTGCGTTCGAGCAGGACCACGTCCTGCCAACCGATCTTGGTCAGGTGATAGGCAATCGAGCAGCCGATCACCCCGCCGCCGATAATGACGACGCGGGCCTTGCGGGGAAGGTCAGCAGCCACGCGATCAGACCTTCATCTTGGCGTTGTCAGGGTCGTAGGCCGGATGTTCGAGCACCCGAGCCATGCGGCGTTCCCCCTGCAGCATGATCTCGAACTCGCTGCCGGGCGCGGCACTGTCATTGGGAACACAGGCAAAGAACAGGCTCTTGCCGGTGCGGTGGCCATATCCGCCCGACGTGGTCAAACCGATGCAGGCATCGCCAACCAAGCACGGCTCTGCGCCGCGCACATCGACATTGGTCGCGGCAACCTCACCATAGACAATCCGGAAGCGGTCTGGCGCGTCGAGCGTGGCCTGCTTGCCGACGAAATCATCCTTCTTGAACTGGATGAAGCGGTCCATTCCGGCTTCGATCATGGTTAGTTCGTTGGTCAGTTCGCTGCCCCAGGCTTTGTAGCCCTTTTCCATCCGCATCGTATTGATCGCATAGAGCCCGTAATTGGCGATTCCGTAATCCTGCCCGGCCGACCAGACGGCGTCGTAGAGCTTAGCCAGATCGTCCATCGCCGGATGCAGTTCCCAGCCGAGTTCGCCGACATAGGACACCCGCAGCGCGCGCACCGGCAGCCCGGCGATCATGATGTCCTGCCCGCTCAACCAGCGAAATCCATCGTTTGACAGGTCCGCATCGGTCAGTTTGGCTAGCACATCGCGCGAGCGCGGTCCGCTCAGCACCAGCACGCCGCGGTCCATGGTGACATTGGCGATCGTCACGTCCTCATGCGGCAGCTTGCTTTGCCGCAAGTGATCCTCGTCGCGTTGCTCGGCAGCAGCGGCGGAGAGGCAATAGAAGTGATCGTCGGCCATCCGCGTCACGGTCATCTCGCCATAAATGCGCCCCAGCCGCGAGAGCGGATGGACCAGACCAATCCCGCCCTGCTTCTTGGGCATGCGGTTGGCGCAGATGCGATTGAGGAACGCTTCGGCGTCGGGGCCGGTGACCTCGTATTTGGCGAAGCCCGAGAGATCGAGCACCCCGACCCGCTCCTCGACCGCCTTCACTTCGGCGGCGACCACTTCAAACACATTGGTGCGGTGGTATCCGGCCTCTTCATTGCGGCCATCGAGCGAGAACCACTTCGGCCGTTCCCAGCCATAGGTTTCGCCATAGACCGCGCCTGCCGCGAGCAGACGGCCGTAGAGCGGGCTGATCTTCTGCGGGCGGCCGTCGGGCTCTTCCTCGCCCGGCGGACGGGTGGTGAAGGTCATGCGATAATCGAGAAAAACCTTGGCGCGGCTGTAGGCTTCATCGGCGAAGGGCCCGTAGCGGCGCGGATCGAACTCGGCCATGTTGATGTCGGTATCGCCGTAGACCATCGACTGCGCGAGGTACTTGCCCGAGCCGCCGCCCTGCGCAATCCCGAACGAGGTGCCGCAGCACTGCCAAAAATTGGTGAGGCCCGCCGCCGGGCCAAGCAGCGGCCCGCCATCAGGGGTGTGCGGAATCGCTCCGTTGACGATCCGGCGAATGCCGACCTCGCCGAACACCGGCATGCGCTCGATCGCGCGTTCAAGCCATTTTGAGATCCGGTCGAGATCGTCGATGAACAGCTCGCTGGTCGATTCCCATTCGGGCATGCCCTTGGGCGCCCAGGCTTCGGCCAGCCCCAAATTCTCGTATACCCCGATCAGCCCGCTCTTCTGCTCCTGGCGGAAATAGCCCGAAACATAGGGGCAGCGCATCACCGGGATTTCCTCGTCGCGATCGACAAAGGCCGGGATCGGATCGGTGACGATGTAGTGGTGTTCCATGTTGGTAACAGGGATGTCGATCCCGGCCATCTGCGCAACCTGCCGTGCATAACAACCCGCCGCGTTGACCACCATGCTGGCCCGGACAGTGCCCAGTTCGGTGGCGACATCCCATTCGCCGCTGGGCAGCTGGGTCAGCCCGGTGACGCGGTTGCGAAGGCTGATCGTCGCCCCCATCGCCTTGGCCCCGATCGCCAGGGCATTGCAGATGCCCGAAGGATCGGCGTGGCCATCGCCGGTGGTGTACGCCCCGGCGATCACCCCATCAGTGGTGACGAAGGGATTGATCCGGCGCACTTCCTCCGGCGGGATGATCTCCATGTCAAAGCCGATGATCTTCGAAAAGCCATGGATGTACTTGAACCAGGCCAGCTCGCGCTCGTTGGTGGCAAAGCGTATCCCGCCCGATTTGTGCCAGCTGACATATTGCCCGGTCAGCTCTTCCAGCCGGGGGTAAAGCTCGTTGCTGTAGGCGTGGATCTTGGCGAGGTTGAAGCTGCCGGTGATGCTGGGGCATTGCCCGGCGGCATGCCAGGTAGAGCCCGAGGTGAGCTCGTCTTTCTCGATCAGCAGGCAATCGGTCCAGCCCAGCTCGGCCAGATGATAGAGCAGACTGGCGCCCATGATCCCGCCGCCGATGATGACTACGCGCGCCTGTGTCTGCATTGAAATAGATCTCACTCCCGGAGCATTTTGAGGCCAATTCTAGGGCGTGTCAGGGGCGAAGGACAAATGTGCAATTCGGCGTCATTGGTTCAAAAAATTTTCGGGTTGATGGAGATCGAGCCGCCGCATTCCGTGTTCAAAAAATTTAGCTGTAATCGAAAAATTCTCATTTGTGGCTGGTCCGCCGCGTGGCTCTAACCATGGCTGCAGAGGTGCCTGAAGCACGCGGGAAGTCATTATGAAAATTGGATTTATTGGCCTTGGCAATGTCGGCGGCAAGCTCGCTGGCAGCCTCATTCGCAATGGCCATGATGTTACCGTGCGCGATCTCGACGATATTCTCGTCCGCGAATATGTCGGGCGCGGTGCGAAATCGGCGGCGTCGCCCCGGGAACTTGGCGAAACGGTCGATCTGATCGTCACCTGCCTGCCCTCCCCGGCGGCCAGTTCTGCCGTGGCCGAAGGTGAGGACGGCTTCCTTGCGGTGATGCGCCCCGGCCAGGTCTGGCTGGAAATGAGCACGACCGACTATTCCGAAGTGATCCGGCTTGGCGCCTTGGTTGAGGCACGCGGCGCGATGTTCATCGAATGCCCGGTTTCGGGCGGCTGTCACCGCGCCGATACCGGCAATATCGCGATTTTCGCAGGCGGACCGCGCGCGGCCTTTGAAACGGTACTGCCGGTGCTGACCACGATGGGCCGCCGCATTCTCCACACCGGAGAGCTCGGCACCGCGTCGCAGCTCAAGGTCATGACCAACTACCTGTGCACCGTGCATCTGGTCGCGCTGGCCGAGGCGTTGACCACCTGCAAGGCGATCGGGCTGGACATGAACACCACTTACGAGGCGATCCGCATTTCGTCGGGCAACAGCTTTGTCCATGAAACCGAAAGCCAGGTGATCCTCAACGGCAGCCGCGACATAAACTTCACGATGGACCTGGTCAGCAAGGACATCGGGCTGTTCGACAAGATTGCGCACGAAGCCGGCGTACCCGTCGAAATGTCGCCGCTGATCGTCCGGCTGTTCAAGGAGGCCGAGCAGAACTACGGAAGCCGCGAACATTCGCCCAACATCATCCGCCGTTATGAAGAGCCGCTTGGCATCAAGGTGCTGGGGACCGGGTTCCCCGACCAGATGGTCGATGACGAACCCGAAGAGCCCGGGTACGAGGTTGTCCCCAAGCGGTAATTGTCAGGCCGGATTGGCGACGTGGTCCGCCATCCAGTCCATAAAGGTGCGGATCCGCAGGTTTTCCTTCATGTCCTTGCGGCAGATCAGGCCCCACGATCCCGGGCAGATCTCGACATGATCGGAAGGCTTGACCAGCCGCCCCGCCGCCAGATCCTGATCGACGAACGGGCCGTTGACCAAGGCCACACCTTCACCGTTGAGCGCCATTTCGAGCGCGACCGCCAGGGTATCGACCATCAGGTAAGGCACTTCGGGCTCAAACTGGGCCCCGGCCGAGGTGAACCAGCTGTCCCAGTTCTGCACCTCGGTATAGATCGCCACCAGCGGCTGCCGCATCAGCTCGGCAAGGCCGGAATTCGGTGGCATCCGGGCGAGGAATTCGGGGCTGCACACCGGGAACAGCGCGTAGTCGAATAGCGGCATCCAGTGGAACTTGGCCGGATCGGGCACGGTCTCGCAATAGACCAGCCCGACGTCGGCATGGACATCGTCGAACTCCCATTCGACCGCGCAGGTGCTGAGCGTCAGCTTGATCTGGGGATGCGCGTGGAGGAATTGCGGGACGCGCCGCGCCAGCCAGCGGATCGAGGCGGTGACATAGGTCTGCACCCGCAGCGGCTTGTCGAGCGCGTGGCGGTGGACCGCCTCAACCCCTTCGAGCAGCGATTCAAACGCGCTGCGGACATAAGGATAGAGCACCCGCCCCTCCTCGGTCGAAACGATATGGCGGCCTTCCTGCGCGAACAGGGTCACACCCAGCGCCTCCTCGATCAGTTGCACCTGGTGGCTGATCGCGGGATGCGTGAGGCACAATTCGGCGGCGGCATCGCGGATGCTCTGGTGCCGCGTCGCCGCTTCAAAGCCCTTGAGTGCCTTCAGTGGCGGCAACCGCCTGAGTTCGATCTTGCCTGACACTTCGCACCTCCCCCGAGCTGAATCGTCTCGCGGAGGTTAGCAGGCCGAAAAGCTATCGGTAAATTAAATTTACGCGTCTTCGCGGAGCATGGCGGCGCCTTTTTCCGCGACCATCACCGTCGGAGCGTTGGTATTTCCCGAAGTGATTGTCGGGAACACCGAGGCATCGATCACGCGCAAGCCTTGCACCCCGTGGACGCGCAGCCGCGCATCGACCACCGCGGTGCGCGCGTCAGCACCCATCATGCAGGTCGAGGTCGGGTGATAGACCGTGTCGGCGCGGCTCCGAAAATCCTCGAGCTGCGCGTCATCACCTTCGACTGCGCCGCCCGGCACAAGCTCTTCGGTGATGATATCCGAGAGCGGCGCGGCCCGCGCGATCTGGCGGAGCAGCCGGTTACCGGCGAGCACATCCTCGATATCGTGCTGGGTCGCGAGGTAATTGGGGTGGATCAAGGGATGCGCTGCGGGATCCGCCGAGGCCAGTTCGAGATGCCCTCGGCTCGTCGGCCGGCACGGATTGTGTGACAGCAGGAAGGCGGAAAACGGATCGGGATTGAGCAGCTTGCGCTCGGACAGCGGCGTCTTGGTGTAGCTCACCGGGCTGAAATAGAGCTGCAGATTGGGGTGCGGTTGGTCCGGACTGCTGCGGACAAAGCCGCCACTCTGATTGACGCTGAGCGACAAAGGCCCGGCGCGATCGAACATGTAGCGCAGCCCTGCCCTGGCCTTGCCGAGCGCGGGATAGAGCACGTCGTTGAGCGTCGCGGTGCGGGTCTTGTAGAAATAAGAGACCGCAAGGTGATCCTGCAAGTTGCGCCCGACGGCCTTGGCCGGAACAACTACGTCAATTCCCAGAGCTTTGAGCTGATCCGGATCGCCGATGCCCGAGAGCATGAGCAATTGAGGCGAGTTGATCGCGCCGCCGCTGAGGATCACTTCGCGCCGCGCCCCCACCTGGCTCACCTTGCCGCGCGCGGTGTATTCGACGCCGACCGCACGTGTGCCTTCGAACAGCACGCGGCTGGCAAGTGCCCGGGTGCGCAGCGTCAGGTTGGGGCGCTTGCGGGCCGGATGGAGGAAGGCATTGGCGGTCGAGGCGCGCCAGCCGCCGCGGGTGTTGATGTGGTAGAACCCCACGCCTTCGGGCTGGTTGCCATTGAAATCGCTGGTCGGCGGGAAACCGAGCGCACCGGCGGCCTCGATAAAGCTGTGGCAGACCGGATGCACATGCGGGGTAATGTCGGTCACATGCTGCGGGCCGCCCCGGCCGTGGAACGCGCTGTGCCGATCAAAATCCTCAGACTTCTTGAAGTACGGCAGGACATCGTCCCAGCCCCAGCCGGGATTGCCCAGCGCTTTCCAGTCCTCGTAGTCGTGCGGCTGGCCGCGAACATAGACCATGGCGTTGATCGACCCCGAACCGCCGACCACCTTGCCGCGTGGCCAATAGCTGCGCCGCCCGCCGAGCGCGGCGACCGGCTCGGTATCGTACATCCAGTTGATCCGGCGGTCGAAGAAGGTCCGGCCATAGCCGATCGGCATCTGGATCCAGATCGACAGGTCGCTGCCTCCTGCTTCCAGCAGCAGCACGGTGGTCTTGCCGTCCTCGGTCAATCGGCTCGCCAGCACACATCCAGCGGTTCCGGCTCCGACGATCACATAGTCGAACGTGTCCATCAGCGGACCGGGCTTTGGGTCATTTCCAGATGCAGCATCGTGCCGGTGTAGGGGTTGGCGAGTGCGACCGCCTCGTCCAATTCAACCCCCAGCCCCGGCAATGTCGGCGGGATGACGTGGCCTTGTTCGAACTGCATCGGGGTCTTGAGGATCTCGCTGTGGAAGCCGCCCCAGCTCTCGATGCTTTCGAGGATCAGGAAATTGGGCGAGCAGGTCGCCAGCTGGACGTTGGCCGCGCCGACCACTGGTCCGCAATAGAGATGTGGCGCGATCTGGACATGATGCACCTCGGCCATCCCGGCGATCTTCTTCGCTTCAAGCAAGCCGCCAACCCGGCCCAGGTTCATCTGGAAGATTGCCGCGCTACCGGCCTGCAGCAGCCGGGCGAAATCGTACTTGGTCGCCAGCCGCTCACCCGTGGCGATCGGAATGCTGGTGGCCCGGGCGACCTTGGCCATTTCTTCGGGCGCATCGGGCGGGACCGGTTCTTCAAGCCACAGCGGGTCATAAGGCTCCAGCCGCTTCGCGAGTCGGATTGCCCCGGCAGCGGTCATCTGGCCGTGGGTGCCGAACAAGAGATCGGCCTTGGTGCCCACGGCTTCGCGCAATTGCCGGGCAAAGCGCTCGCTCAATTCAAGCGCATCGAGCGACAGCTGGCGACCGTCGAACGCCGAATAGGGTCCGGCCGGATCGAACTTCAGCGCGGTGAAGCCCTGCGCCAGATATTCCGCCGCGCGCACCGCCGCCAGATCGGGATCGTGGTAGACGTCGCTCTGGTCGCCCGGCCGCGGATAGATGTAAGTGTAGGCGCGGAGCCGTTCGTGCACCTGCCCGCCCAGCAGCTTGTAGACCGGCTGGTTCGCTGCCTTGCCGACGATGTCCCAGCAGGCCATTTCCAGCGCGCTGAGCACGCCCATCATGGTCAGATCCGGATGCTGGGTAAAGCCGCTCGAATAGACCCGCCGCCACAGCGCCTCGATGTCGTGCGGATCGCGCCCCTCGGCATAGCGCGCGTAGACATCCTCGATCATTTTCGCCACGAGATGCGGATCGAACGGCACGCAATAGGCCTCGCCCAGACCGCTGATCCCGCAAGCAGTGGTCAGCTTGACGAACACGAAATAGCGCCCGCCAAAGTGCGGCGGCGGATTGCCGACCACGAAGGTCTGGATGCCGGCCAGCTTCACGGCGCGCGGAACCCGCTGATCGATTTGATCTCGAGGAAATCGTGCAGCCCGAACTTGCCGTATTCGCGGCCGTTGCCCGATTGCTTGTAGCCGCCGAACGGCGCCATGTAATCCTGGCTGGTACCGTTGATGCTGACCCCGCCCGCGCGCATCTGGCGCGCAATGCGCCGCGCCCGCTCGAGGTCGCCGGTCTGAACATAGGCGTAGAGGCCATAAGGGCTGTCGTTGGCGATTTGAATCGCTTCGGCCTCGTCGGCGAAGGGGATCATCACCAGCACCGGACCGAACACTTCCTCCTGCGCGATGGTCATCTTGTTGTGAACCCCGGCGAAGATCGTTGGCTTCACATAGTAGCCGCGATCGAAGCCGTCGGCGCGGCCGGTACCGCCCGCGACGAGCCGCGCACCTTCATCAATCCCCGCCTGGATCAGGCCCTGGATTTTGTCGAAATGCGCCTTGCTGACCACCGGGCCGAGATGATCGCCCTTGGCCCTGGGATCGCCGAGCGCCGTTTCCTGCGCAACGCGGGCGGCGATCGCCACGGCTTCGTCGTAAACCGATTGTTCGACCAGCATCCGGGTGGGCGCATTGCAGCTCTGGCCGGTGTTGTTGAAGCAGTGCAAGACCCCGCGGGTGACCGCCGCTTCCAGCCCGGCATCGGCGAAGACAACATTGGCCGACTTGCCGCCCAGTTCCTGCGCCACGCGTTTGACAGTTTCGGCCGCGACCTTGGCGATCTGGACCCCGGCGCGGGTCGATCCGGTGAACGAGATCATGTCGACCTCCGGATGGCCGGTCAGCGCCTCACCGATCGCGGCCCCGGTGCCGTGGACCATATTGAACACGCCCTTGGGGAAACCCGCCTCGTCGATCATTTCCGCAAATAGCTGCGCGGAAAGCGGCGCGATCTCGCTCGGCTTGAGCACCATGGTGCAACCGGCAACAAGTGCCGGCCCAACCTTGCAGACGATCTGGTTGATCGGCCAGTTCCACGGCGTGATCAGCACGCAGACGCCGATCGGCTCGTGCGTGACGATGCCGTCCTCGCCCACGTCGTAGTCCCACTCCATCTCGCGCGCCGCGCGGACGGTTGCCCAGAGATGGCCTGGGCCGCTTTCGGCCTGGGCATCGTGGCTGAGATCGTACGGTGCGCCCATTTCGGTGCTGATCGCGGTGACCATCTCGTCATAGCGCGCTTCAAACACCGCGATCAGTTTCTCGACCAAGGCAAGCCGCTGCTCGAGTGGGGTCTGTGCCCAGCCATCGAAGGCCGCACGTGCGGCCCGCACCGCGCGGTCGGCATCGTCAGGGCCGCAGATCGCGACGCGCGCGCAGGCCTCTTCGGTCGCCGGATTGATCGCATCGATCGTTGCAGTCGAGCTGGCCGGCGCGGCCCACTTCCCGTCGATGTAGGACTTGAGG
>JBJTLY010000197.1:0-3365 GCA_046063275.1 Novosphingobium sp. | reverse complement strand
CCGCATCGGCCCGCTTTTCGAATGCTGCATGATGCCGAGCAGGACATCGGTCGATTCTGGCGAAAGCAACTGCCCGCGTGCGAGCTTGCCCAGCGCTCCGACGATCCCCGCCGGGGTCGCCCCGTCGAGCGGATCGGCGATGTAGGCGGCAAGCAGGTTCTTGCGCAGCCCGATCGGTAGCTTGGCCCGCTCTTCCTCGAACTTGTAGCCCGTGGCCAGATCGGGGGTCCAGGAGAGCCCCGCGATGTGGCTCTGCAGCAAGCGCTCACCCGGGCCGAAGCGGATGCCGGTGATGCCACGCTGGGCGAGCACCGCGCGGACGTGATCGGGACCGCCGACGCGCCACAGCAGCTTGTCGTTGGCCATGTTGTCCGAAAGCGACAGCGCGTCGGTCATCAACTGCTCGGCGGGCAGGGTCAGCGATCCCTGCTTGAGCACCGTCCAGCGCAGTGGTTGGTTGAACACCACCTGATCCTCGGGACGCAGCGTGATCGGCTCTGTGAGGCTGAGCTTGCCGCGATCGACCGCGTCGAGCGTGCTGATTGCGACCCACAGTTTCGAGACGCTTTGCTGCGGGAAGTATTGATCGAGCCGCTCTCCAACCGTCCAGTCGCACCCGGCCTGCGTCACCGCGATCCCGACCTTGCCGTCGAAATTCTGCGCGATCTGAGTAAGGTCACGTTGGAGTTCGGCAGGCCGCTGGGCGCAGCGCACCGGCGCGGCGGGAGACCGCGCGAAAGCCTGCGGGATGGTCTGGAGCAGGCGCGCTCCGGGAATTACGCTCGGTTTGGTGAGGGCCAATCCCAAGTAGCCCAGCATGGCAAAGCCGAGCGCCAGTACCCAGCGCCGCCGCGCGGGGCGGCGGGTTCGCAGGGTCTGGCCAAGGGAGATGGTTTCGTCGCGGCGCAGGTGCAGGGTCATGTGTCACCCGGGAGATAGTGCGCGTGCTTCACGATGCGAAGAGGCGGCACGACAGACCGTGCGGTTTTTCCCGGCAAATTATGGAACCCGGTGGAAACTCAGGCGTAGGCCAGCTCTTCGAGCGCGCCGAATGCGGCCAGCGCCCCGGGATCGCCGAACGGGGCCATCTGGCTCATGAACACTCCGCCCACCTGTTTGGCCGGATCGAACCAGTAGTACGAGTTGAAAATCCCCGCCCAGGCGAGGCTGCCGGGTGAGCGGCCGTGCGGACCTTGTTCGGGATTGATCAGGAAGCCCAGGCCCCAGCCGGTGTGCTGGTCGGGGAAGGTGTCGTAGGGGCCGGCCAGTTCGGGCATGGCGCTGCCCATCTTGCCCGCCCGCAGCGGCGCGACCTGGTTGCGGGTCATCTCGGCGATGGTTTCAGCTTTGAGAATGCGGGTTCCATCTAGCTCGCCGCCGCGCAGCAGCATCTGCACGAAGCGAGCGTAGTCGCCGGCGGTAGAGGAGAGCCCGCCGCCGCCCATGTGGAACTCGCCGCCGCCCAGGACCGCCGGGTTGATCGTCCAGCCGCCATCCGGCGCGCGAACATGGACCTTCGCGGCATCGGCGGGCATTTCGGCCCGGAATGCGGTGGCGTTCATGCCGAGAGGCCCGGTGACATGCTCGGCGAAATAGTCGCCGAGCGTCTGCCCGGTCACCGCCTCGACCGCCTGCCCGACCCAGTCGGTGGCGACCGAATATTCCCAGCTCTCACCGGGATCAAACATCAGCGGCATCTTGATTGACGCGAGCGAGCCAGGTTCGGGCATGCCCGTGGCAGCAAACCAGCCGAGCACTTCGGGATGGATGAAGAAATAGCCGAGACCGGCAGTGTGCGTGAGCAAGTGGCGCAGGGTGATCGGTCCATTGGCCGGGCGGAGCTGTGGTTTGCCTTCTGCAATTCCGGTAAGCACCTGCGGATTGGCGAGATCGGGGAGCACCGCGCCGATATCCGCATCAAGGCTAAGCCGACCCTGCTCGACCAGCTGCATCGCCGCAACCGAGGTGACCGCCTTGGTCATCGAGGCGATCTGGAACAGCGTATCCTCACGCATTGGCGCATGCGTGGTCGCATCGGCCTCACCCACCGCGCGAGCGAAACGCACACCATCTGGATCGACGATCATCCCGACAGCACCGGGGATCTGGGCGGAGGCGACAGCAGCGTCGAACTTGGCAGGGTCTATCATGTGCATTGGCTAACGCGTCTCCGCGCCTTAGGGAAGCACTCATGGTCGATACACTCTCCATCACCCTCGCCCAGCTCAACCAGTCGGTCGGCGATATTGCCGGGAACGCCAAGGCAATGCTCGCCGCGCGCGAGCGGGCGCGGGGGGCGGACCTGATCGTCTTTCCCGAGATGCAGCTGATCGGTTATCCGGCCGAAGACCTGGTGCTCAAGCCTGCCTTGGTCGAGCGCGCCGCTGCCGAGCTGGAAGCGATGGCCAGAGTCACCTTGGATGGCGGTCCGGCGATGCTGGTCGGCTCGATCTTCGTGATCGACGGCGCGCTGCACAACGGGATCGCGCTGCTTGACCTGGGCAAGGTCGCCGCGATCCGGCTCAAGCACGAACTTCCGAACTATGGCACCTTCGACTAGGTTCGCCTGTTCCAGCCCGGTCCGCTGCCGGAACCGATTGTGTTCAAGGGGGTGATGATCGGGCTGCCGATCTGCGAGGATATCTGGCACCCCGACGTGTGTCGGCACCTCGCCGACTTTGGCGCCGAACTGTTCATCTGCATCAACGGCAGCCCTTACGAGATCGACAAGGACACACTGCGCATCGACGGAGTGGCAAAGCGCCGCGCAGTCGATACCGGGCTGCCGCTCGCCTACCTCAACCGCGTTGGCGGGCAGGACGAACTGGTGTTCGACGGGGCCAGCTTCGTGGTCAACGGCGACGGCAGCCTGGCGGTACAGATGACCGATTGGGAAGAACAGCAGGTCACCACCCGCTGGACCCGCACTGCGACAGGTTGGCGCTGCGACCAAGGCGAACTAGCCCGCCTTGCCGACCATCCCGAAGACATCTACTGCGCGATGGTGCTGGCGCTGCGCGACTATGTCGACCGCAACCGTTTCCCCGGGGTGGTGCTCGGCCTGTCGGGCGGGATCGACTCTGCGATCTGCGCCGCGATTGCCGCCGACGCGCTCGGGCCCGAGCGGGTCTGGTCGGTCATGCTGCCGAGCCGCTTCACCAGCCAGCTGAGCCTCGATCTCGCCACCCAATGCGCGAAGATGATCGGCTGCCGGTACGATACGATCCCGATCAGCCCCGCAGTCGATGCCTTCGACCAGATGCTCGAAGGCACCTTCGCCGACATCAACGTCGATATAACCGAGGAAAACGTCCAGTCGCGCATCCGCGGGGTCACGCTGATGGCGCTGTCGAACAAGTTCGGGC
>JBJTLY010000196.1:0-4715 GCA_046063275.1 Novosphingobium sp. | reverse complement strand
CCTTCCGGGTTCCGGAACTGCTGCGCGGCATTGTCGATGCGACCTATGCTGCCGTGCTGCCGACCCATGTCGGCATGGCCCAGGCGCGCGACCTGCTTCTATCCGCCAGGTCTATCGACGCTGCCGAAGCGCACCGTATCGGCCTGATCAGCCGCATCGTCCCGCATGATCAGTTGCGGGCGGAGGCGCTCAAGGCGGCAGTTGAAGTGCTCAAGACGGCCCCCGAGGCGCGCGCCCATGTGAAGCGAATGCTCAACCAGCAATACGCCGCCATCGACTACGAGACGATGTTCGCCAGCCTCGCCTATGGCACCGAAGTGCGCGAGGGGATGAAGAGCTTCATGGAGAAACGCCAGCCGAACTGGATTCCGGACGACCTGCCGGAAGTCTAGCGTCAGGACCTAGGGCTTCGCTTTTTTGCCGACCAGCTTGTGAATGTCCTCGGTCAGCTCCGTGTTGACCTTGAGCAGGCGGTGCATTTCATCGCTGATCTCGAGCAGCGCCTCAGCATCCTTGTAAGTCTGGAACGCCTGCTTGTCGGACGCCGCAGCTGCCACCTTCTGCCCGACCATGATGATCGAGAGCAGGACGAGCTGCAGAAAGGTTTGCGCGATCCAGGCGATAAGCGGGGCGGTGCCGCCCTTGATCGCCGCGGGCAGGCTGATCAGCGCGAGCCCGGCGAAGGCGTAGGCGCACCACATGGTGCCGACCACGTTGGTGATCTTGACCGCGAGCCAGCCGTTGAAACCGGTATGCTCGGCCTTGCGGGTAACAACCCCCTCGCTCTTGCGGTGCTCGATGCGGGCGTGCGGTTGATGTGTGGTGGCCATGACAGGTTCCCCTCGTTGCAGAGCTAGAGCAGTTGTAATTGCCCATGCGGGTTTGGCCTAATGAACTTGCTGCAATCGAGTCTAAGCCGGTCCTCGTTCATCCCGAGCCGCTTGGTCGCGATGCGGAAGCGCGCGCGGAACAGGTCGGCCCAGGTGCCGAGCGGCTTCATCCGGGTGAAGAAGGTGGGGTCGTTGTCCTTGCCGTGGCGCATCGCCTGAACGGTGTGCATCACCTTGTCGGCGCGGTCGGGGAAATGGGCATCGAGCCATTCGCGGAACAGCGGGGCGACCTCATGCGGCAGACGCAGCATGATCCAGCTGGCGGATGGAACCCCGCGCGCGGCAGCTTCCTGCAGGATGCCCTCGATGTACTCGTCGGTGATCGAAGGGATCACCGGGGCGACCGAAACATGGCTCGGCACGCCGGCTGCTACCAACTGCCGCAGCGCCTCGAGGCGCTTGGCCGGGGCCGAGGCGCGCGGTTCAAGCAAGGTGGACAAGCGGGGGTCAAGACTGGTCACAGACACGCCGACAGCCACCAGACCCAGCGCAGCAAGCTGTTCAAGCAGGTCAATATCGCGCGTCACTCGCGCACTCTTCGTGGTGATTGTAACGGGGTGGCGAGTTTCAAGACAAATTTCAAGCACCTGGCGGGTGATCCGATAACGATCCTCGATCGGCTGGTATGGATCGGTGTTGGTTCCCATCGCGATTGGCGCGGGCTTGTAGCCAGGCTTGGCCAGCGTTTCGCGCAGCAGCACGGCGGCGTTGGGCTTGGCGAACAGTTTGGTTTCGAAATCGAGCCCCGGCGAGAGGTCGTGATAGGCGTGGGTGGGCCGTGCGTAGCAATAGACGCAGCATGCTCACAGCCGCGGTAAGCGTTGATCGAGCGGTCGAACGGGATGTCGGGCGATTGGTTGAAGCTGATGATCGTGCGGGCGTGTTCTTCGGTTACCGTGGTGCGCAGCTTTGGGGTGGGGCCATCGATCGCCTCGCGTTCATCGAGCCCGTCCGGATCGGCCTCGCGCGCGTTCAGCCCGAAGCGTTGCGGGACATGCGCGGATGGCGCTCCGCGGCCGTGAGTCGGGGGAAGGGCAGGCATTGCCAATATAGAACATAAATGGAACAAAAATTCAATCCTCCCCGGCACGGGGAGGGGGACCATCCGCAGGATGGTGGAGGGGTACGTGCCGTGTTCGCAGTATCGAAAGGCCCGGACCACTTGCCTGTACCCCTCCACCAGCTTCGCTGGTCCCCCTCCCCCGATGGGGGAGGATTATGCTTCCCGCAGCCGCGGCATAAGCTCGACAAAATTGCACGGCCGGTTGCGGCTATCGAGCTGCTCAGCCAAAATCGCGTCCCAGCCGTCCTTCACCGCGCCGTTCGATCCGGGCAGCGCGAACACATAGACCCCGCGTGCCAGCACAGCGCAGGCGCGGCTCTGGACGGTCGAAGTGCCGATGGTCTGGTACGAGACCCAGCGGAACAGCTCGCCGAAGCCGGGGATCTCCTTGTCTTTGATCCGGTCGAGTGCTTCGGGGGTAACGTCGCGGCCGGTCAGGCCGGTACCACCGGTGGTAACGATGGCGTCGGCCAGCCGCTCGTCGATCCAGGTGTTGAGCCGGCTGGCGATCGCTGCAGGATCGTCCTTTTCGATCGCGCGGGCGGCCAGGTTATGCCCGGCGGCCTTGACCCGCTCGACCAGCAGGTCTCCCGAGGTGTCATCGGCGAAGGTCCGGGTATCGGAAACGGTCAGGACCGCGATGCGGATCGGCTTGAACGTCCGGCTCGGATCAACGGCCACGCAGCACCGTACCGTCGGGCCGCATCCGCACGGCCATACTGCCGCTCATATTGGGGAAGGTCGGCCACATGCCCTGCGCCAGCGCCATACGGCTATCCGAAGGTCCACCGGCCTGGCGCTCGTACATCCAGTAATTGCGCATCACGATGTTCACGTAGCCGCGGGTTTCCCAGTAGGGAACGCTTTCGATCCACAACAGCGGATCGCCCTTGTCCTTGATCTCGGTGTTCCAGCGGGTGATCGGCACGAGTCCCGCGTTGTAGGCCGCCATCACCTTGGGCAGCAGACCCTGCGTGCCCGACGAATCGCGCAGCATCTGCAGGTGCTGCTGCCCAAAGGCGAGGTTGACCTCAGGCTTGGTCAGATCGCGCGCTGTGCCAGCCACGCCGAGCTCACCCGCATGATCGCGCGCGGCGGCAGGCATGATCTGCATCAGGCCCTTGGCTCCAGTCTGGCTGGTCGCACCGGTGCGGAATACCGATTCCTGAAGTGTGTGGGCATAGACCAGCGCTGGATCGACCTTCCACCCGGTCACCGGGGTCCACTTCGGCGTAGGGAAGCGTGAAGCTGGCTCGGGCTGGCCGCCGTAAGGCACATTGTAGGCCATCCACAGCTGAGTTGCGGGGACGCCCATGCTGCGCGCGAGGCGCGACAACGGCTGGTACTGCGCCGGATCGCCGATCCGCGCCTGGTGGCGCAGCACTTCGTCGGCCAGCGCGTCCTCGCCGATTTCGGACAGCATCACCGCGGTGCGGACATTGGGCACGTCGCGCAGCTGCTGCCAATCAGTCTGGCTGAAATCAGGCGCTTCATGCGTCTTGGGAACGGCAGTGCCGAGCTGTTCGATCGCCAGCATGCCGTACAGCGTCTCGTCCATCCGCGCAGCCTTGCGCAACGGCGCGGAAGCCTGGTCGGGCAAGCGGCAGCGGACCAGCGCGCGGCTTTGCCAATAGTAAGCGGCGGCGGTCAGCTCGGCGTTTTCGGATTGGGTAGCGGTGCGGGCAAAGGCATCGGCGGCGCCGGTGCAATCGTCCATGCGCCAGGCGGAAAGCCCGGCGATCCACCAGCCCTCGGCCACCCACGGTCCGCTCCCCGCCTGTGCGGTCTGGGCGAGGGCATAGGCCGACATGTCGTCATTCTCGATGTAGAACGACCAGGCGATCTTGCTGCGCCACTCGGCGCGCGCGGCTTGCGAAAGCTGGCTGTCGATCCCGTCGAGCAGCGCCTTGGCCCCGGCCGGGCTATCATTCTTGATCTGGCTGTTGATCGCGGCGGCCACGGCACCCGGCATGGTGCCGTCATTCGTCTCGCGCGGGCGAATGCGTTTCGCGCGGCTGGGGAGCGAGGCCAGGCTGCGCGGCTGGGGAAGATCGGGCAGCACCGTGGCGCCGCGCTTCTGCGCCATTGTGCGGATCTGCTCGGCCTCGGGCAGCTGCAGCCCCGCATTGGTCAGCCAGCCACTCAGCGTGTCGGTATCGATCTTGGGCGATCCGGCGGCGGTGAAATATTCGGCGCGGGCGACCTGATGGAGCGGACCATCGGGGCGCGTGGCAAACATCGTCTGGACCTTGGTCCAGTTACCGCCCTCGATTGCGGCAAACAGCTCGCGATAATAGGCGCGGTCATCCTGGCTCAGCAGCACCGGTACCGACGAATTGCTGGCGCGGCTGGCGAAATATTCGGCCGAAGCACTGTTGGCCGACGCGCACAGCGGCAGTGCCGCCCCGGCCATAGCCAGCAGCACCGCCAAATTGCGCGCGTTCAAACCTGCTTTCACGTGTCGCTCAGTCCCGTCCGTCTCGCCCGGTTCAGCCGCGCTGCCAATCGAGCAGTGCCTGCCACAACCGCGCCTTGATCCGTGGCCGCCCCATCAAATCATCAAGCCCCGGAGCCATCAGCGCCGGGATTGCGCCATGGCTATGCGTAATTGTGGTTAAACTCTCAGGGTTTTTCGCCGGATCGTGGCCAAGCAGCGATGAAACGTGCCGTCCGAAGCAAATCAACCGCTTCGGCGCCGCCAGAGCGAGGTGATGGCGGGTCAGTTCGGGCAATCCCGAGGTGGCCAGATCGGCCCAGTCGGG
>JBJTLY010000195.1:0-2753 GCA_046063275.1 Novosphingobium sp. | reverse complement strand
CGCAGCGAAGAGCAGGTGAAGCTGCTCCGGGACCTCGGCGCGACCCACGTGCTCAATATGACCGACGCCGACTTCATGCCCAAGCTGATCGACGCGATCGCCGAAACCAAGGCGATGATTGGGTTCGATCCGATCGGTGGTGGCACGCTCGCCGGGCAGATCCTCACCGCGATGGAAGCCGCCGCAAGCCGCGGCGCCGCGTTCAGCCGCTATGGCTCGAGCGAGGCCAAGAAGGTCTACATCTACGGCGCGCTCGACCTCGGGCCGACGATCCTCAACCGCGCATTCGGCCTGACCTGGGACCTCGCCGGATGGCTGCTCACCCCGTTCATGGCCAAGGCCGGAATGGAAGTGGTCGGGCGGATGCGGGCACGAGTCGCCAAGGACCTGACCACCACTTTTGCCAGCCATTACAAGGCCGAAGTCAGCCTTGAGGGCATGCTGACCAAGGAAGCGGTGAGCGAATACAATGCGCGGCGCACCGGCGAGAAGTATCTGGTCGTTCCCTAAGTCAGGCGCTGCGGGAACCGCTCGCTGCGGAAATCGTTTGAAGGGAAGCCGCGCTGGAGGGTGCGGTTTCCCTTTCTAACGAGGACCAGCGCCATGGCGACCGCCGCGAAACCAGCCGATCAGACTTTCACCGACGTCAAGACCCTGCGAGCGCAGGCCCGCAAGAACATCGACGACGGCGCGGTTACCAAGACCTATCCCGCCGACCGCGAAGTGATCGTCCAGAAGCTGCAGGAATCGCTGGCGACCGAATGGGTCTGCGTGCTGCGCTACACGGTCCATTATCACACCGCGACCGGGCTGGTTTCGGAACCGATCAAGGCGCACTTTCTCGAGCATGCACAGGCCGAACAGGCGCATGCCATGATGCTCGCCGAACGCATCGTCCAGCTGGGCGGCACGCCCGATCTCAACCCGGACAACCTGACCAAGCTGAGCCACGCCGAATATCAGGAAGGCAAAACGCTTAAGGACATGGTCAAGGAAGACCTGATCGCCGAGCGCATCGCGATCGATTCCTATCGCGAGCTGATCGACTATGTCGGCGACCGCGACACCACCACCAAGAAGATGTTGATCCATATCCTCGAGCAGGAAGAAGAGCACGCCGACGAGTTCAGCGATCTGCTCGACGGGTGGGAAGGCGAATAAGTCCTAGTTTTTCTTGAAGTCGCGGAACCAGGCGAGGATCTTGTCGGTTCCGCGGCTTTGCGCATTGCGCCAGCTGACCGCGTCCTTCTTGCCGTTGAGCACCTTGCCGTCGCCGCGCAGCACGAACATCGCCGGGGTGCTCTTGAGATCCTTGACCCCGAGCCGCTTGACCAGTTCGAGGTTGCGGCCCTCGCCGGTCTGCGGGCGGCCGACGTCGATGAAGGTCACTTCGAAACGTGTGCCGAATTCATTCTTGAACGCGTCGGAGCTCAGCACTTCGCCGAGCGAACGGCTATCGTGGCACCAGTCGGCGCCGAACACGATCACCGCCTTGGCATTGTCAGCCTTGGCTTTGGCCAGCGCTGCGTCGTACAGCTTCGCTGCATCGATATCGACCGGATAGTAATGCAGCGCCCCTTTTGGCGCTTCGGTCGGCGTTGCAATGGGCGGCGCTACCGCGGCCTGCCCTGCCCCAAGCGCGAGCAGCGCCGCCACCAGCGCTTTGAGCATCATGACTTGCCAACCACGCTTTCGGGCAGATCGGTCCCGAACACACGCTGGTAGTATTCCGCCACGAGCATCCGTTCTGTCTCATCGCACTTGTTGAGGAACGACAGGCGGAAGGCGAAACCGGGATCCTTGAAGATCGCGGTGTTCTGCGCCCAGGTAATCACCGTGCGCGGGCTCATCACCGTGCTGATATCGCCGTTGATGAAGCCCTGTCGGGTCAGGTCGGCAACCTTGACCATCTGGCCAACCAGTTCGGCAGAAGCGCCCTCACCCTTGCTCAGCACGATTTCGGCTTCTACCGCAGCGGGCAGATAGTTCAGCCCGACCACAATGTTCCAGCGATCCATCTGACCCTGGTTGATCGCCTGGGTGCCGTGGTACAGCCCGCTCGTATCGCCCAGCCCCACCGTGTTGGCGGTGGCGAACAGGCGGAAGAAGGGATTGGGCCGGATTACGCGGTTCTGATCGAGCAGGGTCAGCTTGCCTTCAGTTTCAAGCACACGCTGGATCACGAACATCACGTCCGGGCGACCGGCGTCGTATTCGTCGAACACCAGCGCTACTGGATGCTGCAACGCCCAGGGGAGCAAGCCCTCACGAAATTCGGTGACCTGCAGTCCATCGCGCAGCACGATCGCATCGCGGCCGATCAGGTCGATACGGCTGATGTGCGCATCGAGGTTGATGCGGATGCACGGCCAGTTGAGCCGGGCGGCGACCTGCTCGATGTGGGTTGACTTGCCGGTACCGTGATAGCCTTGCACCATGACGCGGCGGTTGTGGGCGAAGCCTGCGAGGATCGCCAAGGTGGTATCGGGATCGAACACATAGCTGCCGTCGGTATCGGGCACGCGCTCGTCAGCTTCGGAGAAGGCCGGGACCATCATGTCGATGTCGATCCCGAACAGTTCGCGCACCGAGACCTGACGGTCGGGCGCAGGCAGGATGGTGTCCGAAGCGGTGCCGGGCTGGGTGTTGGGAATGTCGGTCATGGCGTTTGCCCGCCTATACGCGCCCGCGCGGCGGTGCAATACGGTTCGCGTTGCAAATCGCGACTCATCTGGGAGGTGCTGTGATGAAGG
>JBJTLY010000194.1:0-3060 GCA_046063275.1 Novosphingobium sp. | reverse complement strand
CTGCTTGTCTGATGCATTCGCGGTTGGGGACCGGCAGCATCCCCGGCATTGCCGCATCGACCAGGCTGACCTGGCTGTTGGGCGCGGCGCCGAATGCGGTGGCGGCCCCTGAAAACAGCTTTGAATTCGATGTGACCTGAGCGTGGACTTCTAGGCCGATCACGACCTCCCACTCGCCCGTGGCTCCCTGGATGCGATAGTTTTCCATAAGTCCTGCCGATAGGGCGCAATGGCGCCGCTGAAAAGGGGGTTAGAGCGAGGCCGCGTAACGCCGCGACCATTGCCGCGCCGGTTCTTCGATCAGCCGCCAGCACCAGTGTGCGACCAGCAGTGCCGCGCCGATGATCGCGAGTTGCACCGCCAGCGCCGGAAGCAGCGGCAGATCGATCGACTTGATCGGCACTTCGCCGACGTAAGCATAACTTGCCAACGGGCGGCCGGTCAGGCGTGCGGCAAGCAGCATTATATCGGCAGCGCGGCCCAGAACCATCACGTGGGTCATGTAGAGACTGTACGAGATCGCTCCCAGCCACACCGGCCAGCGCGTGCCGAGCAACCGGCTCAGTGCCCCGCTCTGGCAGGCGAAGACCAACACCACGGCGGCAGCGGGGAGGAAAATCAATTCGGTGCGGCCGATCTGCGCCGAAAACCATACGAACAGGAACAACCCGGCGAGTGACAGCGCCTCAAGCAAGGTCGCTGCGGGTAGCGACTTGTTACCATGGCGGCGGAACAGTTCCCAGCACAGCGCGCCAGCGGCAAACCCGGTGAGCCCGCGCTGCAGGTCAGTGGTCAGCACCGGCAAGCTGATCCACTGACTGTGCAGCACCAGCGCACCAAGCCCGCAAGCCGCCAGCAGCCACACCCCGCCGCGCCCGCGCCAGGCCAGTGCGGCAAGCGCATAGAGAAACAGCTCGACCGAAATCGACCAGGTCACCCCGTTGAACGCGTTCTGGCGGTACGGGACGTAGCCATCGAGCAGGAACGCCGCCGAAAACAGGTGCGCGGGCGAATGGGTTCCGGTGAATGGCGCGCGCAGGCTCAGTCCGCCCGAACCGAGCAGCGCAGCCGCCACTTCCATACCTGCAAACAGCGCGATCATCACCAGATGTACCGGCAAGATCCGCCCCAGCCGCAGCACGGCAAAGCGCTTCAGCGGAAATCCCTCGGCGAGCTTGTCGCCATAGGAACAGGCGATCACGAAGCCCGACAGGACGAAGAAGAAATCGACGAACAGGCTGCCCATTCGCGCGATTGGCAAGGTGGCAAGGCCATTGCTGGCCGGCATGTGGTGCAGAAGCACCCCCATCGCCGCGACACCGCGCAGCGAATCGAGCGCGGTGAAGCGGTGCGGCGCTTCAGCCAAGTCCGCCCCGATCGAACAGCATCGAACGCGCACGGCGCAGACTCTCATCCAGCACCGGGAGGTGCATGGCCAGTGCCTCTTTGACCCGGGCAAACCTGCCATAATAGCGGTTCCCACGGAAGCGGATCGGCCCGCTGTGCGCCGTCGAATCAAGGCCGGGTTCGGAGGCAAAAATTTGCGCGGCCATCGGGCGCGGCTTTGCCGATGGATTGGTTGTCCCGCGGTGCCACAGCGTCGATGGGCGGATCAGCACGTCGCCTTGCCGCGCACTAATTTGTCGGGCGCGATCCCGCCAGGGCTGACGCCGCATCTGCCAGTAGGCGAGCGGCTCGGCATGACTCGACTCGACCAGTTCGAGCGCACCGTTTTCCGGGCTGCAATCGACCAGCATCACGTTGGCGATCATGAACATGTTATCGCGGCGGCTGTCGGTGTGAAGCTCCTGCGGGCGGCTGCCGGGGAGATTGAGGTTGCCGGTTATGCCGCCCGCAGACAATTGCACGCCTGCCAGTCGCTCGACGATCTGCGGTATTCCCGCAGCCTCGAGCGCGGCGCTGAGCGGCAATCCCTCCGCTCCGGCCATGAAGTTGAGATTTCCCGCCGCAATGCCGGGCTCATCCGGCAGATTGCCAGCGGACTTGAGGGTCAGGTATTGCTCGACGATGGCGGAGGCCAGGTTCGCGCAGACGTCGGTCGGGATCGCACCAGGCAGCAGCAGGTAGCCGTCGCGCTGATAATTGGCGCGCGCGGCAGCGGCTGCTACCACCACCGCTCTGGCCGGGCGGCAAAGCCGGCGCGCGCTTCTATCGCCAGCCCGGCGTTGAGCACGCCTTGCTCATCGAACGGGCGGCCGATGATCTGCAGCCCCAGCGGCAGGCCTTCGCGGTTGAGACCGGCGGGCACCGACATCGCGGGCAGCCCGGCAAGCGAAGCGGGCACCGCGAACACGTCGTTGAGGTACATCGCGAGCGGATCGTCGCTCTTTTCGCCGAGCCCGAAGGCGGCGGTCGGTGCGGTGGGGGCAAGGATCACGTCGCATTGCTCGAACGCTTGCGCGAAATCGCGCGCGATCAGCGTGCGGACCTTCTGGGCCTGGGTGTAATAGGCGTCGTAGAAGCCCGCCGAGAGCACGTAGGTACCGATCAGGATGCGGCGCTTGACCTCGGCCCCGAAACCGGCGGCGCGGGTGGCCGCGTACATGTCCTGCAACCCCGCCCCGTCGGGCAGTTCGCGCAGGCCGTAACGCACCCCATCATAGCGCGCGAGGTTGGACGAGGCTTCAGCCGGGGCGATGATGTAGTAGGCCGGCAGCGCGTACTTGGTATGCGGCAGGCTGACCTCGACGATCTCGGCGCCGGCGTCCTTGAGCCAGGCGATACCCTGGTCCCAGCTGGCGGCGACATCGGCGTCCATCCCGTCCATCCGGTATTCGCGCGGCACGCCGACTTTTTTGCCCTTCATGTCCGGGTTGAGGCCCGCTTCCCACTGCGGCACCGGCATGTCGAGGCTGGTCGCGTCCTTGGGATCGAAGCCGGCCATCGCCTCCAGCATGATCGCGCAATCACGCACATCGCGGGCCATCGGTCCGGCCTGATCGAGGCTGGAGGCAAAGGCCACCACGCCCCAGCGGCTGCAGCGGCCATAAGTGGGCTTGATCCCGGAAATGCCGGTAAAGGCGGCGGGCTGGCGGATCG
>JBJTLY010000193.1:0-4883 GCA_046063275.1 Novosphingobium sp. | reverse complement strand
TCGCAATGCTCATCCAGCAGCTGCGCCTGCCGCGCGGTATAGGCGGTCAGCATCACCACCGGCTCGGCAGTCACGCCATCCACCTTGCGCTCGCGGATGGCCGGGATGGTAACCCGGCGCAGCGGAGTGGGCGTGGGATGCGCGCGGCTGGTCGATGTGTCGAGCTGGAAGGTCGTGGACATGTCAGTGCCTTAGCCGAGGCGGCGCGGCTGGGGAAGGGCGGGGATTTGCGCTTGCCAATGTGCCGCTTGGCGCTAGCTTCCCCGCCAGCAACCATTCGGGCGCCATTCGCGCTCGTCAGAAGTTTAGTGGACTAGATGTTCGGTCGGGTCAAAGCGCGGGATGCTATTCTGGCAACTGCGGAAAAGAAATCGCTTCACCGATCCTTGGGGGCCTTCCAGCTGACGATGCTTGGCATCGGCGCGGTTATCGGCACCGGGATCTTCGTGCTGACATCCGAAGCTGCGCAGAAAGCCGGTCCCGGCATGCTGCTCAGCTTTATCGTGGCCGGGTTTGTCTGCGCGGTCGCCGCGCTGTGCTATTCGGAACTTGCCTCGATGGTCCCTGTGGCCGGTTCGGCTTATACTTACACTTACGCGGTGGTCGGCGAATTGCTGGCCTGGATGGTCGGCTGGGCGCTTATCCTCGAATATGCGGTCGGTGCCAGTGCAGTGGCTGTGGGCTGGTCGAACCACGCCGTGGGTCTGATGGATGGTTTGGGTGTCCATATACCGACGGCAATCAGCAATGCTGACGCCCTGATGGCGAAGGTGCGCATCCTGTTCGGTGCCCCGATGAGCGACGATCTCAAGACCGCGCTTGAAGTCGGTGGCTGGGTCAACGTTCCGGCAATCCTGATCACCGCTTTGGTGACCTGGCTGCTGGTGATCGGCACGACCGAAAGCGCCCGGGTCAATGCGGTGCTGGTGGCGATCAAGATTGTCGCGCTGACTGCCTTTATCGCGCTCACCATTCCGGTGCTCAACAGCGACAACTTCGCCCCGCTCATGCCGACCGGCGGCGCCGGCGTGTTCGGCGCGGCGGCTTCGATCTTCTTCGCCTATGTCGGTTTCGATGCGGTTTCCACCGCAGCGGAGGAAACCAAGAACCCGCAGCGCAACGTGCCGATCGGCCTGATCGGTGCACTGGGCATCTGCACCATCTTCTACATTCTGGTGGCGACCGGTGCGATTGGCGCGATCGGCGCCCAACCGGTAATGGGCCCCAACGGCGCTGCTCTGCCTCCGGGTTCGGCCGAAATGGCCGGTCGCTGCGCCTCGATCGTTGCCAGCGGCGCGGTTGAGCCGCTGGTCTGTTCGAAGGAGGCGCTGGTTCACGTGCTCGACGTCATCCATTGGCCGGCGATCGGCCGTCTGGTCGGCTTGGCGGCCGTGCTTGCCCTGCCGTCGGTCGTCCTGATGATGATGTTCGGCCAGACCCGCGTGTTCTTCGTGATGGCGCGCGATGGCCTGCTTCCCGCCAAGCTGGCTTCGGTGCACCCGAAGTTCCGCACTCCGCATGTGGTGACGATCTTCACCGGCTGCGCTGCTGCGCTTGCTGCAGCATTTCTGCCGGTCGGCAAGCTCGCCGATTATTCGAACTCGGGCACGCTGTTTGCGTTCTTCATGGTCGCGGTGTCAGTGATGGTGCTGCGGAAAACCGATCCGGATCGCCGTCGTCCGTTCCGCACGCCGTTTGTGTGGATCATCGCGCCGCTGGCCATGATCGGTTGCCTCGGGCTCTACTTCTCGCTGCCGCTGACCGCGATCCTGGTGCTGCCGGGTTGGGGCTTGGTGGGTCTGCTGGTCTATTACTTCTATTCGCGCCAGCGCAGCCATGTCGGGCTGGGCCTGACCGAAGTGCACGAACTCGATGCCGATGCGCCGCATGTCGGGATCGCCGGGATGCCGGGCGCTCCGGCTCCGGGCGAGCGCGACGAGTAGCTTTCGCGAGAAGCCAAACGGAAAGGGCCGCCCGATCGGGCGGCCCTTTTTCGTTGTGGGTTAGCGCGGTTTAGAGCGCGGTTTCGGCGACGTGGCCTTCGGTTTCCTTGCGCACATCCATGCCGAGGAACATTTTGGCGGTGCCGATCAGGCCCAGCTCGGAGTCCCAGATCTTGGCCTGGCCCAGCTCCATTCGCAGCATCAGCAGGTCAGGATCCTCCTTGCCGCCGGGGAACCAGGCTTCGATCATCTGCGACCACTGCTGGTCGAGCCGCTCGCGGCTGGTTTCCTCGACCAGATTGCCGTCGAAGCGGGCGAACAGGTCATGCCCCTTGGCTGAGAAACTGGCGGTGGCCGGACCCATTCTGGCATAGCCGCCGGTTTTGCTGGTGAAGAACCAGATCGCGTGGCGCGCGTCCTTGTCGAGCTGCGCGGTCATAGGCGCCGCGCCATCGCGGTCGCCGTCGAGTTCGAGCATCACGAATGGGGAAGCGGCCAGATGCTTCCAGAACTTTTCCTTCAGATCTTCAGTGCTTTCGGTGGCGTGGTCCATGGTGCGTCTCGCTTGTGAGGGGGGTGGTTAGGCAACGGCTGCGGCGGGCGCTGGTTCCCCGAGCCGTCGCTGCTGCGCCACTTTTCAGCCGCCGCTCACAAAGCCTTTGCGAATCGCGTTCAATGAGAACATAAAAGGAACATTGGAGCGATATGTGACTCAAGTAACCCCGCTTTCTGCCTTTGCGCGGAGGAGGAGGGACCAGACCGGTTTGGCCTGGCGTCCCCCTGAAACCCGCCATGCCGAGCTGTTCGCTTCCTCGCGTGAGGCAAGCGGCGCGGGGTTGGCCTTGGCTTTCGCGCTCGAACAGGCGGAGGCGGAGGACCAGCGACCATGGTTGTGGGTGCAGGACGCCGCAGCCTTGCGGCTGGGCGGGCGGCCGTATCGCCCGGGCCTGCCGCGCGCGCTGCGCCACCGCTTGCTCCATGTCGCCGCCAAGAGCCCCGAGGATGCCCTGTTCGCGCTCGAGGAGGGGCTGCGCTGCCGCGATCTGGCGTTTGTGATCGGGGAATTGGCGGGCAACCCCAGGGCGCTGTCGTTCACCGCCTCGCGGCGCCTCAGTCTGGTCGCCGAGACGCACGGGGTACCGCTGTGGCTGGTCCGGCTCGATGCCGCGCGCGACCTATCCTCGGCGCGCCAGCGCTGGCAGGTGGAAGCCGCGCCCTCGCTCGCCCCGCGCTGGAGCAAGGCCGCACCGGGCGCACCTGCATGGCAGGCGGAACTGTTCCGCGCACGCAATCACCCTCCCGGAGAATGGATCCTGCGCGATGACGGACAAGCCCTCGTCGCCACCGCCCCGCCGCATCATGGCAGTGTGGCTGGCGCGGCTGGCGATCGATCGCTGGCAGCTGGCTGAAGGCCCGCGTGCCGATCCGCTCGCGCTAATTTCGGACGGCGCGCATGGCCCGCGGCTTACCGCGGTCAATGCGCGCGCGCGCGCGGCCGGGGTGCGCGCCGGAACGTCGCTTACCGATGCTCGTGCGCTGTGCCCTGAGCTGGCCGTCGCTCTGGCTGATCCGGCGGGCGATCTTGCCCTGCTCGAACGGATGGCATTGTGGGCGCAGCGCTGGGGGCCGTGGTCGGCGCTCGATCCGCCTGACGGCCTGCTGGTCGATGTCACCGGGGTGGCGCACCTCCTTGGCGGCGAGGCGCAGTTGCTGGCCGATGCGGCCGAGCGATTGCAGGCACGCGGGTTTGCTGCGCGGCTGGCGATCGCGCCCACCGCCGGTGCGGCTTGGGCTTTGGCGCATTACGGGCCGGAGAGGGCGATCCTCCCCGCCCTGCGACAAGCTCAGGAGGGGAGGGGGACCACCGAAGGTGGTGGAGGGGTACAGGCGAGTGGTCCTGACCTCTCGAAGTTGCGATCACCGCACGTACCCCTCCACCAGCAAAGCTGGTCCCCCGCCCCCGGTGGGGGAGGTTTGCTCGACGAACTCCCGGTCGCCGCGCTGCGCCTCGATCCCGCCACCTTGCTGGTGCTACGCCGGCTCGGGCTCAAGCGGATCGGTGATCTTTCAGGTGTTGCGCGCGATGCGCTGGCGCGGCGGTTCCGCTCGGTCCGTGCGCCGGCGGCCAATCCGCTGGTTCGGCTCGACCAGCTCATCGGGCGTGTGCCCGAACCCTTGCTCCCGGTGCTCACCGCGCCGCCGCCGATGGTCCAGCGCCGCTTGGTTGAGCCGATCCGCCACCGCGCGCTGCTCGACCAGGTGCTGGGCGATCTCGCGGCGGACATGTTGCGCCTGCTCGAAGGCCAGGCGCTGGGTGCGCGGCGGCTTGAGCTGGCCTTGTGGAAGGTCGATGGCGAGGTGGTGCAGCGCCGCCTCGAACTCGCCGCCGCAACCCGCGCTGCGGATCATGTGACCCGGTTGTTCGCGGCCAAGCTCGACGATGTCGACGCCGGGTTCGGGATCGAACTCGCCCGCCTGACCGCATCGTGGTGCGAGCCGCTCGCGCTGAGCCAGCGCGATTTCGAGGCAGCGGCAGAGGCACATGGCACCAGCCTTGCCGCCTGCATCGATCGGCTCAGTATCCGGCTGGGGGCAGCGGCGGTGCGCCGCCCGGAGCCGGTCGCCAGCCACTGGCCCGAACGCGCCCAGCGCTGGCTGCCCCCGCTTGAGCCGTCACGCGCCGCGCAGGAAAGCCTCGCGCTTCATGCCCGGCCGCTGAAGCTGCTCGACCGGCCTGAACCGATCGCGGTGATCCACGCCAGCCCCGATGGCTTGCCCCGCCGCTTCCGCTGGCGGGGCGCCTTGCACGAAGTGACCCGCGCCGAAGGGCCCGAACGGATCGCGCCCGAATGGTGGCGCGAGCGCGGGCTGGCCCGGCTGCGCGATTATTACCGAGATCGGAAGAGCACACGTCTGAACTCCAGTCACTCTGGAACATCT
>JBJTLY010000192.1:0-6245 GCA_046063275.1 Novosphingobium sp. | reverse complement strand
TTTAGCGATCGCGCCCTTGCTGCTGCTGGTATTCGCGCCACGCGCGCCATTGCTTTGAAAGCCGCGCGTCGCGTTGCTGAACCTTGCGCGCTTCGGCGAGGTTCAACTGCCGGATGACTTCCTTGTCCCGCGCGCGCGCGGCAGCATTGCGCATCGCGGGATCGTTGGGATCGTCAGCCAGTGCGGCGGACGATACAAGAATGAGGCCCAGCGCCAGCGCGCCAGACAGAAGTACGGATTTCATGAGATGCGACCCTCCAGTCCCTTGGTAAGGTATTGATGCTGCAACACTTTGCTCGCCGCAACGAGGATGCGATGAAGCGTGCGCGGCTGGTCGCAAGTGCAGGGCAGGTGGTCTGCCCGCCCCCTCAGATCATATGCAGCAGGTCGGCGTGCTGGGTCAGGCCGAGGTCCAGTTCGTGTCCGGGCAGCGCCATTGGGTCGTTGAACATCTCGATCGGAATCACGCTGACGGGCGAGGCGTAGAGCGTATCGATGGAGACCAGCGCGGCACCGCTGGGGGCTAGAGCCGATGCCATTTCCGGCGCAGGCAGGGTAGCTGGCTCGCTCGCTGCGAGAGATGGCTGCGGCTCGCTGCCGGATCCGGGTGTCGTCCCGAACAGGAAGTCGTTCACGCTCAGCGTTTGTCCGGCGAGGCCCTGGAGGACGATCTCCATGTCGCTGGTGCCGTTGCCGTCGAGATCGAACTGGACCAGCATGTCGGCGCCCGAGTTGGCAAAACGGATCTGCCCCGCGCCACCTGAGCTGAACGCTGCGCTGCCGACGAAGCTCAGTGTGTAGTTCTGGATATCGGGGGTGACCAGATCCTTGTCGAGCAGCCGCAGGTCGATCACGTCGCTGCCGATGGTGAAGTCGGTGATTTTGTCTGCCGCTGCGCCCACGCCGCTGTCTGTCGCATAGAAGTAACGGAACTGGTCGTTGCCACTGCCCCCGGTCAAAATGTCAGCGCCGCCCCAGCCGGTGATCTTGTCGTTGTCCGCGCCGCCGTCGATCGTATCGACCCCGTTGCCGCCGCGAATGAAGTCGCGGCCTGTGCCGCCATTGATCGTGTTGTTGAAGTGTGAAGCCTTGATGTAGTCGTCCCCCGCCGAGCCGTTGAGCACGAAGTTGATCGTGCTCGGGCCCTGGAACCCGGTCATCGCGGTGAACACGTTGGCTTCGAGCTGGACCGTGATCGTCCCGCTACCGCTGAGCTGGGTGTTGGGCGCAAGGCCTGCCATCAGCTGGCTGGTGGTGAGGGTGAGGTTGGACCCGGCAGTGAGTTCGATCGCTTCGATGCTGGTGATGCCGCCGAGTGAGACCGCGCCGGATATGGCAAGCGTGTCGAAGTCTGCCCCTCCATCGACGCTCGACCCGCTCCCCGCTGCGTTCACTACAAGACGGTCGTTGCCTGCATCGCCATACAGGGAGTTGATGCCGCCGTTGCCGGTGATCGTGTCGTTGCCGAAGCCACCTTCAATCCGCTCAGCGCCAGCTCCGCCAATCAACGTGTCGTTACCGGCATATCCGAAAATCGTTCCTCCGGTGACGCCAAGCGAGCCGTCATATAGATCGTCGCCCAGATTGAGATCGACCGTACCCAGGATCGTACCTCGATTGAATACGGATAGATTGCGTGTCGGATCCGCAGTTGCGATCGTTGCGATATCGAGAGGATTGTAGAAGCTGCCGCGTTCATAGCCGTATTGTGCAAAGGTGGTTGTAGCTTCGATAGTCAACGTTGCAAAAAATCCAGAAGTGACCCTCGCTCCGGCCAAGCTGGATTGGCCGATCGCTATGCTTTCACCGTAGCCTCCTGCTGAAACTGCTAGAAATCCTGATGCATTTATTACGTGAGCAACCGATGGACCCGATGTTTGACCAGAGACTGTGAGCAGTTCGAAACCACTGAATGCCGAGAGATCAACCGCTGCATTGGAGCGAGTAGTGACTTGAACCGTGTCCCTTGCGCCTTGGCCTCCGTCAACTGCGCCCTTGAATACGGGGATCGGGGATGCCGCGTCGAAGACGAAGATGTTAACGAAATCATCGCCACCGCCCATATTGATGGCGCCAACGCTCGAAACCGGATCGGCAGAGTTGGTCGACAATGTGACAGAGTCGGAATTCGCGCTACCGGTTATCGCGCCAAACGACGAACCCGGGCCAATGCCGAAGGAATTGCCGTTCAGCGCTACGGCAAGGGTTGCGTTCACACTCCGAACGAAATTATTGAAGCCCCCGGCTTCAAGCGTCAGCGAAATCAGCCCTGAAAAGCCGTCGAGATTAGTCACATCTTTGCCGGCGAACAGATGCTCGAACCCAAGAAAATTGTACCACGCCGCGATACTGATCGGGCCAGACAGAATAAGAGTGTCATCGCCCGTGCCACCATCGACACTTGGCAGCAGGTTTTGGCCAGTAAAATTGATCAGGGTGTAGGTGTCGTTTCCCGCTCCCAGATCGACACTTGAGGCCGCTATCGGTGCTGCAGTGCTACGATGCTCGGTGAAACTGTCCGCACCATCGCCCAATCGGACCCATCCATTGATGACGCCGAAATTATCGATCGTATCGGACCCGCTGCTCCCCCAAATCGAATCGAGATAACCCGCAGTTGCTTCGATCCGCGCGCCAAGCTGGTTGATCACGGTCGTCCCAATACCGGTCATCCTGATTACCGGAAGGACGGTTGAGGTTGTACTTAACGTCGCGCCAGCGGCGTTGGTGAACGAGATTCCATTCCCGGCAATCTCCACAGCTGGCGCATCGGAGATTGAAACAGAATTGGTCACGATATCGCCGTCAGTGGAAAGAACTAACGTCAAATGAACCTCCCACTTGGTTTCAAGAAATTGTACCAAGCAGGATATTGCCTGCAAGTAATCGATTATTCAATCGCAATAGCAACTCTCGCTTCACTGCCCCTCAGATCATATGCAGCAGGTCGGCGTGCTGGGTCAGGCCGAGGCCCAGCTCGTGTCCGGGGAGCGCCATCGGATCGTTGAGGAACTCGATCGGCATCACGGTGACCGGTGAGGCGCGCAGGGTGTCGATGGAGACCAGGGCGGCACCGCTCGGGGTGAGAGCCGCTGCGAGGTCGGGTGCGGGCTGACTTGTGGGTTCGCTTGCGGCCAGGCCCGTGACCGGCTCACTGCCACTGGTGGGATTGGTGCCGAACAGGAAGTCATTCACGCTCAGCGTCTGCCCAGCGAGACCTTGCAGCACGATCTCCATATCGCTGGTGCCGTTGCCGTCGAGGTCGAACTGGACCAGCATGTCGGCGCCCGAGCTGGCATAACGGATCTGCCCCGCGCCGCCCGCGCCGAAAGCCGAACTGCCGATGAAGCTCAGCGTGTAGTTCTGGATGTCCGGGGTGACCAGATCCTTGTCGAGCAGGCGCAGGTCGATCACATCGCTGCCAATGGTGAAGTCAGTGATCCGGTCGGCCGCGGCGCCAGTGCCGCTGTCGGTGGCGTAGAAATAGCGGAACTGGTCGGCTCCGCTGCCGCCGGTCAGGATGTCAGCGCCGCCCCAGCCGGTGATCTTGTCGTTGTCAGCGCCGCCGTCGATCGTATCGACCCCGTTGCCGCCGCGGATGAAGTCGCGGCCCACGCCGCCGAAGATCGTGTTGTTGAAGTGCGAAGCCTTGATGTAGTCGTCGCCCGCCGAGCCGTTGAGCACGAAATTGATCGTGCTCGGGCCCTGGAATCCGGTCATCGCGGTGAACACGTTGGCTTCGAGCTGGACGGTGATCGTCCCGCTGCCGCTAAGCTGGGTGTTGGGCGCAAGCCCCGCCATCAGCTGGCTGGTGGTGAGGGTGAGGTTGGACCCGGCGGTGAGTTCGATCGCTTCGATGCTGGTGATGCCGCCCAGCGAAACCGCGCCCGAGATGGCGAGGGTGTCGAAGTCCGCGCCGCCATCGACCGAACTGCCCGAGCCGGCGGCGGTCACAACCAGGCGGTCGTTGCCAGCATTGCCATAAAGTGCGTCTATCCCGCTGTCGCCGTTTAGCGTGTCGGACGCGATTCCGCCATAGAGCGCATCGTTGCCGGTGCCGCCGTTGAGTGTCGTCGCTGCGTTGGCCGCACGGATGGTGTCGTTGCCAGCCGAACCATTGAGCGTGAAGGTGACATTCGCTCCCGGCGCGATCACATAGCTCGACAGATCGATCGCGATTCCCGGCTGCTGGTTAACGATAATCGATCCGGTGCCGCTGATCGCCATCCCGGCGGGCAGCCCGAAGGCCTGTGAGCTGCTGAGGGTCAGCACACCGCCACCAGACAGTTCGATCGCCTCGATCGAGGTAATGGTACCGCCCGGCTGCACCGCTGCGGTGACGACCAGGGTATCCGTTCCGATGCCGCCATCGAGCACGGTCCCGCCGGAGCCAAAGCCCATGATCAGTCGGTCGTTGCCCGCGCCGCCGCGCAGCGTATTGATCCCGGCGCCGCCGTCGATCGTGTCGTCGTCGTCACCGCCATCCAGCGTATCGTCGCCCGTTCCGCCGGTCAGCGTATCCTTGCCGGCATCGCCGAACACCGCGCTGTGTCCCTGCGTTGGAGCGGTGAAAATTGTGTCATCGCCGTCGCCGCCGTGGACCTGCCCGGGATAGTAGCTGCCCTGGATGTAAATCGTATCGTTGCCGGCACCGCCATCGATAGCGCCGTGCGCGTAGATCGTGTCGTTGCCATCCCCACCGAGTGCCGAGGCGAAGGTATTGGTGTTGGTGTAAAGCGTGTCGTCGCCCGCGCCGCCGATCACGGTCTGGAGATACTGGCTGCCGCGGCCATCGACCACGTCGTTTCCGTCACCGCCATCCATGTAGCCGGTATAGTATCCCGCCACCAGGTGGTCGTTCCCGCCCATGCCGAACACGGGGGTAAAGCCGCCGTAGCCGTTGCCGCCGCCCAAGGTGATGTCATCGTCGAAATTGCTGCCTTGCACCCAATTGACGTTTTCGATCCCCGAGATGGTACCGCCGCCGACGCCGACCGAAGCCTGACGGAAATCGACGGTCACGCTCGACGAGGCACCCATGAAGCTGATGTAGAGCGAATCGCCACCCGCGCCGCCGTCGACGTTGTCGCCATAGCCCGCAAACAGGGTATCATTCCCGTCGCCACCGATCAGCGTATCGCGTTCGCTTCCGGTATCGAGGGTCGGCGCGGTCCATGGATTGCCGTAGTAAGGCGCGTTGAACGGGCCGGTCTGGTCGCCCGAATAGAGCGTGTCGTCGCCGGTACCGCCATCGAGGAAATCGCCCCCGGCATTGCCCTGCATGGTGTCATTGCCGCCAAAGCCGTAAAAGGTATCAACGCCGGCATAGCCGATTGCGGTGTTGGCATCTTCGCTGCCGTAATAGCTATCGGGGCCCGGAGTGCCGACAAAATCGGATACTCCGGTGGCCTGGCCCGAGAGGACCGCGGCGACCGAATAGGCCCCGTTGGCGAATTTGAGAATCTCCACCCCGGTCAGGGTGTCGGTGCCGTCGGGAGAGCCGGGGCGCTGATCGACCACCGTTACCACCAGCGTGTTGGGGTCTTGCGTTACAAGGTAATTCTGGACGTTGCCCGAATAGATCGAAACGTCGCCGTTGTATCCGCTTCCGGTCACGCTCTGGCCGCCGCCATTGATCGTGTCGTTGCCGGCCCCGCCGGTAAACGTGTCCCATCCATCGTTGCCGATAAACGTATCGCTGCCCTCGTCGCCAAAGATCGAGGAGCCGTTGTTGCCAATCCCGGAGGCAATGATCGTATCGTCCCCGGTGCCGCCGTGGACGTTGAAGCTGTAGTACGTGTTCTGCATCGTGATCGTATCGTTGCCGGCATCGCCGTTGGCGGTGTAGGTCGCATAGATCGTATCGTCGCCGTCGCCGCCGTTGGCAGAGCCAAAGCCGTTGCCCATGTACAGGGTGTCATTGCCGGCATCGCCGAACAGATTGGGGCCGTACTGCGAAGGACGTGCGTCGATGACATCGTTCCCGTCGCCGCCGTAAAGACCGGAGCCGCCCCAGCCCGAGTAGTAGTCACCGATGATGTGATCGTTTCCGCCAAGGCCATAGACGTTTGCCCCGGTGGGATAATAGGTGTCGATCGGCACCAGCAGGTCGTCGAATTCGCTGCCTTCAAGGAAGCCGACGGTCTGGATGTTGGTAATGACCCCGCCGCCGATCGTTATCGAGCCCTGGGTCTGCAGCAGGCGGAAGTCGGCATTTACCCCGCTCGTCGCGCCGCGGAAGGTGA
>JBJTLY010000191.1:0-6952 GCA_046063275.1 Novosphingobium sp. | reverse complement strand
ATCGATCGCGGCTTCCTGGTCTTCAGTTTCCTGCCAGGGGAAGCCCTCCACGAACTTGTCGTAACCGCCCTGATCGGGAACGACGACGGGCGCTTGTTTCAACGCTCGCTGGGCCGCGGTCTTGAGCAGTTCGTGCGCGATCGCGCGGATGCGTTCCTTGAGGCGGCTTTTGCGCTTCTGCCAACCTTCGCCGCCGAGCCGGTCAAGCGCGGTAAATTCGTTGTCGCTGCCATAGCGGCTGAGGACATCGATGTTCTCAACCGGTACGTAGAGCTTATCGCCGCCAGCATATTCCAGCATCACGCAGTCGTGCGGGCTCTGCCCGACCGGGATCGACTGCAGCCCGCCATAACGTCCGATGCCGTGCTCAAGGTGGACTACAAGATCGCCCGGAGTGAGCGCGGCGAGTTCCGCGAGGAAGGCGTCAGCCCCCTTGCGCCGCTTCTTGCGCCGAACCAGCCGGTCGCCAAGCACGTCCTGCTCGGTGACCAGTTCGATCTCGCCGTTCGAAAAACCGTTGTCGAGCGGGAGTACCACGGCAGCAACCACGCCCTTGGCGGCAAGGCCCAAGGCCTCCTGCCAGCTCGCTGCAGCAACTGGGGCAGGGCGCACCGCTTCCCCCAGGATTGCGCTGATCCGGGCGCGACTCCCTTCCGAATAGGCCGCGATCAGGGCCTTTTTGCCCTGCGCCGCCTGTCCCTGCAGGAACCTGGCGGTGGCCTCATAGACGTTGTCACCGCGCGCGCGCTCGGGAGCGAAATCGCGGCCGCTCGAGAAGCCCGCATCGATCACGCTGGCACTTGCCGGCTGTGCGAAGATGTCGGTGCGGTGGACGGGGTGCGCGGCAAGCTGGGTATCGAGCTCGGCGCGGGTCAGATAGAGCGCTGCCGGTTCAAGCGGCCGATAGCTGCCCGCAGCCTTGCCCGAGGTTTCGGTGCGGCTGGCGAAATAGTCCGCAATATCGCCCAGCCGTTCTTCGGCGGAACCGAGCGCGGCGCTGTCGATCAGCATCAGGTCCTTGGTACCAAGGTGATCGAACAGCGTGACCAACTTGTCCTCGAATAAGGGCAGCCAGTGCTCCATCCCCGCGAGCCGCCGCCCGTCACTGACCGCCTGGTAAAGCGGGTCGGAGGTGGCACTGGCCCCGAACAGGTCACGGTAACGTCCGCGGAACCGCTTGACGCTGGCCTCGTCAAGCAGCGCCTCGCTCGCCGGGAGCAGCAGGTGTTCGTCCACCGTGCCGGTCGAGCGCTGGGTGTTGGGATCGAACAGGCGCAGCGTTTCAAGCTCGTCACCGAAGAAATCGAGCCTGAGTCCGCTGCCGAGGCCCGAGGGATAGATATCAAAAATCGAGCCGCGCACCGCGTATTCGCCGGCGTCGGCCACGGTGTCGGTGCGGCTGTAGCCTTGCCGCTGGAGCAGCTCGACCAGGCTTTCACGCGGGATCTCCATCCCCGGTTTGAGCAGCCGGACATTCTCACGCACCCGGAACGGACTAATCACCCGCTGCAGCACCGCGTTGATTGTCGTCACCAGCAACTGCGGGGATGCGGCGGGCGCCTGAAGCCGGTGCAGCGCGGCAAGGCGGCGGGCGCTGATCGACAGGGCGGGACTGGCGCGATCGTAGGGCAGGCAATCCCACGCCGGGACAGACAGCACTTCCAGTTCGGGCGCGAAGAAGGCGGCGGTATCGACAATGCCCTGCATTCCCGCTTCGTCGGGGGCGATGAATACCGCACGGGCCCCATCCTTTTGCGCGCCGGCGCGGGCGAGATCGGCGAGCACCAGCGGCTGCGCCCCGCGCGGCAAGGACGCCAGCGTGAGCGGGGTGGTTGCGGAAAGGATCTTGGCAAATTGGGACATGGCTCTCGCGCAACAGCAATTGCCCCGCGTGCCGTTTTGCGGCCAGCGGGGTGGGAGTGATAAGGTGCCCTTAGCGCGGCATTAGTGTGCTGTCAGCGTGGCACTTCAACAAAATCGAGTTTGCGGAACGCATCCATCTGCGCGCCCGCGTAACGTTCTGGCACTGGCGCGGTGCCCAGCGCCCATGCCATGATTTCGACATCGTCTTCGTCAAGGAGCGATTCGAACCAGACGATGTCCGCTTCGCTCCAACCGGCGTGGCGTGCATCGAAGAAGCATCCGATCATATAGTCGGCCTCGCGCGTGCCGCGGTGCCAAGCGCGGAACTTCAGGCGATTGAGGCGATCGGTATGGTCCATCGGCTCTGCCGCTAGGCTGCAGCAGGGCCGATGGCAAGCGGTCAGGCAGGTTCGCGCAGCGCCTCGATCAGTTCGCTGACCGGGCGGCCCGCCATTGACTTGTTGATCTCGCCCAGCAAGGCCTGCTCGGTCAGCTTGTGATAGTGCTTGCGGATCTCGCCCAGGGTGCGCGGCGCGGCGAACACCACCAGATCGTTGACCTTGTGGCCGAGCACTTGCTGGTTGAGCCACTCGGCTGCGGCAATTGCATGGCCGTCTTCATCGTTCTGGTGCCCGCCGGGGTTGCCCGAGCTCGAATGATGGCTGCCGCCCGAATGGTTGCTGCCATCGAGCTTGGGGCTGTCTTCTGCGGTGAGCTCGGGCTCGGCTTCGGTACCGGTGTTGCGGTAAAGTTCGAACGCGCTGCCGTCGATGACTGCGATCAGGGTTCCGTGGGGTAACAACATGACAATCTCCTGCGAGCCAATGCTCACCTTGGGCACAACGCACGAGATGACCGGAAAGTCCGCGCGCCAGTATCCCGACGATGCGCGCCAAACATTCGGCGGTCTTTGGTCTGGATCAAAAGGCGATGGTTTGCGCTATGGCTGCGATGACCTGGAGGAACGATCGCCCGGCCCCGGACGTTACAGCCATACCGCTGACATCCCCGGAGAACATCGATGATCGAGCTTTGCAAACTGCCGTACGACTACGCCGCGCTTGAGCCGGTGATCTCGGCCGAGACCATGAAGCTGCATCACGACAAGCACCACGCGGCTTACGTCAAGAAGGCCAATGACCTCGCTGCCAAGGCCGGGCTCGATGACTTATCGGTGGAAGAACTGGTCCGCGAGGCCAAGGCCAAGGGTGACACAAAGCTCTACAACAATGCTGCCCAAGTGTGGAACCACGGTTTTTTCTGGCAATCGATGAGCGGCGATGCACTGAAGCCGGTGCGCGATCTCGAAGCCGCGATTGCAGCAAGCTTCGGCGACCTAGCTGCGCTCAAGACTCAATTCGTCGAGCAAGGTGTGGGCCACTTTGGTTCGGGCTGGGTCTGGCTGGTCTACTCGGGCGACACGCTCAAGGTGATCAGCACACACGATGCCGACGATCTGCTCGATCAGCCTGGCGTGATGCCGCTGCTGGTCTGCGACCTGTGGGAGCACGCCTATTATCTCGATCACCAGAACGATCGCGAAGCTTTCCTCAAGCAGTGGTTCGATGGACTCGCCAACTGGCAGTTCGCCGCCGTGCAGCTTGCCGCTGCGCAGAGCGATGAGCAGGGCTATTCCTATCCGCACCTGGCGCACGCGCAGGCCTGAACCCCAAGCGTCGTTTGGGCGCAGCTTTCGGGATGCGGTCCCTCTTCGCAACTGCTAACCAGGCAGCGAAGGGGAGGATTTGCGTGAAGCTTGAAGAAGGTGATTTCGCCGCGATGACGTTGGCGGCGAGGCTTGCCGCCGAATATCGGCGCGACATGGCGAATGCAGAAACGACGCCGACCGCCGGATATGGGGAAATCTTCGCCCGTTTTGACCAGCCGGTTCCTGCCGATGGGACCGACGGTATCTCGGTTATCGAGGAGCTGGATGCCAGCGCCAGAGACGGCCTGCGGGCGATCGTCGGTCCGCGCTTCTTTGGCTGGGTCAACGGCCATTCGCACCTTGCCGGAGTGGCGGCAGACTGGCTGACCTCGGCTTGGGGGCAGAACTGCGCGGGCATTCCGATGTCCCCGGCCGGTGCGGCGGTCGAGGCGGTGGCTGCACGCTGGCTGCTTGAACTGCTTGACCTTCCGGCGGAAAGCTCGGTCGGGCTGGTAAGCGGAGCGACCATCGCCAATTTCGTCGGGCTGGCGGCAGCGCGCGGTGAGATGTTGCGGCGGCTGGGCTGGAACGTCGAGGACGATGGGCTCTATGGCGCACCAAATGTGCGTGTCTTGATTGGGGCCGATGCCCACAACACGGTCTTTTCCGGGCTGCGTTATCTGGGACTGGGTGAGAAGCGGGTCACTACGATCGCGACCGATAGTCTGGGCCGAATGCTGCCCGGCGATCTGGAGCGCGCGCTCAAATCGAGCAGCGATCCGGCTATAGTCATCGGCCAGGCCGGGCAGATCAACACCGGCGTGAGCGATCCATTCGCCGAAATCGTCCCGCTGGTGCACGATGCCGGTGGATGGGTCCACGTCGATGGCGCGTTCGGGCTGTGGGCCCGGGCGAGTGAAAAGCATCGGCATTTGCTCGATGGGATCGAACAGGCGGATTCGATGGCGACCGACGGGCACAAGTGGCTGCAGACCCCTTATGACTGCGGCTTCGTTATCGTCCGCCACGAAGCAGCGCACCGCCGTGCGATGGACATGGCAGCCAGTTATCTGACCCGCGACAACGAGCAATTCCGCCACCCCGGTGCCTACGTCCCCGAACTGTCGCGCCGTTCTCGCGGCTTTGCTGCGTGGGCGATGATGCGGCGGCTGGGCCGTTCGGGAATTGAGCGAATGGTTGATGAGGACGTGCGCGTCGCGCAGCTCATGGCGGATGGAATGGCGCAAATTCCTGGTGTGGAGGTGGTCAACCGCCCCGAGCTCAATCAGTTCGTGGTGCGCTTCGGCGATGGTTTTGGAGACGAGGAAGGTGACCGCCTGACGCAGGCGACCGTCGAGCAGATCCGGCAGGACGCGGTGGCCTTTATGGGCACCGCATTATGGCGCGGACGGCTGATCATGCGGGTTTCGGTCTGCTCGATCGCTACCACGGACGAGGATGCGCGGATCACCGTCGATGCCGTGCGCCGCGCGTGGGAGGCTGTGCAAGCCCGCGGCTAGGCTCTATCAAACCGCATGCGTCCCGAGCGGCTCAATCCCCTGTTCGTCCCTGCTGACAGCCTCAAGGGCGTCGGTGCTACGCTGGCGCGCCCGTTGGAGCGCCTTGGCCTCGCCCGGGTCAAGGACTTTGCCTACCACTTGCCCGACCGCTTTGTAGAACGCCGCGCGGTGGCCGATCTCGATGAGGCGAGCGTCGGCGAAAATATCGTGATCGCGCTGATCCCGGTCGAATACCGCGCTTCCGCTGGCCGCGGGCCGCTGCGGGTGCTGGCGCAGGACGCGGCCGGCAACATCTGCGCGGTCACGTATTTCGGGCGCAATTCCGGGTGGGGCAAAAAGCAGCTGCCACTCGGTGAAAAGCGCTGGGTTGCAGGCAGGCTCGACCAGTACGGCCAGATGCTGCAGATCGTCCATCCCGATCACGTTGCCGAAGACAGCCACGCGCTGTCCGGGCAACTGGTCGAGCCGGTCTATCCGCTGTCCGAGGGGCTGACTCAGGGGCGCACCACCGCGCTGATCCAGCAAGCGCTCGAAACTGTGCCGGAACTGCCCGAATGGATCGAACCTGCCCTGGCCGACAAGATGCAGTGGCCGCGCTGGCGCGATGCGCTGGTGCTGGCGCACCGGGGTGAGCACCCCTCGGCTCGCGACCGGCTGGCTTATGATGAACTGCTCGCCAACAGCCTCGCGCTGCTGCTGGTCAGGAACGCCAACCGCGCGCATGTCGGCACGCCTTTGCAAGGCGACGGCGGTCTCCGCGCGAAGCTGAACCTGCCGTTCGCGCTGACCGGGGCGCAGCAGCGCTGCATCGCCGAGATCGAGGGCGATCTGGCGCAGTCCGCGCCGATGCTGCGGTTGCTGCAGGGCGATGTCGGTTCGGGCAAGACTGCGGTCGCGGTCGAGGCGATGCTGGTCGCGGTGGAAGCCGGGGCGCAGGCCGCGCTGCTCGCCCCGACCGAAATCCTCGCCCGCCAGCATTACGAAACGATCAGCCGCATGCTCGCGCCGACCGGGGTGACGGTCGCACTGCTCACCGGCCGCGACAAGGGCCGCGCGCGTGAGGCGATCCTGATGGGCCTGCTCGACGGCTCGATCCAGATCGCGATCGGCACCCACGCGATCTTTCAGGACGCGGTGGCTTACAAGAACCTCGCCTTGGTGGTGATCGACGAACAGCACCGCTTCGGGGTCAGCCAGCGGCTGATGCTGGCGCAAAAGGGCAAGCGCACCCCGCATTGCCTGGCGATGACCGCAACCCCGATCCCGCGCACACTGACCTTGGCGCAGTACGGCGAGATGGACGTCAGCCGGATCGACGAGATGCCGCCGGGTCGCCAGCCGATCGATACCCGCGTGGTCGCGCTGGAGCGGATCGGCGATGTGATCGGCGCGCTCGACCGGCATCTTGCCAGTGGGCAGCAAGCCTATTGGGTCTGCCCGATGGTGCGCGAGCTTGAAACCGAAGATATCGCCGCCGCCGAAGCCCGCTTTGCCGAGCTCAAGTTGCGGTTCGGCGATGCAGTGGTCCTGGTTCACGGGCAGTTGCGGCCCGAAGCAAAGGACGCAGCGATGGAGAAGTTCGCTGGCGGCGCGGCCAAGCTGCTGGTCGCAACCACAGTAATCGAGGTTGGAGTCGATGTGCCCGCCGCGACCTTAATGGTGATCGAACAGGCCGAACGATTCGGGCTGGCGCAACTCCACCAACTGCGCGGCAGGGTCGGGCGGGGCAGCGGGCACAGCACCTGCCTGCTGCTGCGCGGCACGATGCTCAGCGAAACCGCCAAGCGCCGGCTCGCCCTGATGCGCGAAACGCAGGACGGGTTCCGGATCGCCGAGGAAGACCTTGATCTGCGCGGCGGCGGCGAATTGCTTGGCACCCGGCAATCGGGCGATGCGGCGTTTCGCGTTGCCAGCCTTGAAC
>JBJTLY010000190.1:0-4002 GCA_046063275.1 Novosphingobium sp. | reverse complement strand
CGGATTTTCGACCTTGAAAGCTGCACCGCCGAGCGATTCGACGTAATCGACGGTCGAGCCGGCGATCAGGTCGAGGCTCATCGCATCGACCACCAGCTGCACCCCGTCGCGCTCGATCACGAGGTCATCCGCCTCGGGTGCTTCAGCCAAACCGAATTTGTATTGGAATCCCGAACAGCCGCCGCCTTCGACAGCGAGGCGCAGAATCGCAGGCTTGCCCTGCTTGCTCGCGATCAAGGCAACGCGCGCGGCCGCCGACGGGCTGAGTGTCATCGTGGGAGCGTCCATGCCCCTGATGTAAGCGCAGCGCGGGCCAACGGCAAGGACGCGTCAAGCGCTCTGGATGTAGCTGCGCATGGCTTCCGCGTCGGCCTCGATCCGCTCGATCCGGTATTTCACCAGATCGCCGATCGAGACGAAGGCCACCATCTGGCCCTGCTCGACCACCGGCAGGTGGCGGAACCGGCGTTCGGTCATCACTCCTAGCGCCTCGATAACGTCAAGCGCCGGGTCAACTGTCTCGACCGGCGAAGTCATGATGTCGCTCACTGCGGCATCGAGCAGCGCGGGTCCCATCTCGGCCAGCCGTTTCACGACATCGCGTTCCGAGAAGATCCCGATCACACGGCCTTGCTCGACCACAGGAAGCGCGCCGATCCGGTGCTGGGCCAATCTCGCGACGGCATCGCGCACAGAGTCGTGGGGTGCGCAACACCATACTTCGCCGCCGCGGCCCTGGATCACTCGTGCAATCGTCATGGCAACTCTCCCGGTTGACGCAATCAGAGCGCGGATGATGCCATGAAAGGACCGGCTTGGCGAATCAGCCGTCGTCGGGGGCTTCGCCGGGGCCGTCCGGCACGGCCGGATAGAGCCGAAATTCCTCGACCGGAACGCCGCCGACCAGATGCTCCTCGACAATCCGTTCGAGCGCCTCGGCGTTGCACGAATGGTACCAGACCCCCTCGGGCCAGACCACCGCGACCGGACCCGCGGCGCAGATCCGCAGGCAATCGGCCTTGGTCCGCGCGATGCGCTGATCGAGACCGCGCGCCTTGATCGCCTTCTTGAGGTATTTCCAGGCGTGGGTCCCTTCACTGCGCGAGCAGCATTCGCCCTTTTCACTTTCGGCGCAGATAAAGATGTGGCGGCGCACGCCTTCTCCGCCGGTCTTGGTCAGCGCGCTGCGCGCCTTGTCGATCTCGCCCTGTTTACTCATGGCTTGAGTCCCCATTCGAGGAGCGCCGCCCGGGTATCGTCTGGCACCGGCGCAGGGCGGTCGTCGGTGATCGCCACGATCACCGAACGCGCGAACGCGATCACTGTGCCGTTCTGCACCAGCAATTGCGCGATCGACCAACTGCTCCGCCCGACCTGCTCGATCCCGCAGCAGGCCTCGACCGAATCGGGAAAGTGCCCTTGCGCCAAGTATTCCATCCCGACGCTCGCCACCATCGCGCGGCGCTCGCCGATCTTCACCTTGAGCCCCACCGCCTGGTTGAAGCGGACCCGCGCGTCTTCCATCATCGCCGCCAGCGCTACATTGTTGAGGTGCTGGTTGGGATCGACATCGGCGAACCGCGTGGTCACCGTATGGCGAAACGGATAGCGCTCGGGCTTCAGCAAAGACGGATCGGGACGCGGCACCGGGTCAGGGCTTCAGATGCTTGGCGAGCCAGGCAAAGACCGTCTGGTGCCACTGCAGCGAATCATTGGGCTTGAGCACCCAGTGATTCTCTTCGGGGAAGACCAGCAGTTCGCTCGGCACGCCACGCTGTTGCAGCGCGCTGTAGGCGGCGAGGCCTTGGGTATAGGGGATGCGGAAGTCCTTCTCGCCGGTGATCACCAGCATCGGGGTCTGCCACTTGGCCACTGAGTTCACCGGGTTCCACTTCTCGTATTCTTCGGGCGCCTCGTAGTAGGTCTTGCCGCCGTGCTCCCAGGTATCGAACCACAGCTCCTCGGTCTCGTAAGCCATGGCGCGGGCGTCGAACACGCCGTCGTGCTGGACCAGGCATTTGAACCGGTCGGCCCAGTTCCCCTCGATCCAGTTCATCATGTAGCCGCCGTAAGACGCGCCAAGCGCACAGGCGTTACCCCCATCAAGCTCGGGATGCGCGGCGAGTGCAGCGGCGAGGCCGAGCTTCTGGTCCTCGAGCGGCTTGCCGCCCCAGTCGCGGTTGATACTGTCGGTGAAGGCCTGACCGTAGCCGGTCGAGCCGTGGAAATCGACCGTCACCACGGCATAGCATTGGCTCGCGAACACACGCGGGTTCCAGCGGAACGACCAGCTCTCGCCGAACGAGCCCTGCGGACCCCCGTGAACCATCAGCAGCACGGGAAGCTTGCCGGTGGCGCCGGCGGGCTCGGTCACCTGGCCCCAGACAGTGTCGCCATTCGCGCCCTTGAAGCTGTAGCGGGTGGTGGTGACGGGAGCGAGTGCAGCGAGCTGGGCATCGTTGGCGTGGCTCAGTGCGCGCGCCGCTTTACCCTTGTCGGCAACATAGACCTCGGCCGGATTGGCTACGCCATCGCGGGTGAAGACAAAGCCGCCGGTCTTGAGCGGTATCACCGAACCGATGTGGCCATCGCTCATGCCTTTGGGGGCGAGCTTGAGCCGGGTGACCTTGCCGCTGGCCACGTCGATGCGGAACACCGGATTGTCGAGCACCTCCTCGGCAGTGATGTAAAGCGCCCTGCCGTCCGGGCTCCAGACGATCGAGCCGACCGAGCGATCCCAGTCCTGCGTCAGCGCGCGCCGTTCACCAGTCTGAAGGTTGAGCAGCTGGACGACGAGCCGATCTGATTCGTAACCTGGCCGCGCCATCGCGGCGTAAGCGAGCCATTTGCCGTCGGGCGAGGGGACCGGCTGCGTATCGGTAGCCTTGTTCCCTGCAGTCAGGTTGTGCGGAGCAGTCCCGTCAAGCGGGCTGTGCCACACGTCGATGTTGGTCGAGCGCGGTTCGGCGCGATCGGCTTGCCGCGCGGCGAAATAGGCACCCGTCGAATCGGCGGCCCAGGCCACATCTTCGCCCCCACCCATCGGCTTGGTCGGGGTATCCCCGGTCAGCGTGCCCGGAGGGCCGTCGAGCGCCGCGCCTTCGCCGGTGATCTTGCCCGAGGCGTCGAGCCCGAACGCGAAGGTGCGGCTGTAATTGCCGGGGGTTTCCCACGCATCCCAGTGGCGCACGAAGCCCGCGCCATCTTGGTAGTGGCGGCCGGTGCCAGGCCCCGGCAGGCTGGTATCGCCGCTGTTGTCGCAGCCCAGCGTCGGGCAATCGCGGGCGACATCACCCCAGACCAGCACGCGCTGGCCGTTGGGCGCGATCGAGAAGCCCGCAACGTCGGTCTTGAAGCTGCTCGCCTGAGCGGGGGCCGCGCCGGGTGCGGAAAGATCAAGCAGCCACAGCTGGTCGCTGCCCGACTTGCCCGAGATGAAATAGAGCCGCTTGCCGTCGGGGCTGAAGGCAGGCGAATTCTCGCTGGCATCGGCAATGTCGGCAATCCGTTCGGGCGTGCCGCCCTTGATCGGCACCCGCCACAGCCCGGTGGTGCGCTTGTAGGTCGATGGATCGGTATCGGTCTGCTGGTAGACCACCCAATTGCCGTCGGGCGAAACCGCCGGCGAGCCGACCCGTTTCAGCGTGACGAGATCCTGCGGGCTCATCGCCCGCGGCTGAGCATCGGCAAAGGCGGGCGTTGCGAGGAGGGCGAAAGCGAGCGCGCCGAGCGCGGATGTAGGTTTAATCATGCGGCCAAGGCTAGCCCCAGCGCGCTGGTCTTCCTAGCTTTTCTTGCCGACGATCCGGGCGATTTCGGCGGCGACCAGCTTTTCGACCAGGGACGGCAGGTTCTTGTCGAGCCACATGGCCAGTTCTGGACGGAGCAAATCACGCACCATGCCTTCGAGCGAAGTCTCACCCGAACGGACGATCTGTGGCGCGGCGGGTGGCTGGGCCATCATCGCCAAGGCGGCGAGCGATTCGCTGATCGAGCTGACGG
>JBJTLY010000189.1:0-6850 GCA_046063275.1 Novosphingobium sp. | reverse complement strand
GCGGCGACCCTGATTGCCTGTGCGCTTCTGGGCGCATTGGGCTGGTGGGGGCTAAGTGCCGCGATCGAACGCTATGCCGGGGACAGCGAAATCGGAAACATCGTCGCGGGCCTGGCAGTGTTGCTCGCGCTGTGGCTGCTGTGGCGCGTCGTCGCGCTGGCGGTCTTGCAATTCTTTGCCGACGAAGTCGTGTCCGCGGTCGAGGCGCGCGACTACCCAGCCATGGCCATGCAGGCACGCAAGCTGGGACTGCGCGAAGAGATCATGCGCGGTATTGGGGGCGCGCTGCGTGCGCTGGTGTTCAACCTCGCCGCGCTGCCGGTCGCGTTGCTGTTGCTGTTTACCGGCGTAGGGGCACCCCTGGTGTTCATTGCGGTGAACGCGGTGCTGCTCGGGCGCGAGCTGCAGGACATGGTCTGGCTGCGCCATCGCCCTTCTCCCGACAGTCCCGCCCCGTTGAGCTCATTCGAACGATTTGCCCTGGGCGGGATAACCGCGCTTCTGCTCACCGTGCCGTTCGCCAATTTCGTCGCACCGTCCCTGGGCGCGGCTTGCGCGGTGCACCTGATTCATCGCAAGGGGCGGTTCGATGCATCGTAACCTCCTGCTCGCTCTGACCGTAACGCCACTGCTCGCCGCCTGCGGCTCGGGCGGGGTCAAGAGCGCCTCGTCCAATCCGATCAAACCACAGCAGCCCGCCGTGGTTGCGGTGCGTGCACCCGTGCACACGGCCCCGCCGCGCGCCAAGTTCTTCGCCGCGCCGGGACTGGAAGGCGTGATCGGTGCCGACACCGACGATCTCACCCGCCAGTTCGGCCCGGCCCGGCTCGACGTGTGGGAAGGGGATGCGCGCAAGATGCAGTTTACTGGCAGCGCCTGCGTGCTCGATGTCTACCTCTACCCGCCTTCGCCCGGCGCGCCGCCCGAGGCGACTTACGTCGATGCACGGCGGGCCAGCGACGGTCAGGACGTCGATCGCGCTTCCTGCGTTGCGGCGCTCAAACGGAAATAGAGACACGCCGCGCCCGCCATGGGTAACGCGGTTTTAAGGGTATCCTGCCATTGTTGCCTGACGTGAAATCGACAGGAACGCGCTGCAATGAGCATGGAATTCGGGGCCTTGGCTGCAGACGCGGCAAGCGATGGCAGAATCTCGGCCGAGGAAATCCTCGAGCTGCGCCGCCAGGGCTGGGCCGACGGCAAGATCGGGCCGGATGAAGCCGAATCGCTGTTTGCCGCCAACGACGCCTGCGTGGCACCGACCAGCGAGTGGTGCGATTTCTTCGTTGAGGCACTGTCGCACTTCATCGTCGATTCGGTGCCGCCTGCCAGCTATATCGACGACGAGATGGCTGACGAACTGGTCACCCGGATCGACCGCGATGGCCGCCTGGGTTCGCTCGCCGAGTTCGAATTGCTGGTCCGCGTGCTCGAAATTGCCCAGAACGCGCCCGAGCGGCTCAAGGCCTATGCGCTAAGCCAGGTGGAGCAGGCCGTGCTGCACGGCGACGGCCCGACCCGCTATGGCGCGCTCGATCCCAAGGGGATCAACAAGTCCGAATGCGATTTGCTCCGCCGCCTGATCTTTGCGCCTGCCGGGGACCGTCCCGCTGCGGTGAGCAAGGCCGAGGCCGAAATGCTGTTCCGGATCAAGGACGCAGCGCTGTACGAGGTCAACGCCGCCGAATGGCAGCCGCTGTTCGTCCAGGGCGTGGCGAATTACCTGCTCGGGTTTGGCGGCGATGAACCGCTCGACACCGGACGCGCCCGTGAGCTTGAGGCCTTCATGAACAAGGAAGGCGAAGGCGTCGGCGGTTTCCTGGGCCGCGTGCTGAGTTCCAAGCCCGATTTTCGCGGAGCCTTCGCCAGCTTGCTTGGCGACAACGGCCCCGACACCGGGGTCGAGGCTTATGACGAAAAGGCCGAAGCCGCCGCCGTGCTCGAAACCGGTGAGGCCGAATGGCTGAATGACATGCTCGAAGCCGACGAGGAAATCGATGACTTCGAAAAGGCGCTGATCGCGTTCATCGATGCCGAGACCGGCGGGCAGTTCGTGCCCCGGCCGCGCGGCTGAGGCCTAGTCGAGCGGAGCTTCCGCGCCGCCCATCAGCGGCATCGGACCCCGCGGCGGCTCGGCCGGTTGCGGCACTCCCGCTTCAGGCGGCCTGCGCGTTGGTCTGCCAATCGAGCGCAGAGCAACCTTCAACCAGCCACTCCTGGTCATGTCGCTTGGGATGGGATCGCGCCGTGGCATCGCAACGCTATACCGTAAAACTCTCGCCGCAGCCACAGGCACCTTTGGCGTTGGGGTTTTCGAACACGAAGCCTGCGGTGAAATCGTCCTCGGCCCAGTCCATCGTGCTGCCGACGAGGTAGAGCACCGAACCGCCATCGATGAAGAAGGTGCCGCCCGGGGTCTCGATCCGTTCGTCGAACTTGTCCGCTTCGGTCACGTAATCGACCGAGTAGGCAAGGCCCGAACAGCCGCGCCGAGGCGTAGAGAGCTTGACCCCGATTGCATCGGCGGGTGCTTCGGCCATCAATTTGGCGATTCGCGCTTCGGCACCGGGGGTGAGTTTCACGGCGGCAGGAAGCGGGCGGCGTAGTTTGGACTCGCTCATCACAGCATCCCCAGTTCGAGGCGGGCTTCGTCGCTCATCTTGGCGGGATCCCATGGCGGATCCCACACCAGTTCGACCTCGGCATCGCGCACTCCGGGGACCGCGCCGACGCGCAGCTCGACTTCGCCGGGCATCGATTCGGCCACCGGGCAATGCGGGGTGGTCAGCGTCATTGTCACCATCACCCCGCCATCGTCCGCCACATCGACCCCGTAAATCAGCCCGAGATCGTAGATGTTGACCGGAATTTCGGGGTCGTAGATATCCTTGAGCGCGTCGATCACCGCTTCGTAGAGATCGCCGCCGGGTTCACCAGCGGGCACATCCTTGGGCTTTTCGGCGAGGAAGCCCTCGAGGTAGTCGCGCTTGCGCTCGAACGTCTGCGCAGGCGTCTCCTCAACCTTGGCGCGCGGCGGCGGGGTGACCGCAGTCACCTCTTCAACCGTGAACTTGTGATCCTCGCTCACTTGAAAATCCTCGCTGTCCGTTCGATCCCGCGCAGCAGCGCGGCAATGTCGCTGTGGTCCGAATAGAGCCCGAAGCTCGCCCGCGCGGTGGCCGGCACGCCCAGATGCTCCATCAGCGGCTGCGCGCAGTGGTGGCCCGCGCGGATCGCCACGCCTTCTTCGTCCAATATGGTGCCGAGGTCGTGCGGATGCACCCCCTCGAGTGCGAACGAGACGATTCCCGCACTGTCCTCAGGTCCGAACAAGGTGACATCGTTGCGGCGGCGCAGGCCATCGCGCAGTTCGGCGACCAGTGCGGTTTCGTGCGCGTGAATCCGGTCGAGACCGATCGCGGCCACGTAATCGATCGCGGCGTGGAGCCCGATGACCTCGCCGATCGCCGGGGTGCCGGCTTCGAATCGGGTCGGCGCGGGGGCATAGGTGGTGCGCTCGAAGGTCACCCGGTCAATCATCGATCCGCCGCCCTGCCATGGCGGCATCGCATCGAGCAGTTCGGCCTTGCCCCACAGCACCCCGACCCCGGTCGGGCCGTAAAGCTTGTGGCCTGAAAACGCAGCGAAATCGACTGGAAGGTTACTAAAGGTGACACCAAGGCGGGGAACCGCCTGGCAGGCATCGAGCAGCAGCTTGGCCCCGACCCGGTGCGCCAGCTCGCCCGCGCGCTGGACATCGAGCACCGAGCCTAACACATTGGAAACATGTGCAAATGCTACCATAGTGTGCTCAGGCGTGAGCATCGCCTCGGCGGCATCGAGATCGATCCGGCCATCAGCGGTAAGCGGGCAGACGTCGATCTCCCACCCGGCGAGCTGCCACGGTACGATGTTCGAGTGATGCTCGAGCGTGGAGAGCAGCACTCGGCCTTTGTTGGGATAGGAATAGGCGACCAGGTTGATCGCCTCGGTCGCGCCGCGGGTGAAGACCACTTCGTCCGCCTTGCCGCCGATGAAGGCTGCGACCCGCGCCCGCGCTGCCTCGAAGGCCAAGGTCATGTCCGCCGACCGGGCATAGACGCCGCGGTGCACCGTGGCGTAGTCCGCCCCCAGCGCGCGGGTCATCGCACCCAGCACCGCCTGCGGCTTCTGCGCGGTGGCGGCGGTGTCGAGGTAGTGCCAGCCGCCAGCAAGGCCGGGGAAATCGGCCTTGAGAACCTCCCCCAATGGGGGAGGGGGACCATCCGCAGGATGGTGGAGGGGTACGCGCGGTGATCGCAACGTGGATGGGTCAGGACCACTTGCCTGTACCCCTCCACCAGCTTCGCTGGTTCCCCTCCCCGTGCCGGGGAGGATTTGTTCGGACGCGTTCACAGCATCGCCTCCAGCGCGGCCAGCGCAGCCACGAGCAGCGCTTCCTCATCCTCTGCCCCGACAAACGCCTCGGCCACGAACGCCTGCAGCATCAGCCGCTTGGCTGTCTCGGGCGGGAGCCCGCGCGAGGCCATGTAGAACAGCGCCTGGGCATCGAGTTCGCCCACCGCACAGCCGTGCGCGCATTTCACATCGTCAGCGAAAATTTCGAGTTCGGGTTTGGCATTGGCGCTGCTCTGCCGGTCGAGCAGCATGGCGCGGACCGACTGCGAACCATCGGTGCCGTCAGCCCCGCGCGCGACCTTGACCTTGCCGAGATAGTTGACACTGGCCCCGCCGCCCGCGACCGAGCGTACCGTCTGGCGGCTGACCGCATCAGGCGCGAGGTGGTGCACTTCGGTCACCACTTCGAGGGTCTGCGCACCGTTCGCCAATTGCGCCGCACCCAGCGTAAAGCTCGCTCCTTCGCCCAGCTCGGCGCGCACCGCGATCCGGCCATAGGCCGCTCCGGCGCTGAGAATCCTCAGATCGAACGCGGCCCCGGCTTCCAGCACAATCGCCAACTCGCGCACCGTCGCGGCATCGCCTGAGGCAACAATCGTCTCCGTCCGCGCCTCGCCCGCCGCTACTACGATCCGCTCGACCGCTACCGGCCACAGCGGCGCCAATGCCGCCAGATCGGCATAGCGGAATACCTCGTCCTTGCGGGTGGGGAGCGCGGTCATGACGTCGGTTGCTCCGAAGAGGCAGCAGCCGCATCGGCGCGGCGGTCGGCCAGCGCCGAGAGCAACGCGCGCCGCGTTTCGAACAGGCATTGCTGGAACGCTTTCGGCACCTTCTTGCCCGGCATCCCCAGCCTGGGCAGGCACGTCTCGATCGCCGGGCAAGCAATTGCGTCGACCTCGGCATCGCCGCCGCTCTTGACCACCCGGCAATACTGTATCCGCCAGGCCTTGCCCTCAGGCACCGCGTTCCACATGAAACGCGTCGCCTCAAGCTGGCGGCCGAGCACGACAATCGTGTCCTCGGGCGGGGCGACGTTTGGGGCTGCCGCCGCCAGCAAGGCGAGCCAGGCGATCATGCCGTTACCGCCTCATAGCCTTCGTGTTCGAGCTGCAGCGCCAGCTCCGCCCCGCCGCTTTTGACGATCCGGCCATCCGCCAGCACGTGGACGAAATCGGGCTTCACGTAGTCGAGCAGGCGCTGATAGTGCGTGATCAGCAGCACGCCCTTGTTCGGCTTGCGCATCACTGCGTTGATCCCCTCGCCGACCACACGCAGCGCGTCGATATCGAGGCCAGAATCGGTCTCGTCGAGCACCGCAAAGCTCGGATCGAGAATGCCCATCTGGACCATCTCGGCGCGTTTCTTCTCGCCGCCCGAAAAGCCGACGTTCACCGGGCGCTTGAGCATGTCCATGTCAAGCTTGAGCAAGGCCGCCTTCTCGCGTGCCAACTTGAGGAACTCGCCGCCCGACAGCGGCGCTTCCCCGCGCGCGCGGCGCTGGGCGTTAAGGCTTTCGCGGAGGAACTGGACGAACGACACGCCGGGGATTTCGACCGGGTACTGGAAGCCGAGGAACAGGCCGGCGGCGGCGCGTTCGTGGGGTTCGAGCGAGAGCAGATCAATCCCCCTCCCGCCTGCGGGAGGGGTTAGGGGTGGGTGAGTTAGATCAGACGCTGCGCTATCGGAGACTGGCCCACCCCCGGCCCCTCCCGCAAGCGGGAGGGGAGAGAAAGTCACCGAACCCCCCGTCACCTCATACCCGGGCCGCCCGCCCAGCACATAGGCCAGCGTCGACTTGCCCGCGCCGTTGGGCCCCATGATCGCATGAATCTCGCCCGCATTCACGGTGAGCGAAAGCCCCTTGAGGATCGGCTTGTCAGCGACCGTGGCGTGGAGATTGTCAATTGTCAGCATAGGGGGTTCCATAAGGATGAGGATCGACCACACGGGCGCGGCGCAGGCGTTGGCGCCAGCGGGGATCGAGATCTTCGTAAACGTCGCGCGCGACCCGGAGTTTTTCATAGAGCGCAGTTTCGGGCGGCAAATATTCACACCACCAGTGCCGGCAAAGCACGTTGTAGAGCACCGGGCGCAGTTGCCCGCTGGTGTTGGCCAATCCAGCGTGGAAGGTGCGAAAGTCCCACAGTAGGGCCGAGCCAGGCCCAGCCACCGGCGCAAAATCCCACGGGCCTTCGGCGCTGCCCTTGCGGTGGCTGCGCAGCCAGAACGCGGTCCGTCCGCTACGCTCATTCATTTCCACCAGCGGCTGCGCAAAGGCGAGCGCGAAGGGCTGGAGCAGGCCATCCAGCGGGGTTCCGGGATAGAGCGTGGCGTCGGCATGGTGCCGCTGGTCGCCCGCCCCGGGGAAGGCCATCAGCAGACCGACCAAGTCGAACATGAAGTCCGGGCCAAGGAGTGATTTCGCGATTCGCTCGACCGGGTCGGGCAG
>JBJTLY010000188.1:0-3712 GCA_046063275.1 Novosphingobium sp. | reverse complement strand
GTCGAGGTTCTGGAACTCGCGCTTTTCCCACACCTTTAGCGCGCGCTTGTGCTTGCTCTCCCCGCCAATCCGCACGCCTTCGGGGTTGTATCCGCTGTTGCCATAAGGCGAGGTGCCGCCGGTACCGACCCACTTGTTGCCGCCCTGGTGGCGCTTTTCCTGTTCCTCGAGCCGCTTCTTGAGCGTCTCCATGATCTCATCCCACGAACCGAGCTTCTCGATCTCGGCCATTTCCTCGGGCGTGAGGAACTTCTCGGCAACCGCCTTGAGCCACTCCTCGGGGATATCGACCTGTTCCTGGCCGTAACTGGTCAGCAGGCCCTTGAAGACCTTGTTGAACACCTGGTCGAACCGGTCGATCAGGCCTTCGTCTTTCACGAAAGTAGCGCGGCTGAGGTAATAGAACGCCTCGGGGGTCTGCTCGATCACCTCTTTGTCGAGCGCCTCGAGCAGCACCAGGTGCTCCTTGAAGCTGGCCCCGATCCCGGCGGCGCGCAATTCGTCGACGAAGTTGAAGAACATCGCCGCTTGCTCAGTTCTGCCGGCGCGCCATGAAGGCCAGCTTTTCGAACAGCATCACGTCCTGCTCGTTCTTGAGCAGCGCGCCGTGGAGCGGCGGGATGGCTTTGGTCGGATCTTTCGACTGCAGCACGTCGAGCGGCATATCTTCGTTGAGCAGCAGCTTGAGCCAGTCGAGCAACTCGCTGGTGCTCGGCTTCTTCTTGAGCCCCGGCACTTCACGCACGTCGTAGAAGATATCCATCGCCTTGGTCACCAGCGTCTTCTGGATGCCGGGGTAATGGACGTCGATGATCGCCTGCATCGTCTCGCGGTCGGGGAACTTGATGTAGTGGAAGAAACAGCGGCGCAGGAACGCGTCGGGCAGTTCCTTTTCGTTGTTCGAAGTGATGATCATGATCGGCCGCTCCTTGGCGGTGATCGTCTCGTGCGTTTCGTAAACATCGAAGCTCATCCGGTCGAGCTCCTGGAGGAGATCGTTGGGAAATTCGATGTCGGCCTTGTCGATCTCGTCGATCAGCAGGACGGGGAGCTGCGGCGAGGTGAACGCCTCCCACAGCTTGCCCTTCTTGATGTAGTTCGAGATGTCATGGACCCGCTCATCACCCAGTTGGCCGTCGCGCAGTCGGGCGACCGCGTCGTATTCGTAGAGCCCCTGATGTGCCTTGGTGGTGCTCTTGACGTGCCATTCGATCAGCGGCGCACCCAGTGCCTTGGCGATTTCGTGCGCCAGCACGGTCTTGCCGGTGCCGGGCTCGCCTTTGACCAGCAAGGGCCGACGCAAAAGCACCGCGGCGTTGACCGCTACTTTCAGATCTTCGGTAGCGACGTAATCACTGGTGCCTTCAAACCGGGCCATGCAAGCTTCCCTCACGCATTAATCGTTCGGTTAAGCGATAAGTGCAGGCAAGGCGGCTGGCAAGCGGCTAATCGCGCTATTGGCGCGTAGCGGTGTAATGCAGGGTAACCTTGTCGCCGGCGGGCACCACGATGCGAAACATCGGTTCGCCGTCGCGCATTTCGTATTTCCGATCGGTCTTGGTCAGCTTGTTCCCATCTACGGTCAGCTTGAGTTCGAGCGGCTTGTCGCTGCTGCTGGCATTGGAGATGACCACTTCCTCGTCCTGCGAATTGGTATCGCGGCGCAAGGTGCGGCGCTTGATCACAAGGTCGCTGGCCTCTCCCAGCTCCAGCTCGATCTTCTCATCCTCAGCCTTGTCGGCAAGATCGGGTTCGCCGACGATCATGGTCCGCCCGAAGTGGTCTTGCTGGAACAGGATCGAACCGGCGGGCAGGGGCAAGCCCAGCAGGTGGGCCTTATCGTTGCGGGTTCGGACCATCAGGGTGCCGTTAAACTCATCTGCCGCACGCCAGTCCATCGCGGTGAGTTCGGCGGCATAATAAGGCTCGACCGGAACAGCCTTCCTCTCGAGCAAGCGCGTCTGCTTCATTTGCATCGCCGCGACGGTGGTGCGCTGCGGCACTGTATAGAGCTTGAGATCGCCGAGCTGTTCAAGTGACGCTCCCGATACAACCGATATTGGTGAGGCGGCCTCCATCATTGGAGCGGGCGCTGCGCGCATCGCGGTGACGACGATGTTGCCGGCCTTGTCCATATAGGTGCCATCGTATCGAAATCTGTCTTGCGGCATGTACGGATTGACCAAAGTGTAAGGCCGGTCGGGCTTGAGCGGAATATCGCTGGTGCGCTGCATCGGCCAGCAGTTCGCGATCACCTGGGGCTGGTTGTTGATGAACTTCTCGACGTATTCGCGGTGCAGTGCACCCGCGACGATCTGCGTGCGTGCGTTGGGGAGCGAGACCGAATTGCCGTTGGCGAGCGTGATCCACGCTCCGATGTCGGCAGTCTTGCCGTCTGGGGAAAGCTGCGCGGTATAGTTCGCCGCCCAGTCGAACCCTTCTGCGATATAGGTGAGGGTGATCGTCGCGGTGATCGGCCTGGCGCTGCGGGTTTGGACGGAAAGGGTGGGCTGGGCGGACAGTCCCTCGGCTTCGAGACCATAGCCAAACCTTTCCGGCACGCCCGAACAGCGCAGTGCTTCGATCCCGCTGGCGGTGCGAACCATCACGCCGTTTTCGTCCGCCGAGACGATTTCGGCGGATACCTGTTCGGCCTTGCCGGTGGTGCGGTTGGTACGGGTCAGGGTGATCGACTTGCCTCGCGCTGCCCGCATTAGCGAGCTGGGACTGAGCAATGCCGCATCGCGGTTTTTCTCGATGATCCCGCTGGGCAGACCGGTGACGATCGCACTTTCGGGGATGATCCCATCGACCACCCCGACAAAGCGGACGCGGCTGCGGCCTGCGGGGATGGTGATCTGGCGGGTCTCGGTCACCACGGCGAACCCGCCGAGCGATCCAAGCTCCATCGAGCCGCCGTTGCGGCCGGGATTGCGGTAGATCGTCACGCTCACGTCGCTCGGTGACGAGGCGGTGACGTCGCCCGCCACGGCCGGTGCGGCGAGGCCGAAAGTCAGCAGCAGCGCGAGAAGCCAGCGCATGGCCGAGCCCTCAGTACTTCGAATCGAAGGTGGCGGTGACTACGGTCTTGCCGTTGGCCGGAACGGTCACGCTCCAGGCAACAGAGTCGGCATCGCGCCGTTCGCTCTTCAGGCTCTCCTCGGCGACCTTGGTGTCGCCCCACAGGCCCGACTGGATGATCTGCACGGTCACCGGCTTGGGCAGCGCATTGGTGACGGTGTAGCTCATCCCAGTCTTCCACCGGCGGTCGTTGACCTTGGTCCGCGATTCAACCGTGGGCTTGACCTTGACGTCGAAGGCGTCGCCGGTGCTGATCGCCAGCTTCGATCCCATCGGGGTGTGACCGATCGCGTGCTCGCCGATGAACTGCGCCTGCCCGCGCGAATCCTTGAGGTAGAACCGCACCACGCCCGCCGGGAGCTGGTCGCCAAGCCCGCCCTGCGCCGAATTGGTGAAGCTGTACATCGTCGCCGCGCTGAGCGGGGTGTCCGAAGTTTGCAGCCAGCCGAGCCGCAACTGGTAGCCGTGCTGCGCAGGTGCGCCGTGAACGTCGAGGAAACTGACCTGCTTGGTCTGCAGGTTCGCAATCGTGGTCCGCGCACCGAGCGGATAAAGGTAATAGTCACCCAGTCGCTGCCGGGTGCCGCTTTCGGTACCGGCTTCGACCATGGTGTCGTCACTGCCTTGGTAG
>JBJTLY010000187.1:0-22094 GCA_046063275.1 Novosphingobium sp. | reverse complement strand
CGGAGATCAGCACGATTTTGCCTCCGCGGGCGCGCACTTCCTGCATGTTGCTGACGGTCTTCTCGAACAAGGGGCCTGACGGCGCGAGTACAATCACCGGAACGGCCTCGTCGATCAGCGCGATCGGCCCGTGCTTCATTTCACCTGATGCGTAACCTTCGGCGTGAATGTAGCTGATTTCCTTTAGTTTCAACGCACCTTCAAGCGCCAGCGGGTAGTCCTGTCCCCGGCCCAGGTAAAGCACGTCGCGCGCCGGGGCGATGAGGTGCGCCATGGCCGCGATTTCGTCATCATGCGTCAGCGCGGCGTTAAGGCTGGAGGGGGCTTCGAGCAGATGCTTGACCACTTCGGCTTCCTTGGCGCGGTCCATCCGCCCGCGCTTCACCGCCATGTGCGCGGCGAGCGCGGCGAGGACAGCTAACTGGCAGGTGAAGGCCTTGGTCGACGCGACGCCGATCTCGGGCCCGGCGTGGGTGGGCAGCAGCAGATCGGCCTCGCGCGCCATCGAACTGGTCGGCACGTTGACAACCACCGCAATCGTCTGACCCTGCGCCTTGCAGTGGCGCAGCGCAGCAAGGGTGTCGGCGGTCTCCCCGCTCTGCGAGATGAACAATGACAGCCCGCCCGGCTCCATCACCGGTTCGCGGTAGCGGAACTCGCTGGCGAAATCGATGTCGGCGGGGAGCCGCGCAAATTGCTCGAACCAGTACTTGGCCACCATCCCGGCGTAGTAGCTCGTTCCGCAGGCGACGATGGTGACACGGTTGATGCTCGAGAGATCGAAATCGAACTGCGGCAGCGCCACGGTCTGGTCGACCTGGCGGATGTAGCTGCGCAGCGTTTGTGCCACCACGGTCGGCTGCTCGAAGATCTCCTTCTGCATGAAGTGGCGGTAATTGCCCTTCTCGATCTCCGCCGCCGAAGCGCCAGAGGTGGTGATCTCGCGGGTCACCGGACGGTTTTCGGAATCAAAGATCTGCGCGCCTTCGCGGGTGATCACGACCCAGTCACCCTCATCGAGGTAGGCGATTTTCTGGGTCAGCGGGGCCAGCGCCAGCGCGTCCGAACCGAGGTAGGTCTCCCCATCCCCATAACCCACCACCAGCGGCGAGCCGAGCCGCGCGCCGATCAGCATGTCAGGATGGGTGCGGAAGGCGATGGCGAGCGCAAAGGCCCCGCGCAATTGGGGCAGCGCGGCCTTGACTGCGTCTTCGGGGCTGGCCCCGCCTTCGACCAGTTCGGAGACCAGATGCGCGACCACTTCGGTATCGGTCTCGCTCTCAAAGGTCCGCCCTCGCGCGCTGAGCATATCGCGCAACTGGCGAAAATTCTCGATGATCCCGTTATGCACCAGCGCCAACTGCTCGGTCGCATGCGGGTGCGCATTGGCCGCAGTCGGCGCGCCGTGGGTGGCCCAGCGGGTATGCGCGATCCCTGTGGTGCCGGGCGCGGGATGTGCGGCCAGTTCGCGCACCAGATTGACCAGCTTGCCCGGGGCGCGGCGGCGGATCAGTTCGCCATCGTGCACGGTGCAAACCCCGGCCGAATCATAGCCGCGATATTCCATCCGCCGCAGGCCATCGACCAGCCGGTCCGCGACCTGTTCCTTGCCGACGATGCCGATAATTCCGCACATGTTCAGGATGCTTTCGTTAAAGAGTGTAAGGAACGCGGATGCCGGGCATTTCGGCCGGGAAATCCTTCGTGTTACGTGTGACGAGGACGCGGCCGCGCAGCTGTGCGGTCGCCAAAATGATGGCATCCATAGCCTTGAGGCTGGCGCGTTCGCGCCGCAGCGCTGCGGCTCTGCTGCCAATCTCTGCATCTATCTCGTCGATTCCGAAGCCGGACAACAATATCTCGGCACGCTTGAGGCCTTCGCCTTCGCCCTTTGACATGACTTCAACCCAGACAGCGCGACTGATCCATGCCCGCGATCCGAAGTTGGTCGCGCGGTCCAACTCTGCTTTGGCCGGCACGAATCCCGCCAGCACATCGATCACGATGTTGGAATCAAACGTAAAGCCGCTCACTTGGTTTCCGCGCGCTTGGGTACGGGATACTTGCCAGCCAGCATGTCGAGATAAATGCGACGTTGGCGATCGTCTTCGCCATCGAAGAGATCGGGGAACTCGGCCTTCACCTCTTCATAGTCATCGTCCCAATAACGGGTCGACGACGCGCGTTCACGGCGCTGCCACTCAACCGAATCGCCGATGTCCGTGCGATCTTTCCATGCGCCGAAACCGATCTCTAGCCAGTCCTTGCCGCTCGATGCGGGCTGGCCCTTGTATGCACTCACCGCCTCACGCAGCACCGAAGCGCGCGACTTGCCCTGCTCTGCCGCGCGGGCATCGAGCCACTTGATGTCTTCATCGGGCAGATCGGCGAGGATGCGGGTCATTGATATACTGATATCATATCATGATATCATGTCAAGCGCGACTGTGCCGAGCGGCTTGCGGAAATAGACCACGCGCTCCGTTTCGGCAAAGCCCAGCGCCTGATGGAACGCGTGGCTCGCATGATCGTCGATCCAGGCATCGGATGCGAATTCCCGGCACCCGGCCCGGCGCCCCCAGTCCTCGATCTGCGCGCACAGACGTCGACCGATCCCGGCGCTGCGGGCTTCGGGCGCCAGGTATATTCCTTCGAGGAAAACCACCGGCAAATGGTCACAGCCATTGACGTAGTCCCGCCGCAGCGAGGCTTCGGCAAAGCCGACCGCGCGTTTGCCATCGATCGCAATCAGATTAAGCAGCCGCCCAGTCCCCTCGCCCAGCATCTCGCGGGCTTCTTCGGCATAGGTCGCGACATCGCCATCTTCCCAGAGCCGCAGGCGCAGCGCGGCCCATTGATCGACCAGATCTTCGCGCGCCTCGACAATGTCGATCACCCTTTCTCCGCCTTCTTCTTCTTCATCGCATCGTGAAACCGGTCGGCCCAGCCGGGTTTGACCAGCTGCTCGCCGCGGACCAGCCGCAGTTCGCCCGGCGCGACATCGCGGGTTACCGCGCTGCCCGCCGCGACGATTGCGTCGGCGCCGATCTTGACCGGGGCGACCAGCGCGGAATTCGAGCCGATGAAAGCGCGTTCGCCGATCACGGTCTTGTATTTGAAGTAGCCGTCATAATTGCAGGTGATCGTGCCCGCGCCGATGTTGGCCCCGGCCCCGACCTCGGCATCGCCGATGTAGGAGAGGTGGTTGGCCTTGGCGCCCGCGCCGAGCGTGGCTTTCTTGACCTCGACGAAGTTGCCGATCTTGGCCTTTTCGCCAAGCACCGTTCCGGGGCGCAACCGGGCAAAGGGGCCGACTTCGCAGCCGGTTCCAATTTGCGCGCCTTCGATATGGCAGTTGGCGCGGATCTTGACCTTGTCGGCCACCGACACTCCGGGTCCGAAGAACACGTTCGGTTCGATCAAGACATCGCGGCCGAGCTTGGTATCCCAGGCAAACCACACCGTTTCGGGTGCGACCAGCGATGCGCCTTCGTCCATCGCCGACTGGCGGCGGCGGTTTTGCCAGCGGTGCTCGGCCTGCGCCAGTTCGGCGCGGGAGTTGATCCCCTCCACCTCGTGCGGATCGGCCGTGACCACCACCGCGCAGGTCCGGCCATCGGCATTGGCGACGTTGACCACGTCGACGAGGTAATATTCGCCTTGGCTGTTGTCGTTGCCGACCCGGGCGAGCAGGCGGAACAGGTCCTGGCTGCGCACTGCCATCAGGCCGGAATTGCACAAGCGGCAGGCGCGTTCCTCGGAAGTCGCGTCCTTGTGTTCGACCATTTTCACGATCCGGTCGCCCTCAGCAATCACGCGGCCATAGGCTAACGTATCGGCGGGTTCGAAGCCCAGCACGACCACCGCCGGGTTGTCGCCGCCGTGGAGCCGATCGATCATCATCCGCATGGTCGCGGCGGAGACGAACGGCACGTCGCCATAGAGGATCAGCACATCGCCTGCGAAACCCGCGAGCGCAGCTTCGGCCTGCTGTACCGCATGGCCGGTGCCAAGCTGCGGGTCTTGGACCGCGATTGTGGCGCGGCTACCCAGCTGCGCCTCAAGCTGATCGCGCCCGTGCCCGGCGACTACCACCGAGCATGCCGGCGAAAGCTCCGCCGCGCTGGCCAGCAAGTGCTCGATCATCGGCAGGCACGCGATCGGGTGGAGCACCTTGTGCAGATCGCTTTTCATGCGGGTGCCCTTGCCCGCGGCAAGGGTAACGATGGCGAGAGGCATGTCGTTCATGGTGATGCGCCATGCCACCAATTGATTGCACTTTCCACAACGCGCGTGCGAGAGGGCCGGCGATGACCATTCCTTTCGACATCGTCGGCTTCGACCTTGACGGCACCCTGCTCGATACCTCGCGCGATTTGGGTGCGGCGGTGAACCACGCGCTGAGCGAGATCGGGCGGGAGCCCGTGCCGTTTGAGCAGGTCTCCGGACTGATCGGTGGCGGAGCGCGGTTGATGCTAAGCCGTGCGCTGGCCTTGACCGGCGGCGATGCGGGGATCGATCAGGAGGCGCTGTTCGGCAAACTCCTCGATTACTACGAAGCGCACATCGCGGTGCACACCGCGCTCTATCCCGGCGGCGCGGCGATGCTCGATACGCTCGATGCTGCAGGGGCCAGAATCGCGGTGGTGACCAACAAGCGCCAGCACTTCACCGACAAGCTGTTCGCCGAGCTGGACCTGACCAGTCGCTTCGCTTGTGTAATCGGTGCGGGCGAATTTCCCCTGAAGCCCGATCCGCAGGCGCTCCACGCCATGGTGACACGCTGCGGCGGCGGACGTGCGGCTTTTGTCGGCGATACCACCTTCGATACCCGCGCGGCGCGCAACGCCGGGCTGCCCTCGGTGGCGGTGAGCTTTGGTTTCTGTGATGCCCCGCCGCATGAACTGGGGGCGGACGCGGTGATCGATAATTTCGACGAACTTGTCCCGGCGTTGCGCCGATTCGCCGCGCAGCCCGTCTGACCTGATCCAACTGACGCTAGGGAACGCGGCGCTGCGCAGGCCCGTATTGCCAGCCCTCCCCGGCCATGCCATGCCGCGCCCGCTTCACGCCAAGGCTTGGCGGGATCCACAAATTTCAGCGGAGAAACGCACATGACCATTTCGTTCAAGGATCGCGTCGCGATTGTCACCGGAGCCGGCGGCGGGCTGGGCCGCGCCTATGCGCTCGAACTCGCCAAGCGCGGGGCCAAGGTGGTGGTCAACGATCTGGGCGGATCGCGCGATGGGACCGGGCATTCGGATGCTGCCTTGAAGGTGGTTGAGGAAATCAAGGCGGCTGGCGGCGAAGCGATGTCAAACGGCGGCTCGGTCACCGAAGCGGCGCAAATGGAAGAAATGGTCGCCAAGACCGTCGAGGCCTGGGGCGGCGTCCACATTTTGATCAACAACGCCGGTATCCTGCGCGACAAGAGCTTCGCCAAGATGACCATGGAAGACTGGAAGCTGGTGATCGACGTCCACCTCAACGGCAGCGCCACCTGCACCAAGGCGGTGTGGGACCTGATGCGCGAGCAGAACTATGGCCGCATCCTGATGACCGCGAGCTCAACCGGCCTCTACGGCAACTTCGGCCAGGCCAACTACGGCGCGGCCAAGCTAGGCCTCGCCGGCTTCACCAAGACGCTTCACCTCGAAGGCGCGAAGTACAACATCCGGGTCAACACCCTCGCCCCGGTGGCCGGCACCCGCATGACCGAAGACCTCGGCATGCCCGAAGCGCTGTTCAACGCGCTCAAGCCCGAAAACGTCGCCCCGATGGCGCTGTACCTGGTCAGCGAAGACGCCCCGACCAACATGATCTGCGGCGCGGGCGCGGGCGCGTATCATGCGGCCTATGTCACGCTGACCCCGGGCATTGCGCTTCCGGCGGACGAACGCACCCCCGAAGGCATCGCCGCCAACTGGGACGCGATCATCGACCGCACTGGCGAAACGGTGCCGCAATCGGGCAGCGAACAGTCGGGCGCGGTGATGGCCGCCCTCGCCAAGATCGGCGGACTGGGCTGAAAATAGATTGAGTCGCGCGGAGACGCGGAGGTCGCGGAGAAAGGGTGTTGGTTCACCCTAAGAACCGAAGCGGTCAGCTCTTCGGGCGCAGCCCCGTCCCGTCATTCGCGCACAATAGACAAAGAGATGGAGAGGCCTGCGGCGCACGCAACAGCTTCGGTACTTTGGGTGAACCCCCTTCTCTCCTCCGCGTCTCCGCGTGAATTATTCGAAGAGAGCGGACACAGCAAAACCCCCGCCGGCGAACGCGGGATAACGCCATAGGGAAACAAACGGACGGGCTGGCCCGCGCGTTGGTGGCCTGGCCAGACAGGCTTGGCTGGCGCTCCTGGGCTGCGAACGGCCGGAGAGCGGAGCGCCGGGGACTCTTCGGCTCGATCCTTCGTACGAGGCAGCACGGGCCGGACTCGCACCGCTGCCGCTTGCCGCCGAGGCATACCCCGGTGTTGTGCTGGCGGAGATCGCCGCCAGTTCCTCGCATCTGTCGATTGCGCGGACGCTTCCGCCGAGGGTAGCGCGCGGGCCGTGCGGAGCCGGGGAGGCGAGCTCTCCGCCCCCGCACCCGCCGCTGTTCGGGTTACCCCGAGCGCGTATACATAACCGATATGGTTCGCTTTGTCAAGACACGGGGAGAAAAGGGGTTCGCGCAAAGGGCGCAGAGAAGAACCCGCAGAGACGCAGAGAGGCCATTTCTGCGGCGCAGTCGCCCTCAAACCCTCCGCTGCGGAAAACTGAAGGCCACTGCTTCGCCTCTGCGTCCTCTGCGATCTCTGCGCAAACCCCATTTCGCCCCTACCCATAGTGTATTGACACAGTAACACACATAGCGCATGGTTCCTGCAATCAACAGGGAGAGAACCCATGTATTCCGAAGCAGACCTGCAATCGGCCGTTGGTGCCGGTGCATTGAGCCACGAGGCGGCGGAAGCGTTTCGCGCCCATGCCGCCGGCATGCGCACCGCACCTGTCGCCGACGAAGAGCACTTCCGCCTGATCACCGGGTTCAACGACATTTTCGTGACCATCGCGGCGGTGCTGCTGCTGGTCGCCTGCGCCGGGATTGGCGAGGCGATCGCGCCGGGGGTTGCGGGCATCCTGGTCGCGGGAGCGGCTTGGGGGCTGGCCGAGTTCTTCACCGCCAAGCGCCGCATGGCGCTGCCCTCGATCGTTCTGCTGCTCGCCTTCGTCGGCGGGGTCGCAGCGGTACCGATCAACTTCCTCGCCGAGACCAGCTCGGACATGGGTGAACAGCTTGGCGCGGCGATTGCGGCAGGCATCGGCCTGCTCGCAGCAGGTGCGGCATGGCTGCACTGGCGGCGCTTCATGGTGCCGATCACCGTGGCCGCCGGAGCCGCCGCGATCGCCGCCACACTGATCGCGCTCGTCATGATTGCGGTGATTGGCAGCGACGGCCAGCGCGATCCCGAACCGATCCTGCTGCCGCTGATCTTCGTCTGCGGGCTCGGCGTCTTCGCCTTTGCGATGCGCTGGGATATGTCGGATCCGAAGCGCGAGACCCTGCGCAGCGATGTCGCCTTCTGGCTCCACCTGCTCGCCGCGCCGATGATCGCGCACCCGCTGTTCAACTGGCTGGGGGTGACCGAGGGTGAGAATATCGGCGCGGTTGCGGCGATCGGCGTGCTGGCGATCTACGTGCTGATGGGCGTGGTTGCACTGGCGGTTGACCGGCGGGCCTTGCTGGTCTCGGCGCTGTTCTATGTGCTTCTCGCCATGACCTGGCTGTTCCGCCAGTTCGGCATGGTCGAACTCAACGTCGCGGTCACTGGCTTGGTCATCGGCTCGGCGCTACTCGCGCTATCCGCCTTCTGGACCCCCATTCGCAGCGCGCTGGTCCAGCGCCTGCCGGGTGACCTGCGCAGCCGCCTGCCGCAAGGCGCCGTGCTCGCCGCCTGACCCGCAAGTAATCGCTGGAAAACGCTTCGGGCAGGTCCTTAACGGACTTGCCCGAAGCTCTATGCGGGTTAGACCTGTCTCCCAAGGGGGACATCAAATGGCAAACCGCGAAGACGGCGCACAATCGGGGCCGCTCAGTGCATTTTCGCTGATTGCCGGCCTGTTTCTGGGGCTGTTCATTTTTGTGGCGGTGGTTGCGGCGCTGATTGCGCTCAACGTGCTGATCCGGGTCGGATCGACCACCTATTATACCGTCAGCAGCGATTTCTACGCTTTTCAGATCGTGGCGATGCTGTTCCTGCTCGGCTCGGGCCTGACCGCCGCCGCGGCGATTTCGCTGTGGACCTGGCGCGCTGCGGCCAACCTGCAAGACTGGGGCATTCGCGGGTTGACCTACTCCCCAGCCTGGGCAGCGGCGGCATATTGGATACCTGGGGTGAACCTCGTCACCCCGCCGAAGGTTATGCGCGAATTGGTCAACCTCAGCGATGGCGAAATTCCCGAGCTGGCCCGCCAGACCGTTGGCTTGGTCACGGCATGGTGGTCGTGCTTCGTAATCGGCTTTCTGGTCCATTCCCTGCTGACCGCGGTGGTGGCGCTGCCGTTCCTCACCGGTATCCACGTCACCAACCTGCCCGGCGCAAACTATGCGCTGTTCTGCCTTGGCACACTGATGCTGGCGCTCGCCGGGTTCAACATGATCAAGCTGATCACGCGGATCAACAAGGCGCAGCGCAGCACCACGCAGGTCGGCGATACCTTCGCCTGAGCGCGAACCTGTTCTAACACCGCTGCTACGCAACTCTTTCAAATTTCACGGAACGTTTTACCACATTGCCGGTTTGGCTGGGGTGGGGCGAACCGGAGAAATTTTATGAATCGTCCTGCCCTGAAGCTTCTTGCTGCGGTATCAGTTCTTGGTCTCGCCCTTGGCGGGTGTTCGCAGAAGTCCGATACGGCGGCCGATGCCAGCGCCGCCGCAAGCGACACCATGGCGCTCGATATCCCCGAAGCCACCGACAGCGCGATGCCCACGCAGCTCGCGGCCGACAGCCACGGTGCCATGTTCCTGACCGATGCGATGAAGGGTGACAACAGCGAAGTGAAACTGGGCCAGCTCGCCGTCGATCAAGGCGGCAGCGATGCAGTGAAGAAATTTGGTCAGATGTTAGCGACCGATCACGCCAAACACGCCGCCGATCTTGCGAGCTTGGCCGCAGGCATGGGCGTGACCAAGACCGATGCCGCTACTGCTGAAGCTGATTCGGCCTATGCCATGCTCAAGGCGCTAAAGGGCGATGCCTTCGATGCAGCGTTCAAGAAGCACATGGTCGCGGATCACCAGAAAGATATCGCCAAGTACGAGGCCGAAGCCAAGAGCAAGGACCCGGCAGCACTGATCGGAATGGCGACGGATACCCTGCCGACACTGCGCAAACACCTGGCGGTGGCGCACGGGCTCTAAGGCCTAATCCGCTACCACCTTCAGAAGCCGCCGTTCCAGCGGGAACAAAACTCCGGCCAGTTCATGGCCACGCTTGAGCACCTGCCCGGCCTCGCCGAACAGGGTCCACATGCCCTGTTTGGCGCGGAGGGCGGGTCGTTTTTCGATTCTGGCCTGCGGGCGCTCTGCAGCACGGCGATAGCCGCTGAATGCGGCTGCGTCCGATGTAAAGTCCATAGCGTAGTCGCGCCATTCTCCCGCCGCGACCATCCGGCCGTAGAGATCGAGGATGCGTTGCAGTTCGTCGCGCTCAAACCCCACCTGCAGCGCCCGGCCGGGGTGGGGAAAGGGCGTGATGATCGCGCTCAAGCCCGCTTGGCTCCGGTGCGCTTTCTGGCAGCGGCCTTGGCCGCCAGTGCGTCACGCTCTTCAAGCAGCTGTGCGAGCCGCTTCTGCATCGTCTCCATTTCGCACTGCAGCAGTTCAAGCTTCTGCGTGGCGGGATCGAAGCGTTCGCTGCACGGCGTACCATAGGGAACGAAGTGCTGGGTTTCGGGTTTGACCTCGACCAGCGTCGGCCTGGCCGGGATGCCGACCATGGTCGCGCCTTCGGGCACGTCCTTGTTGACCACTGCATTGGCCCCGATCCGCGCGCCCTTGCCCACTTCGATCGGCCCGAGGATCGCCGCGCCGAGGCTGACGATCACGTCATCGCCGATGGTCGGGTGGCGCTTGCCGCCCATACCGTTGGTCGGATTGGTCCCGCCCAGGGTCGAGCCCTGGTACATGGTGACGTTGTCCCCGATCTCGGCGGTTTCGCCGATCACCACGAAACCGTGATCGATAAAGAAATTGCGGCCGATTTTGGCGCCGGGGTGAATGTCGATCGCAGTGAAGAAGCGGCTGATCGTGTTGACCATGCGGGCCATGAAAAACAGCTCTGCCTCGAACAGCCAGTGCGCCACCTTGTGCAGCCCCAGCGCAAGCACGCCCGGGTAGAGAAGCACTTCATAGCGCGAACGCGGACTGGGGTCGCGCGCCACGATCGAGTCCAGATAACGGGTCAATTCGTCAAACATCTTGCCCCCAGTTTTACTAGCGCCGTCGCCTAAAGCAAGCGCGGCTCCGCAGGCCCCTGCAATACCTCAAGCGCTTCCCGCCAAATCCCCAGCGTCGGGGCGACCTTGCGCTCCAGGCTCAGCCGGTCGATCGTTTCGACCACCCGTTCGACGGCAAGATGGGTACGCTCCACCCGCGGCACAAGGTATTCTGCTGCGTCGGGCCCCAGCGCCAATGCCCGCAGCTCGGCATGGACCGCGATCAGCTGGGCGAGCTGATCGTCATCGGGGGTGCCGATGCTGAGCGCAAGCGCCGCGCCGATCCGCGAGGCGAGGTCGGGCAACGCGATGCGCCACTCCCCCGCATCGCTCGAGCGGATCAGCAGCAGCGGCGTGGCGCTTTCCTGAGCGCGGTTCCAGCGGTGGAACAGCTCGGTCTCGTCGATCCGGTCAGCGTCATCCACCGCCTCGCCTGCGCCGCTGGCCGCGAAGAATTCCGCAATGAGTGATTTGCCCGATCGTGGCGGGCCGCTCAGCACGGCGGTGCGGAACGGCCAGCTTGGCGCGACCTGCAGCGCTTCGAGCACCGCGCGATTGTCATTGCCCAGCGCGATGTGCCGGGGCCGCCCCTGCCCCGCTTTGAGCGGAAGCGCGATCTGCGACATCAACGCTTGATCGAGAGCGCGTTGGCCCCGACCGACACCTTGAAGCCGCGCGCGCGCAATGCGTCGGCCAGCGTCCCGATTTCGCCCTCATAGGTTACCCGCATCAGCGAGGTTCCGCCCATCGCGAGGCTGGTGGTCGAAGCGCCCTTGACCCCCGGGGCCGAGCGTACCGCGCCCAGTGCGGCATCGACTGCACCCGCATCGGGCGAGGCAAACTGCACGGTAAAGGTGTGGGTTTCAACTGGGGCAGCGGTGGTCGTCGCGCTCGGCACTGGCGTCGCCCCGTCGCTCGGCGTGGCGCCCGGCGTGGCGGTGGTCTCTTGCGCCTGGCCCGCAGCGATCAGCGCGGCGAGGCCGGGATCGATCTGCGCATGGACATTGAGCGAGCTGTCGGGCTTCAGCCGCCCGTCGGCCAGCGCGGCTCCGTACATCTGGTCGATCCGCGCCGCGCCCTCGGCCAGCATCGCAGGCACCCCGGCCTCGTCGTTGGCGGTCAGCGTCACGCTGCCAAGGAAAGTATTGTCCGGGCCAAAGCGTGCGGTGAAAGTGCCGCGCACCGGGCCGCCGGGCCATTGCCGTTCAAGCCGCGCTTCGGGGATGACCACGTCGCTCGCGCCGAACTGATCGAGCACGTTGCGCCACCAGGCGCGGCTGCGGCGGCCCGGCTGACCCGCAGTGAGCAGCAGCGAATCGCCGCCCGCGCCGACGGGGCGCACATAGTCCATCCCGCTGGTGCCGTTGCGGTATTCGGCCCAGGCCTTTTGCCACGCGCCCTTGACCTCGAACACCTGCGCGGTCCCGCCCGAATAGAGCACCGGGATGACCAGCATCGGCGCCGAATGCTTGATCCCGGGGCCGCCGGTTCCGCCCAGATACTGCCCGGCGCGGGCACGGTCGAACACCACGCTCAGCGTTGCAATATAGCGGTGCGGGCCGACCTGTTCCTTCTCGACCACGATCGCCGAGACCATCGACTGGATCGAGCCTTCGTCCATGGCTGGCCCGCCGGCTTTCTTCCAAGCCTCGCGCGCGGCCATCGCCCAGCCCTTGTCACGCGCATCGAGCCCGTTATCGCCGGTGGTATCGACCGCGATCCCGCTGATCTGGATATCGCTGGTGCTGGCCAGCGGGACGATCCCGCGATCGCCCTCGATCTGCGCCCACAGTTGCGGCCCGGCGAGCGCCAGCAAGGCGGCGAGAGCCACGCCGCCAAGCACGGTCGCGGCAGTCGCGGGGCGCCTCGGCACGAGGTTCAGGAAGGGTGGAGCACTGGCCATGGGGGAAAACAGGGTGCCTTTTGCCCAAAGGTGCATGGAAATCCAAGCGCGAAAAGGCTAGTTGCCGCCGCGATGTCCGAAAAGAGCTACACATACGAGCAGGCCGGGGTCTCGATTGCCGCGGGGAACGCGCTGGTCAAGGCGATCGGCCCCTTGGTCAAGGCGACCGCGCGGCCCGGCGCCGATGCCGAGATCGGCGGCTTCGGCGGGTTCTTCGATCCGCGCGCGGCGGGTTACACCGACCCGCTGCTGGTTGCCGCCAACGACGGGGTCGGGACCAAGGTCAAGCTCGCCATCGATCACGACCGGCACGACCGGATCGGCGAGGATCTGGTCGCGATGTGCGTCAACGATCTGATCGTCCAGGGCGCCGAACCGCTGTTTTTCTTGGACTATTTCGCCACCGGCAAGCTCGAGACCGGGGTTGCGGAACGCGTCGTCGCCGGCATTGCGCAGGGCTGCAAGATCGCCGGTTGCGCGCTGATCGGCGGCGAAACCGCAGAAATGCCGGGAATGTACGCGGCGGGCGACTATGACCTTGCAGGATTCTGCGTCGGTGCGGTCGAACGCGGCGAGCAATTGACCGGCGACAAGGTGGCGGCGGGCGACGTGCTGCTTGGCCTCGCCTCTTCCGGGGTTCATTCGAACGGCTATTCGCTGGTCCGGCGGCTCGCGGCTGACAAGGGCTGGAAGATGGACCGCCCGGCGCTGTTCGATGCCGACCGCCTGCTGATCGACCACTTGATTGAGCCGACCAAGATTTACGTGAAGAGCCTGCTGCCGGTGGTGCGCGGCGGGCGCATTCACGCACTGGCGCATATCACCGGCGGCGGCCTCCTTGAAAACGTGCCGCGGGTGTTGCCCGAAGGCCTCCACGCGCGGATTGATGCCGGGGCATGGGAACAGCCGCGGCTGATGGCCTTCCTCCAGGCGCAGGGCAATATCGAGCCGGCGGAAATGGCGCGCACCTTCAACTGCGGGATCGGCATGGTCGTGGCGGTGGCAGCGAGCGATGCCGCAGGTGTGGCCACCGAACTGACCGCGGCGGGCGAGACCGTCCATGTGATCGGCGCGGTCGAAGCCGGCCCGAGCGGCTGCACCGTGCAAGGCGCCGACGAGGTGTGGAGCGGGCGCGGCGCGTGGGAAGCGAGCCACCTTGGCTGAGCGCGCCAAGGTCGCCGTGCTCATCTCGGGCAGCGGCACCAATATGGCGGCGCTGCTCTATGCCAGCCGGGCCGAGGACTGCCCGTTCGAGATCTGTCTGGTCGCCTCGAACAACCCCGAAGCCGGCGGCCTTAAGCTCGCCGAGGCCGAGGGCGTGCCAACTTTCGCGCTTTCACACAAGGGCATGGACCGCGCCGCGCATGACGCCGCGATCGATGCCGCGATTCGCGCCAGCGGCGCTGAATATGTCGCGCTGGCCGGGTATATGCGCATCCTCACGCCGGAATTCGTCGGAAGCTGGGAAGGCCGGATGCTCAACATTCACCCCTCGCTGCTGCCCAAATATCCGGGCCTGCATACGCACGAACGCGCGCTTGAGGCAGGCGACAGCCACGCTGGCTGTTCGGTGCACCTCGTCACCGCTGAACTCGATGCGGGACCGCTGCTCGGCCAAACCAGCGTCGCGGTTCTGCCTGGAGACACCGCCGATTCGCTTGCCTCCCGGGTGCTGATTGCCGAACACCAGCTCTATCCCCGCTGCCTTGCCGCGCTCGTCAGTCAGGCGAGCTCGCCCGAATGGCTCACCGCGCAGGTCCGCGCGCGGGCGATGGCGCTACCCGAAGCGGAAGAAACGCTCAGCCACGGCATGCCCTGCTTCGGGATCGTCAAAGGCAAGAAATTCGCCTGGGTCTCGAACGATCATCACGGCGACGGCAAGACCGCGCTGCTGGTCAAAATCTCAGGGGTGGACGAACAGGCTCAACTGATCGAGGCCGATCCCGATCGCTATTACCGCCCGGCCTATTTCGGCGACGGCTGGATCGGCATCCGGCTTGATCTGAGTGAGGTCGACTGGGACGCAATCGGCGACTGGCTCGCCCGGTCGTGGCGCAGCGTGGCACCGAAAAAACTGACCGCGATGATGGACGTTGCCGACCAGTTCTGATCAGATCTCCGCGCCATCCACCAGTGGGCGGCTTTCGCGGGTGCCTTTGTACCGCGCATCGGGTTCGGCGGGCCCTGGCGAGATAACCACGTGATCGGCGTGCACTTCGAGCAGCGTGCCGACGAACGGCCAATCCTCCATCGTACTGACCCGGTAGCTCACCGTATCGCCGACCTTGAAGCTGGCCGGATCGAAATTGAAAGCGAACGGGCAATCCTCGCCCCCTTCTCCGCCCATGCCGCGCATTGCGATTCTCCTCGTCTCAGCCCTAGGGTAATCCGGTTAGCGGATCAGGCAAGGCATTCGCTTTTCCATACATTAATGTTATAAATCAATGGTTTGATTTCACCATTTAACAGCCGCCGCTCAGTCTTTGCTTGACTTTCGGCGCAAACGGAGTATCTCACGCTCAGGTTTCGTCGTCCCGTCTGCTGGAATTGGACCAGGTGACGAGGGGATAGTATCTTCCGATACAGACCCCGGCTGCGGCAAAGTGGCGACGAAACCTTTTTCCACGAACAGCGGCAACTGCTCTTTTTGAGCACGTGCAATTTCGGCATTGATCCAACGGTAGCCGTCCGTCTTCTCGTAGATCGACAGGACGACATTTGCTGCGCCAGCTGCGTCCGGGAATATCGGGACCAGCACCGGATCGTCCAGAAATGCATCGAGAACGAGCACCGGCACGACAGTCCCATCGCGCCGCGACGAAGGAAGGACCGCTGCCGGCGTGGCAAGGAGCACTGGCAACCTGTGCCAAATGGTGCGTGGAATCTCTGGATGTTCGGCGGCAGCCTTGGCAATCTTACCCGGCCGCATCACCAGATCGAATGGACCGAGACCATAGGTGCGGAGCAGGAGCGGCGTCCGGCCCAGACGGACATAAGGTGCCGTCCGCCGTTCTCCTGATAGGATGGCGTCAACAATCCTGATCCAGGAGCCAACGCCATCCAAATCGGTCATCAGCCGACGATTTCTTCCGGCTTGAAGAAGTAGGCGATCTCGATCGCGGCGTTCTCGTCGCTGTCGCTGCCGTGGACGGTGTTCTCACCGATCGACAGCGCAAAGCTCTTGCGAATGGTACCCTCGGCGGCGTCTGCCGGGTTGGTTGCGCCCATCACATCGCGGTTGCGGGTCACGGCGTCTTCGCCTTCGAGCACCTGGACCACCACCGGCTCGCTCATCATGAAATCGCACAGTTCGCCAAAGAACGGGCGTTCGCTGTGCACCGCGTAGAAGCCTTCGGCCTGCTCGCGGGTCATGTGGATGCGCTTGCTGGCGACGACACGGAGGCCGGCTTCTTCCAGCATCTTGGTGACCGCACCGGTCAGGTTGCGGCGGGTTGCGTCGGGCTTGATGATCGAAAAGGTGCGGGTAACCGCCATGTCTCATTCCTTGGAACTGGTTGGGGGGTATTGGGTTGGCGCGCCCCTAGCCGGGTTCGCGCAGGGCCGCAAGATCAGGCCGCCTTCTCCCAGCGACCACCCTTCTGCTGCCAGTAATTGCGTTCGCCCCCGTCGAGACTGCGCCAAGTCTGACGAGCCTGTTCGATGCTGCTTCCGTCGAACAACAGGAACACCCGTTCGAAATTCTCGGCGCCGTCGCGCCAGAGACCATCGGCCAGCGCGAGGTAGGTCGCACCGTTGGGCGCGTCCAGACTGTCCGCCAGCAGGATCGGTTGGCGGGCATCATCCGGCCCGCCCGCCGCGCCGTTCGCAAGGAACGTACCCTTGGGCGCCCACAGTGCGTCGCTGATCCGGGCCAGCTGCGCATCGTCTGCCGAAACCACCAGCACCTTGGCCCCAGCCTCGCGCATCTTGACGGCGAGCGCAGGGAGCGCGGCCTCAACCGCGCTTTCGCTAAGCTGGTAGAAATCGACCCGCATCACGGCGCTCCCTTGGCTGCGGCTTTCGCACCGCGGCAGCGGTCTGAGCAATAGCGAACCTGTTCCCAGTCCTTCGCCCACTTCTTGCGCCAGGCGAACGGCCGTCCGCATGCCGCGCAAAGCTTGCTGGGCAGATCCGCCTTCTGCCGCATCCGCGCCAAGGATCAGCCTTCCAGATTGTCCCGCACAAACCGGTCGAGCACCCGCACGCCGTAACCAGTCGCGCCCTTTTCCCAGTTCGCGCCGGGCTTGGCCGACCAGGCCATGCCGGCAATGTCGAGGTGCGCCCACGGGGTACCCTTGTCGACGAAGCGCTGGATGAACTGCGCCGCGGTAATCGAACCGCCTTCGCGCGGGCCGACGTTTTTCATATCGGCAATCGGGCTGTCGATCAGCTTGTCGAACGCCGCGCCCAGCGGCATGCGCCACAGCTTGTCGCCCGAAGCATCGCCTGCTGCGATCAGCTGGCCCGCAAGCTGGTCATCGTTCGAGAAGATCCCGGCCTGTTCATGCCCCAGCGAAATGATGATCGCGCCGGTCAAGGTTGCCAGATCGACGATCCGCGTGGGCGAATATTCCTTCTGCACCCAGGTAACGCAATCGCACAGCACCAGTCGCCCTTCGGCGTCGGTGTTGATTACTTCGATCGTCTGGCCTGACATTGAGGTGACGACATCGCCCGGGCGCTGCGCGTTGCCATCGGGCATGTTCTCAACCAGGCCGCAGACCGCGACCACGTTGGCCTTGGCCTTGCGCCCGGCGATCGCGAGCATCGCGCCCGCCACCGCGCCCGCGCCGCCCATGTCCCATTTCATGTCTTCCATGCCTGCGGCGGGCTTGATCGAGATGCCGCCAGTGTCGAAGGTCACGCCCTTGCCGACGAAGGCGGTCGGTTTTTCGCCAGCCTTGCCGCCGTTCCATTCGAGCACGAGGATCCGCGCCGGACGGACCGAACCCTGCGCGACACCAAGCAGCGCGCCCATGCCGAGCCCTGCCATCTCCTTGTCATCGAGCACGCGGACCTTGAGCCCGGCCTTTTCGGCGCGCGGTTTGACGCGTTCGACAAAGCTTTCGGGATAGATGATGTTGGCGGGTTCGGTGACCAGCTCGCGAGTCAGTTCGACCCCGTCAGCCAGCGCCGCTTCGACTTGCCATGCCGCTTCGGTTCCTTCGGGTGCACCGGCGATGCGGATCGTCTTGAGGCTGGCCTGCTGATCGGCGGGCAGCTTGGTCCGGTACTTATCATAGCGCCAGCCGCGCAGCCGCGCGCCGAGCACCACCGCAGCGGCTTCCGGAACCGACAGGCCCGCGCCGCTGAGGTCGATCGTTACCGCGCTCTCACCCGAGGCGACGTACTTGGCAGTTACCGCCGCCCCGGCGCGCTCGAGCGCGGCCAGGCGGTCCTTGGCCTTGGCCTCACCCATGCCGGCGAGCGCCAGACGCACCACGGCGCCATCCTTGCTGACGAAGCTCTCGTGCAGCTGGCCGACCTTGCCCGAAAAGCGGCTGGCTGTGGCCGCCGCAGCCACCACCGGATCGAGGCTGGCGGGCAGCTTGTCCTGATTGACCAGCACGGCCACCGGGCTGGTGCTGGAGCCAAGCGGAGCGGTAACGAATTCGATTTGCATGGTTTCTCCCGAAACGAAAATCGTCCAGCCGCGCCAATTGGATGCGCGACGGTGATAGCGTGGATTGCAGTTAGGCGCGGGCGGTGCGATAGGCAAGCGCATGGTCCTGTTCCCGCGGCGGTATGCGCTGCACGTTCTGCTTCCTGCTTCCCGTGCGACCATGACCGGTGCCGCGCTTGCTTGCGCGCTGTTCGCCGCGCCGGCGCTGGCGCAGGATCAGCCCCTGTCCGACCCGCTGATGGACCATCCGCCCTCCGAAGTGGGGACCAAACCGCAGCCGCAGGGTGCGAAGCCCGCGACCGAAAGCCAGGTGACCTTCGAAGCCAGCGCCGCCAGCTACGATGACAAGGCTCAGACCGTCACTGTCTCGGGCAATGTCATCCTGCGCCGCGGCGACCAGTCGGTGCGCGCCGACGAGCTGACCTGGAACCGGGGCACCGGCCAGATCGTCGCCACCGGCGATATCCGCTTCGTCGATGCCGACGGCAACCAGCTGTTCACCGAACGGCTCGAACTGACCGACGAGTTCAAGGCCGGGGCGATGGAGGACATGCTCTATGTCCTGCGCGAAGGCGGGCGCCTGGCCGCGCGGCGCGGTACCCGGGGCGAAAACGGCCAGGTGGTGCTGTCCGATGCCGCCTATTCGGCCTGCGCGGTGGAAACCGGCGACGGCTGTCCGCACCAGCCGAGCTGGCGGATCACCGCGCGGCGCGTGGTCTTCGATCCCGACAAGAAGACTGTGAAATTTTACGGCTCGCGGATCGAGCTGTTTGGCGTGCCGCTGCTGCCACTGCCGCCGATCACCATCGCCACCGATGGTCGCCCGATCTCAGGGTTGCTGATCCCCGATGTCCAGCTCAATGCCTCGAACGGGGTGCAGTTTTCGGACACCTGGTATCAGCGGCTCGGCAGTTCGGGTGATCTTGCGGTCACCGGCTACATCTTCACCAAGGCACTGCCGATGGTTTCGGCGCAGTACCGGCAGCTCCTGTCCGACGGGGCGTTCCAGATCACCGGCTACGCCACGCGCAGCTCGCGCATTCCGATCGGCGGTAGCCCGACCACCAACCAGACTGACTTCCGCGGCTATCTCTATGCCAACGGCAAGTTCCAGTTCTCCCCCAACTGGAGCGCGAGTTTCAGCGTCCGCGCCGCGTCCGACCGCACCTTCCTGCGCCGCTACGACATCAGCCGCGATGACCGGCTGCGCTCGAACGTCACGCTCGAACATATCGACGCCAATTCCTATTTCTCGCTCGCCGGCTGGGCGACGCAGACCTTGCGGGTGGGTGACAGCCAGGGCCAGGTGCCCTTTGCGATCCCCGAGATCGACTATCGCCGCCGCCTGACCGATCCGCTGCTCGGCGGGCGGATCACGCTGCAGGCCAACAGCCTGGCGATCACCCGGACCAGCGGGCAGGACACCCAACGCGCCTTTGCCAGCGCGCAGTGGGACATGCGGCGGATCACACCGTGGGGTCAGGAAGTGACCCTGACTGCGCTGGCTCGGGGTGACATCTACCATTCGGACGAAAACGCACTGACCACCACGGTCAGCTACCGCGGCAATCCGGGCTGGCAGACGCGCGGCATGGCCACGCTGGCGCTCGACGCTAAATGGCCGCTGGTCGGCAGCTTCCTCGGCGGAACCCAGGTCCTTACCCCGCGCTTCCAGATCGTCGCCAGCCCGACGTTGCGCAATCTGGCGGTGCCCAATGAAGATGCCCGCGCGATCGATCTTGAGGATTCGAACCTCTTCGCGCTCAACCGTTTCCCCGGCTACGACCGGATCGAGGACGGCGTGCGCTTCACCTATGGGATCGACTGGCAGTTCGAGCGGCCGGGCTGGCGAATCAACACCACGATCGGGCAAAGCTATCGCCTGACCAACCTGCCGACCTTGCTGCCCGACGGGACCGGGCTCAGTTCGCGTACTTCGGACATCGTCGGGCGCACCGAGGTGCGGTTCCGCGATGTGGTCAAGTTCACCCACCGCTTCCGGCTCGACAAGGACAACTTCGCGATCCGCCGCAATGAATTCGACGCGGCGGTCGGCACCCAGCGGACCTATCTCGAAGTCGGCTACCTGCGGCTCAACCGCGACATCAGCAGCGGAATCGAGGACCTGAAAGACCGCGAGGAGCTGCGCCTCGCCGGCCGGGTCGGCTTCGCCCGCTATTGGTCGGTCTTCGGCTCGGGGGTGTTCGACCTCACCGGCAAGAGCGACGATCCATCGCTGACCAACGTCGATGGCTTCCAGCCGGTCCGCACCCGGCTCGGCGTGGCCTATCAGGACGATTGCCTTGAGTTCGACCTGACCTGGCGGCGCGACTATGTGGCGACAGGCGACGCGCGCCGCGGCAACACCTTCCAGATCCACATCGCAGTCCGTAATCTGGGCTTCCGGTGATAGCCACAAGCATTGGATTGGCACTGCGCGGCAAAAACGCTATCGGCGCTTGCTCAGCCACGGTTAAGCCAGCGCGCGGCATTGGCCCGGCAACTTCGGCGCGGATCTTTCCGCTCGGCAATTGGGAATTTTAGACCTGTGACTTCCAGCTCCAGCTTGCGTTCAAAGGCCCGCATGGCCCTGGCTTCCATCGCTCTGGGCGCACTTGCCCTGGGCAGCGCCGCCCCGGCGCAGGATGCCCCCGCCACCGGCACTCTCGCCTTGCCGGAAAACCCGCAGATCTTCGGCAAGATCGACGCCAATCACCGCAGCGCTGCGGTAATCATCAACGGTGAGGTCATCACTGCAACCGATGTCGATCAGCGCGTGGCCCTGATCATCGCGGCCAACGGCGGCAAGGTTGCGCCCGAAGAGCGCGAACGGCTGCGGCTGCAAGTGCTGCGCAACCTGATGGACGAAACGCTGCAGATCCAGGCTGCCAAATCGCAGGATATGATCGTCGGCGATGACGAGGTCGACGAGAGCTACAACCGCATCGCGCGCCAGAACTTCGGCCAGGACCCCAAGGGACTGGACACGTACCTTGCCAAGATCGGCTCGGCGCCGGCGTCGCTCAAGCGGCAGATCCGCGGCGAACTTTCGTGGCAGCGGCTGCTGCGCCGCAACGTCAACCCGTTTGTCAACATCTCGGACGATGAAGTACGCGAAACGATCAAGCGCCAGGAGCAGGCCAAGGGTACCGAAGAATACCACGTCGGCGAGATATTCCTCTATGCCAACGGCGAGAACCACGATGCGGTGGGCCAGAACGCGCTGAAGATCGTCGATCAGATCAAGCAGGGCGGCAGCTTTGTCGCTTATGCCCGCCAGTATTCCGAAGCTTCGACTGCTTCGGTTGGTGGCGATCTGGGTTGGGTCCGGCTCGGCATGCTGCCCAGCGAAATGCAGACCGCGGTATCGCAGCTTGAACCCGGCCAGCTGGTCGGTCCGGTCGAAGTGCGCGGCGGCTATTCGATCCTGGTCCTGATCGACAAGCGCAAGGTGCTGACCGCCGATCCGCGCGATGCGGTGCTCAGCCTCAAGCAGATTGCGATCTCCTTCCCGCAGGGCACCACCGAGGCGCAGGCCACCGACCGCGCCAAGAAATTCGCCGAAGCCATGAAGAACGCGCACGGCTGTGCAGCGGTTGACCCCATCGCTCAGGGTTTCGGTGCCGAAGTGGTGACCAACGAGCAGGTCAAGGCGCGCGAACTGCCTGCAGCGCTGCAAAACATGGTGCTGGGGCTCAGCCTGGGCGAGACGACCCCGCCGTTCGGCTCGATAACCGAAGGTGTCCGCGTGCTGATGCTATGCGGCCGCGACGATCCGCAGACCGGTGGCGACCCCACTTTCGACCAGGTCGAAAACCAGCTGCTCGATGAACGCATCAACAAGCGCGCGCAAACCTACCTGCGCGACCTGCGCCGCGACGCGGTTATCGATTACGGCAGCTAATTCTAAATGGATCTTCCGCCCCTCGCCCTGTCGCTTGGCGATCCGGCGGGGGTCGGGCCCGAGCTGATCGCGGCTGCCTGGGCGGCGCGTGAAGCGGGACAACTGCCGCCGTTCGTCGTCGCCGGAGGCGCAGAAGTGCTGGCTGCGGCGGCGCAGAGCCGAGGGCTTTCGGTCCCGATC
>JBJTLY010000186.1:0-21499 GCA_046063275.1 Novosphingobium sp. | reverse complement strand
GCCACCAGCCGCCGCGGCCCGAGGGGGTAAACGGCGGCCAGGTGGGCTTTGCCGATCTGCGCGAGCCCGCACGGCGCGAGTGGTTCCTGAGCGGTACTGGCCAAGGGACTTTCGCCGAGGCCCCGGCGTTTGCTCGCCGCCCGCGCATCGCCAACCCGGTGTCGGGCGCGGTCTATGCCTTCGACCCAGATATTCCGTCCACGCGGCAATCGGTCGGGGTGGCGATCACCGGGGAGACCGCGAACTTGTCGCTGACCCTCGATGGCAAGCCCTTTGCGCCAGCTGCCGGCAATCCGCAGATGCCGCTGATCAAGGGTAGCCACCTGCTCGCGCTGACCGATGAGGGCGGGCGGGTGATGGACCGGGTGCGGTTTTCGGTGCGTTAGAGTTCCGAAATATCGATGATCGGAAGGTTATGCTGCGCGATCAAGGCACTGATATCCTCGATCCGCGCCATCTCGCCATCGTCGCGCATGATCGAGCAGATCACCGCATCATCGCCGGCCCCGGCACGGCGGCATAGCTCGATTGCGGCTTCGAGCGCGGCAGGTCGCTCGGCGATCCCACCCGGCGCAGCGATCAGCGGGAAGACGTGGCCGGGCGAAACAAGATCGTCGGCGCTGGAATTCTCGTCGATCGCCACCGCGATGGTCCGGGCGCGATCGGCAGCGGATATCCCGGTCGAGACCCCCTCGCGCGCCTCGATAGAGCGACCGTGCGGGCGGCCCGATTGCCGCGCGGCGCCGGGGTTGATCAGCCCGATACCGAGCTTCATCGCCCGCGTCGGGGTAAGGGCGAGGCAAATCAGGCCGCGGCCATGCGTTGCCATGAAGTTGACCGCATCGGCATCGGCATATTTCGCCGCCACGGCAAAGTCGATGTCACCGCCGCGCAGCCTGTCGCCGGTCAGGACAATGATCCTGCCCTCGGCCAGCGCGGCAATCGCCTTGTCCAGCCCGCTGCTCATTGACCGCCTTTCGCAAAGGCGGCGGCTCCACGGCGAACCTGCGCGCCGACCATTTCGAGCTGCATCCGCGCGCGGTCTTCGAGGCACTCACCATCGGGCGAGAACAGCCCCTGATAGGTCCGGATCGTCGCCCCCATCGGGGTCGGCCAGCCGCGCAGCGCGTGGACGATCGAGCGCAGCGTCTGCAAAGTGCTCATCGTCGCCTGATCGCCATAAGCCGTCGCGATCAGCCCCACCGCGCGGCCATCGAGATAGGGCCGCTCATCCTTGGCCAGCTCCTCAAGATAATCGAGCGCGTTCTTGACCAGCCCGGAGATCGTGCCGTGATATCCCGGCGCGGCGATCAGCAGCCCATCGGCCTCGCGCACCGCCTCGACCATGTCGGCGCCATCAGCCAGCGTATGGCCTTCGCCGCGGTAATGCGGCAGTGCGCCCAGATAGGCACCGCCAAACACCTGTACCTCGGCCCCGTCCTTGCCGGCCTCGGCAGCGGCAAGGCGCAAGGCCTGTTCGGTCGTGCTGCCCGGATTGACGGTGCCGCCGATGGCGACGATGCGGATAGGCACAGTGAATTCCTTCGTTAGCCGAAGTCCAGCGGTCCGTGCTGGAGCTGCGGCAAGACATGGCGGGCAAACAGGTCGGCCTCGGCCGCATGGGGGTAGCCTGAGAGGATGAACGCCTCAATCCCCTCAGCCTGATAGGCGCGCAGCTTCTTCAGCACCTGATCGGGATCGCCGACGATCGCCGAACCGCAGCCCGAACGCGCGCGGCCAACCCCGGTCCACAGGTTCTCCTCGACATAGCCATCGGCATGCGCGGCGGCGCGCAGTTCGGCCTGACGCTGGACCCCGTAGTTGGCGGCATCGAGCGACTTTTCGCGGATTGCGCGGCCGATATCGTCGTCGAGCTTGGAAACGAGGCGATCGGCGGCGGCGCGCGCCTCATCCTCGGTATCGCGCACCACCACGTGGACGCGGTAGCCGAACTTGAGCTCGCGGCCATAATTCGCCGCGCGCGCCTTCATGTCGGCGATGGTTTCGCGGACCTTGTCCATCGTGTCGGGCCACATCAGGTAGACGTCGCAGCCCTCGGCAGCGCACTCGCGCGCTTCGTGGCTCAGCCCGCCGAAGTAGAGCTCAGGGCATTTGCCCGAGAGCGTGGTCATCCGCGGCGGATCGAGCTGGATGCTGTAGAAATCGCCCTGGTGATCGAGATGTTCGCCCGCCAGCAGCGTCTTGATGATCCGAATCGCTTCGGTGGTGCGGGCATAGCGTTCGGCGCTGCCGAGCTTTTCGCCCGGCATGTCCGACGAAATGATGTTGACGTTGAGCCGCCCGCCGGTGCCCGCAGCATTGGAGCCGAGGATGCGATCGAGCGTGGCAATGCGTCGCGCCAGCTGGGGCGGCCAGTCTTCGCCGATACGGGTGGCCCAGAGCAGCTTCAGCCGGCGCAGGAACGGCGCGATCGCTGCGGCAAACACGGTAGTGTCGAGGCCGAGCTGGTAGCCCGAAGGCAGCAGGATGTTATCGAACCCGCCTTCCTCGGCGGTCATCACGATGTTGCGGCAGTGTTCCCAGCTCGACTGGAGGCGCGGGTCGGGCACTCCGAGGAATTCGTAATCGTCGTCACACAAAGCCGAAAACCAGGCGACTTCGCATTGCTGTTCGCTCATGGCAGAGCCTCCCCACGTGCGGCGACCAGCACCGCGTACCAATCCTCACGCGTCCAGCGCACCGTTAGCGCAGCGGCGCCTTCTGCAATCCGTTCGGCATTCTGCGAGCCGATGATCGGAATGATCCCGGCGGGATGCGCCATCAGCCAGCTGTAGGTGGCAACACTGCGCGAGACGCCTGCCTTCTCGGCCACAGCATCGAGCGCAGCGGCGACCTGCAACGCGCGCTCGCCTGCTGGCGCAGCCAGCCGCCCACCGCCCAGCGGCGACCATGCCAGCGGGGTCAGCCCCAGCTGCATCGCCTGATCGAGCTCGCCGTTCTCGAAGCAGTCGATCCGCAGCGGCGATATTTCCGGCTGGGTCGCGACCAGCTTGTGATCGAGGAAGTGATTCAGTGCGGCGATCTGCGCGGTCGTGAAGTTCGACACCCCCAGCGTGCGGATCTTGCCCGCGCTGACCGCAGCATCGAGCGTGCGCGCGACTTCCTGCGGATGGGCTAGGATATCGGGGCGGTGCACCTGCCACAGGTCGATCGCGTCGGTCCCCAGCCGCTTGAGCGACGCATCGATCGCCGCGTTGAGGTATTCGCTGCTCTGGTCGTAAGGCAGCGGCGGCATGATTCCGCCCTTGGTCGCCAGTACCATCCGCGCGCGCAGCCCCGGTTCGGCCGCCAGCACTTCACCCAGCAGCGCCTCGGCATCACCGAACCCGCCTGACCCATCGAAGCCATAAATGTCCGCCGTATCGAGCAGTGTGATCCCCGCATCAAGTGCTACATTGACAAGCTTTGCAGCATCGGCGGCGCTGCGCCCGTCTTCGGCGAGCCGCCACATGCCCCAGGCGATCGGCGAAACGGCGATGCCGCTGGCGCCAAGGCTTCGGGTGGCAGGAACTGGGGGAAGTAGGCTCATTTCTTTGTCCTGTCTGGGGGCGCGACTGAGGCGCGCTCGATAAGGGTATGGGGGAGGCGATGGTGGGTAATTCCGCCGCCGCCGATGAGAACTTCTGCCGCAGTCCGGGCCAGTTCCGCCATCGGCTGGTGGATCGTGGTGAGCGGCGGCCAGACGGTGCGGGCGAGCGTGGTATCGTCGAACCCCGCGACCGAGAGCTGACCCGGCAGATCGATATTGCGATCGTGCGCCACCGCTAGCACGCCTGCCGCCATATCGTCGTTCGAAGCGAAGATCGCGGTCGGGCGATTTGGCAGGTCGAGCAGGGCCTGCGCCGCACGCACCCCGCTTTCGAAATCGAACTCACCGTCACAGACCAGCGCCGGATCGAAAGCGATCCCGACCCGCTCAAGCGCGCGGCAATAGCCGCGCAGGCGGTCCATCGAACCCATGTGATTGGGGTGGCCCTTGATGAACCCGATGCGCCGGTGCCCGCAGTTGATGATATGGGTGGTCATATCGTCTGCGGCCTGCGCGTCGTCCATGTAGACCGAGCTGGTCAGCGCGTGGTTGGTCCCGGGCGAGATGCGCACAAAGGGCACCTTCATCGCCTCGAGCGTGCGCAGCACCGGGTCGCAATCGGTCACCGGCGAGGACAGAATGATCCCATCGACGTGCGTTGCGCGGATTAGCCCGCGGACCTGTTCACCAACGTCCGGCTCGGCCACGTCGACCGGCTGGGCGAGCAGGCGGATGCCCTCGGTCTTGCACGCTTCCCAGCACCCGGTCTGGATCTGGAACATGTAATAAGGGCTGTGGTTGTCATAGATCAGCGCGACCTGGCCCGATTTTGCCCCCGACAGGATTCGCGCGGCGATGCTCGGGCTGAAATCGAGCGCCTTCATCGCCTCGTCGACTCGTGCCTTGGTCTCGGCGCTGACATATGGGTGGCCATTGAGCACACGGCTGACGGTCTTGACCGCCACCCCGGCGAGCGCGGCGACGTCGCGGATGTTGGAGCGTTCGCTCATGCCTCAAGCGCCGCTGGAAGCCCGGCAAAAACATCGGCGAAGGCGCTGGTGGTTGAAACGAACACGGGAGGCTCGCCAACCGGCGCGTCGATCGTGTGCCGGCCCGGTTGGTACACCTTGCCCGACCACAAGTGCCGCCACGGCATGTCGCCGGGCAGCACGACTTCGCGCGATGTCGCGCCTTCTTCGATTACCGGAGCCACCACCATGTCGGTACCGTAGAGGAACTGGTCCTGCACCGTCCAGAGCGCGAGATCATCGGGGTAATGCAGGAACAGCGGTCGCTGCGCCGGAAGACCGTGCGCTTCGGCTTCTTCGCACAGATGGCGGACATAGGATGCCAATGCAGCATGGACCCGGCTCCACCGCGCGAAGCAGGCGAGCAGTTCGGGGGTCGAATCGTATTGCAGGTTGTCGTCGGGCCGATTGCCCTCATGGCTGCGCATCACCGGGGCGAAGGCGGCGAGTTCGCACCAGCGCAGCATCAGCTCCTCGCTGCGCACATTGCCGAGCAGCGAGGTGTAGCCGCCGCAGTCCGAATGGCTGTAGGCGTTGCCCAGCAGCCCCGCTGACAGCGCCGCGGTGATCACTGTGCCGATCCCGTCATGCCGGGTAAAGTCGACCGACTGGTCGCCCGCCCAGAGCAGCGGACAATGGGCCTGCACCCCCGAAAAGCCCGCACGCATGAAGAACACTGCATCGCCGGTCTTGCCCCGGCTGGCGAGCGCCTGGGCATTGACCTCACCCCACAGCACCGGCCAGCGGTTGTGTGCCTCCATCGGATCGGAGCCGTCGGCGAGGCGAACGTCGGTAGGCAGATACTCGCCGAAATCGGCCATCCAGCCGGCAATGCCGATGTCGAGCATTTCGCGCCCGAGTACCTTTTCGGCAAACCAGTCGCGCGTTTCCGCACGGGTAAAGTCAATCACGCCGCAATCGAACTCACCGAAGTCGACCAGATAGACCTCGTCGCTGTCGGGCCGCAGGCAGAAGTGCCCGCCTTCGCGGGCTTCTTCATAGAGGATGCCGTCCCGGCACAGATAGGGGTTGGCATAGGCGAGGAAGCGGATGCCGCGCGCCGCCAGTGCGGCAATCCTGCCGGGCAGATCGGGGAAGCGTTGGTTATCGCGCCGCCAGTCCCAGAACAGGCGCCGGCCGAAGCTCGTTTCACGCACCCCGGCCCAATCCTCGCACCACAGTCCCGAAACTGCGGTTCCGGCTTCGATGAAGGTCTCAAGCCGTTCGAAGCTGGCGAGCCCGTCCTTGAGGCCGACCACCGCGCCGCCGATGATCCAATCGGGCAGTGGGGGCTGGCGGCCGAAGCGGGTGGAAAGCTGGCCGACCAAGTCGATCGGACTGTCCGCGGCGAACAGTTCGAACCGCGCGGTGCTGGACCAGACCTCGACGCGATGCGCAGCCGGATCGGTAAAATCGAGCACGCTGTAGCAGCTCGAATCGAGATGCACCGCGAGCCAGCGCGAGGTCAGGAAGGTGGGCTGCGGGAAATTGGTGTTCCAGTAATCGCCGCCAGCCATGCCGCTCGCATCCATCTGGCGGGTGAGCTCGGTCGTCTTGTCGCGGCCCACGCCGGGCTCGCTGGTCCACATCGGGAAAGCTCGTCCGTTCAGCGCCAAGTAGCTCATCTGCTCGCCGCCGCCCCATACCGCCTCGCCCGGTTCGGCGTGGAAGCGCAGGTGGACGCGGTCGTGGCCGGGGCGAAGCGCGGTGACCTCTATGATGTTGTCGGCAAAGGTCAGTCGCGCAGCAGGCTTGTCCTCCGCCAGCAGCGTTACGGCACCCACTTCGCCAAGCCATTCCGTCGGTTCAATCGCGGCATATGGCTCATCGCTGATTCGGAAGTTGCCCTTGACCATGACGACTTCGCTCCGTCCGGTCGCCAAGCCGAGGACGGGAGCATCGCGGCGATGCGATAGCACGAGTCGCCCGGCAAAATGCAGGTCGAAGCCTTCGTCCGCCTCGTGAAACTCGAACGCCACGGCCGCCTTTTTCCTCTCTCCGCGCGGCACCTGTTGACTTTATGCAACAGCCTGTCCGCTTCGTATGACACCGCTTGACATATCGGCCCTTCCGACGCAATTCAAGCGCTCTGGTGCAGCCGAATTGTCGATCGCTGCACAAGGATTGGCCGGACGGCGCGAAGACGCTGGCCGGCGTGAGGGAGAACAGTTTCATGAAGACCTTGCTGCGTGCAACATCCGCCATGCCACTCGCTGCGTTCGCGCTTGCGGCTTTTGCTGTCCCGGCCCAGGCCCAAAGCGCTTCTGGCCCCGCGCCGGCCGCCGATCCGGCTGCTGTAGCCGACGATAGCGCCCCGGGCGAAATCGTGGTGACCGCGCAGAAGCGCTCGGAAAGCCTGCAGAAGGTGCCGCTCGCGGTATCGGTGCTGTCGGGTGAAACCCTCGCGCAGAGCTCGCGCCCCTCGCTCGAAAGCGCGGCGCAGATGGTGCCTTCGCTCAACTTCCTGAAGTCGGGCACCACGCTCAACCAGACGATCTTCCTGCGCGGGGTTGGCACCGCCACCTTCTCGATCGCCGGTGAGCCGTCGGTCTCCACCGTGGTTGACGGCGTGGTCTATGCCCGCTCGGGCGAAGCGTTCAGCGATCTGGTCGATATCAAGCAGATGGAAGTGCTGCGCGGGCCGCAGGGCACACTGTTCGGCAAGAACGCTTCGGCCGGCGTGATCAACATCACCACCCAGATGCCCGAGCATAAGCTCGGCGGCAGCTTCGAGGCGAGCTATTTCGATCGCAACGAATTCCGCGTCAAGGGTGCGGTCAACCTGCCCTTGGGCGATGATACTGCCGCGCGCTTGACCGCCTTCTATGGTGATTATGACGGCAACATTCGCAACCTGACCACCAATACCTGGGTCAACGGTTACAAGCACTGGGGCCTGCGCGGGCAGCTGCTCTACGATCCGGGCGGCAGCCTGAAGCTGTACTTCGCCGGTGACTATCACAAGAACAACGACGATTGCTGCGCCGACATCATCGCCACGCCGCCGATCAACGGTGGTACCGGGCTTGCACAGACCGGCTTGAGCACTTCCGTCCTGCCTGCCCCGCTCGGGCCGGATACGCGGCAGGTCCGGCAGAACCTGGTTACTTCGACCAAGGAAGAAGGCTGGGGCCTGTCGATGCAGGCCGATCTCGGTGTGGGTGAAAATACGCTGACCAGCATCACGTCCTATCGCAAATACGACAACACCGAAATCCGCGATGGCGACTGGCTCGACCGGGCCTACACCTCCGTTTCAACAACAGGCACCGTCACCAACTTCGGCCAGCTGCACGATAGCGGCCCGCAGAAGAGCAACACCTTCACCCAGGAATTGCGCCTGACTTCGCCGGGCAACAAGGACCTGTCGTGGGTGGTTGGCGGGTACTTCTCGCGCGCCTATTCGGAGCGCATTTTTACCCGCACTGACGAGGTCTGCAGCCCGATCGTCGGCGCGCCGACCAATGTGCTGATTCCGTGCGGCAGTGCCAATGCGAACCCTTCAACCTTCCCGACCGCGACGGCGGACTTCGGTTCGACCTTCAAGAACTACGCGCTGTTCGGCCAGGCCACAGCGCGGGCTACCGACAACTTCCGCGTGATCATGGGCATTCGCTACAGTCATGACGAGCTGTCGGTGTTCCACAGCCGCAACACTGCGCTGGCGGGCCCAGGCATCCAGCCGAGCTTCCCGGTGACGACGACCGGTATCGGCGCGCCGACATCGGTGTTCACTTCATCGACCAAGAAGGACAACGTGTCCGGCAAGGTTGCACTTCAGGCCGACCTGTCGCGTAACGTGATCGGCTATGTCAGCTATGCCCGCGGCTACAAGGGTCCGGCTTACAACGTGTTCTTCAACCTGACGGCAACCGGTACCAACGTGATCGACGCGGAAACTTCGGACGCGTTCGAAGCGGGTCTGAAGAACACCCTGTTCGATGGGAAGATGACGCTCAACATCGCGGCCTTCTATGCCAAGTACCACAACTTCCAGGCCAACAACCCGGATCTGGTGGCTGGCGTCGTGGTTACCCGCTTCACCAACGCCGGTGAGGTTTCGACTCGCGGCGTCGAGCTCGACATGAACTATCGCCCGTCGCGCGATTTCACCCTGACCGGCGGGCTGGCCTACACCGACGCACATGTCGATGCGTTCAAGGCACCGCTTGGCGCGGCGACGATCCTGCCAGGTACGGCGCTGGGTTATGCGCCGAAGTGGAAGGGCTCGCTGGCCATGGATTACCGGGTGCGCACCGGCGGCTTCGCCGACCTGTTCCTGGGCGCGCAAGGCAACTTCCAGTCGAAGCAGCTTTCGCTGTTCTCGGCGAACGCGATTCAGCGGCAGATTGGCACGATCCCGGCCTATGGCCTGGTCAACATGCAAGTCGGCGTGGGTGACCCGAACGACAAGTGGAAGCTGACCTTCCAGGTCCGCAACCTGTTCGACAAGGCCTATGCCGCAGCGATCATCAACGGCGGGCCGGACGGCGCCTACCGTTACCAGATCCCGCGCGACGCCGATCGTTACTGGGGTGTTACCGGGAAGATCAGTTTCTAGAGCCGAGCTGGGTACCAGACGGGTCGCAAGCGGGGCCCCGGCATCTCAGGATGCCGGGGCCCTTGTCATTCAGACAAGTTCGTCCTCAGCCACGATCCGCGGCACCAGCAGGTGGACCCAGCCGAGAGCCACGAGGTAGGCGACAGCAGCGGCCAGGAACAGGGGCTGATAGCCATAGCCATGGGTAAGGAGGCGGCCGGTGGCTTCCTGGATCCCGAACCCGGCAAGGTTGCCCGCGATCGCCCCGATGGCCATCACCGTCGCCACCCGGCTGGACGGAACCGCATCGGCGGCAAATCCGAAGATATTGGTTGAAAAGCCCTGGTGTGCAAACAGCCCGAGGCCAATGATCGCAGCCGCAGTCCAAGGGCTGCTGACCGTAAGCGCCAGCGGGATCGGCAGGATTACCAGCGCGTAAAGCAACATGCCCCGCTTGCGGGCCGCGTTGACCGTTGCGCCGCGGCCCAGCAGCACCCCAAACAGTTTGCCTGCCGTGAGTGCGCCCAGTGCCGCCAGGGTGAATGCGAGTGCGGTCGGGCCGACCAGCTCCGACTGGCTGAGATGGAAAACCTTGTTGAACAGGTCAGGCAGCCAGAAGGTGAAGAACCACCAGAACATGTCGGTGATCGCCTTGGCTCCGGCGATCGCCCAGGTCTTGCGATCGCTCAGGGCTTCACCAATTTTCGGCCGGGCGGTTTCGGTCCCAGCGGCGCGCGCGATCGGTTGGAGGTTTCGGGTCCCTGCAATCCAGAACGCCAGCCAGATGAAACCGAGAGCGCCGGTCACCAGAAAGGCCGCCTGCCACCCATAGGCCACCGCAAACGGGATCACCGTCAGCGGGGCGAGGATATTGCCGAGATTGGGCGCGGTGTTGACGATTCCCACCGCCATGGTTCGCAGCCGCAAGGGCAGGAACTGCGCCGCAGACTTGACCGCCGCCGGGGTGTTGACCGATTCGGCCGCAACCAACACCGCGCGTGCGGTAACGAACTGGGTGACGTTGGCGGCTAAAGCATGCGCCATTCCGGCCAGGCTCCAGATCGCGACTGCCGCTCCATAGGCGCGCTTGACCCCAAAGCGGTCGATCAGCCAGCCGACGAAGATCAATGCAAAGGCCGCTGAAAGCTGCGAGACCGAGGCGAAGTGGGCGAATTCAGCATCACCCCAACCGTATGCCTGCTCGATGGTCGGCTTGAGGAGGGAGAGAACCTGGCGGTCGATGTAATTGATGATCGTGCCGAAGAACATCAGCGCGATCATGAAGCGCATCGCCCGGGTCGCGGGTTCGGCCGGGACGGCAGGAGCCGCGGGTTCGGATGGTTGCATGTCCATGGCATTCTCCCGGTTCGCATGCATCTGGGCACGTCGCCGCCGCAACATAGCTGGCTCCAAGCGCAAGGGAAGTGCATTATGACACCGGCGGACAGAAGTGAAAACACTTGCCGCCATCAGATGTCTGCGCGACATCTTTAGGAATGGCGCTAGCAATCGATCATGCGGGTCAATCAAGCCCGGCACTGGCCGGCGCTGCGCACTGGATCGAGGGTGCGCTGCTTGGCGGCTGGGGCACGTCGCTTGCGGTGCTGGCGGTCGCCTGGCTGGGCTTCGGGATGCTGACCGGAACGCTTTCGCTGCGCCGCAGCGGCCTGTTGGTGCTGGGCTGCGCGATCATGTTCAGCGCGCCGACACTGGCCCGGTCGCTGCTCGGTCTGGCTCGTCCGGCGGCAGGTGGGAACAGCGAGATCGCAGTGGCCAGGCCGGTCCCTCCGCCGCTTCCAAAGACCACGCTACCGGCCTTCGATCCTTATGCTGGTGCCGCTGTTCCATCGAGCGGTAATTGATTGGCACGCAGCCCGACCAACTCAATCGCTTGAGATGCGCCTGATCGATTGAATGCGACGCTTGCCATTGGCGCGGTCGAGCTGGACGACGATGTCGATCGACCGCTTGATATATTCGATGGCATTGGCGAAGCTGAGGTTGCTCCCCGCCGACAGGACCAGCAGCGCCAGCTGGTCGATCGCCCGCTCAGGCGTATCGGCGTGGATAGTACAAAGCGAGCCCGGATGGCCGGTATTGACCGCGCGCAGGAAGGTCAGGGCCTCATGCCCGCGCACTTCGCCCAGAATGATCCGGTCCGGGCGCATCCGTAGCGCCGCGATCAACAGGTCTTCGGCCGTCACGTCGGCTTCACCCATCGCGCCGCGAGCTGCGATCAGCCCGACTGTGTTGGCATGAGCGATCTGCAGCTCAGGTGCGTCCTCAATCAGGATCAGGCGCTCGTGATCCGGCACTACCTGCAGCAGGGCATTGAGCAGGGTGGTCTTGCCGCTCGACGTTCCGCCCGAAACGAGGATGTTGCGGCGCCTGACCACCGCATCGCGCAGCTCTTCGATCGGATCAGCGAAGGCCTTTTGCCGGACCTTCGATCCGGTGGGGGCACCTTCAGTTTCGATCGCAATGTCGCTGCTGTGCCAGGCCTCAAGCGGCAGACCAGCCGAGACGTGACGGCGAATGGCAATCGCCACCTCGCCGCGCGTGGCCGGTGGCAGCACGATCTGAACGCGCGAACCATCGGGCAGGCTGGCCGCGAGCAGCGGTGCCTCGCGGTTGATCCCCTGCGCTGAACGGGCCGCGATCTGGCGCGCCAGCCGCAGCAATGCGGCCTGCGTCAGCGCCGGAACTTCATGCCGTTCGATGCTGCCGCCGAGGAGCTCGATCCAGATTTCCTGCGGGCGGTTGATGTAGATATCGGTGATGTCGCTGCGGGCCAGCCACTGCGAAAGCGGGGCGAGGAAGCTGTCGAGGTAGACCGCCTCGGTCAGCGTGGTCACCGCTCGACCTCGGTGAAATCGAGATCATGCGCGACGAACACCGATAGCGGCGCGCCTTGCGCCACCGTGAGGGTGCGCTTGGGAGTGTCGTTCTGGTTGGTGATGTTCTGCATTGAGCCCGGCAGTCCGAGGATGACTGCCCCGCCGCCGCCCACGTTGCGGGTGGCGAGACCCGCGCCGATGTTGAGCGTGGTCTGCAGCAGCGCGTTGCCGAACTGCGAGAGGAAGTGCGAATTGACCTTGCCCTTGATCCCGACCCGGCCAAGCGGGTCAGCCGAGGGCGAATCGAGCGGGATGACCACCCCATCGGGACGCATAAGCCGGGTCCACTGGATCAGCGCGCGGTTCTGACCCGCTGCCAGATCGGACTTGTATTCGCCGTAAAGTCGGCTGCCGCGCGGGATCAGCACCTTGGTTCCGTCGAACCCGCGGACATCGCGCGAAACGATCGCGCGGGCCGATCCATCGCGGTTCGAATCGAGCGCGGTTTCAAGCACCGCCTGGATGATGCTGCCTTGCGGCACGGTTGTGGCCGGGTTGCTGAAGCGCACCGCGCGAATGCGGCCCAAAGCCCCACGGGCATCGGCGTCGGGCTGGGGAGCGTTTATAACGGGCTCCCCATAGTTCGGTTGAGGGGACAAAGGCGGCGCATAGCGCGGCACCGGGGGCTGCTGATACGTCGGCGCAGCAGGCACAGGCGCCCGCGGCGGGCCGAGATAACGGGGATAGGAAGCGGGTACGGGCACCGACCGCGGCACGGGCAGCGGGCGCACCGCGTAAATCGGCATCGTCGTCGCGTCCGCCGGAACGGTGTCAGGAATGGCCAGTGGCGGCGGCGGTTCGATCATTGTACCGTCTGCCGCGGCGACCGGGACAAGTTCCTTGTCGGTTCGATCCACGCGGCGCGCTTCGAGCGCTGAAAAGAGCAGCACCGCGCCCAGAGTCGCGGCACCTCCGAACAGCCAGATGCCGCGATTGCTGACTGGTCGTGCCACCATGGGCCGGGGGTCATCGAGCGGAACACTGGCGCTGTCGGTCATGTCATTTGCCTTTGGCCGGGATATAGCGGTTCGCCTGCGCCGAACGCTTGCCGATGCGGAAGACGAGCTTGGGATAGACCCGGTCGATCACCATCACGCCCTGGCGTATGTAGCCATCGACGGTTTCTTCCTCACCTTGCGCGTTAAGCGCAAAGACAGCGGGGAGCGCCTGATCGTCCCGCCATTCTATGTAGGTTTTCTGGCCATCGTCGCTGACGCGGAGTGGGCGCAGGGTTGCTTCACCCTTCAGCGTATAGGGGGTCGTCGCCGTGTTCGCCGGCAAGGCGGGCTCGGGCAGGGCTGCGGGCGCTGCTTCAAAAGCGAACCGCACCGCGTAGGCAACGTTGTTGGCCGGGCCCACCGTCACCTTGAAGCGATAGTTCCTGAGCTGGGTGCGCACGATCAGCGAGCCGTCGCTCGGTTCGTGCAGGGTATGCAGGGTCAGGCTGTCGGTCTGCGGGGCCACCGCAACCTCGATTGCCGAAGGATCGCCAACCACCACCGATTGAACTGCTTCGCCAGGGCTGAAAATCATCGTCAGGTTGCCGCCAGCCGTGGTGCGCAGCGCGAGCTCGGCGCCGGCACGCCATTCGAGTGTCTCGATCCGTGGATCATAGTCGAGCGCGCGCGGCGTCTGGCCGTGGGCAGACCCGGCAAGCGCCAGGCTGGCGAGCAAGAGCCATTTCATCGCGGGGCTGGGCTTGGCGGCAGCGGCGACGCCGGGGGCAAGGGCGCCGGCTGCGTGGCATAGGGTATCGGCGCCGGTGCCAAGGCTTGTGGATCCGACGCAATCTCGGCGCTCTTCGAATAGCGCAGCACCTGGAAGCCGAGCGGATTGTCGAGCCGACTCTCTTCGCTCATTCCGGCGGCGGAGAAGCGATATTTGACCACTGCGGCCCAGACACCCTGCGGCACCGGCTGCCCACCTGGATCGGTCCGGGTCATGGCGAAGCGGACCAGCACCGTGTCGCTGCCTAGCTGCGAGATGCTGCGGATTTCGGTGCGCACCACCGCCTGGCGCGGGTACTGCGCCAGCGGGCTTGAGGGATTGCTCGCCTGCATAGCGCTCACATACTGATCGCGCGCTTCACCAGCCGACCACAAGGCGACCTTGCGGTAATTGTCCTTGAGCGCGCCAATGTCGAAGTTTTCGCGCGCGATAACGTACTGCGCGAGCATCGAGCGGGTCAGCGCCGCATCGGGCTGGATCGTCTTGGCCGCACCAAGGTCAAGCGCTTCGACATTGCCGGTCTGCTTGTCGACCAGCACGGCGATCGGCTGGGTCGTCTTGAGCGGCATCATCACGACTATCGCGATCGCTTCCAGCAGCGCGATAGCTCCGGCCACCCCGGCAATGATCCACGCGGTGCGGGTGCTGCGCGCGTTATCGGCGCTGCGGTCATCGGCCCAGCTATCAGCAGCCTTGTAATAGGCGGCGAGGCCATCGGGATCGGGCTTGTTCATCGGTTCATCCGTCTCTTCTTGTCGCCGCGGCCGAGCTGCGCCGCGAGCCGCGACGATGCGACGAGCCGAGTGCATCGCGAACCATTTCCTGCTGCGGCGCAGAACCTTGTCCGCGCAGCGGTTCGCCCAGCCGCAGATCGGTCAATTGCCGCGCCGGATCGCCCAGGCGGCTTTCGCGCCGCATCACCTGCTCGACCGCATCGGCAACCTGCCGCGCGCGCGGTAGCTCGTGCGGTCCTGCGGCCATGGCGGGGACCAGCGCGGGCTCATTGCGGACCTGACGCAGCTCCTGCGGAACTGCGTGCTCAAGCCAGCGCCGCCAATTCGGGGAAGAAAAGAACACCAGCCGCACGATAAGCGTCAGCGAGCCGAAGATTGCCGCGGCAAAGGCGAGCGTGAGCGCCACAAGTTCGGTCGGCGCGGCGACGGCCAGCACATTGGCGCTGCGCGTGGCAAGGACCCCGGCAAGCCAGCCTTCAAGCATCGAAATTTCGGCACCATAAAGCAGCATCAGGACCAGCGCGCCGAGCGCGCAGGCACCGAGTGCGCGCAGCCATCCAAAGAAAATGTCGCGCGTACCCGCAAACAGCAGCAGCGCCGCCATCAGCGGGGCAAGCGCCAGCAGGATCCCGGCGCCAAGCCTGACCACGGCCAGCGGCGCAATTGTTCCGGTGAGGAAGGCAACCCGGCCCCACGCGAACCCGTCGCGGTCGGGAAGGGCAATACCGCGGCTCATGTCGCCCGCGTCGCTCGTGCCGACAACACCGCCGGTAAGTCGGCCGGTTCCGTAGGCCGTGAGGGCGACGATACCCTGGTCGAGATTATCGAGGCGCTGGTTGAAATCTCCACGACTGCCCGGAAGCCCGGATGCCGAACCCATGTCGCCCGCTATCGCCGAAGAACCCTGAAACACGGTCTCGTAAGCCAGCGTGCGCCAGGCGGGCCAGCTGGTGGCCAGCGTGAGGACGATCCCGACCTTGAGCATTTCGCCTACCACATCGCGACCACTCGGCACCTCACCGAACATCAGCCTGATGCCGAACAGTGCGACAAACAGGGTCAAGGCTGCCAGCAACAGGCCGGCGATGGCCGAGTTGGGGGAGGCGAGCGCCCCGAAACCATAAGCGCCGATCGTCTGCGCCTGACAGTCGATCTGATCGAGCACGCCGCCAAGGAAATGGCTGCCCGAGGGGATCGCGGCGCAGCTCATGCCGTGCGCTCGATCAGCTGGGCCATCCAGGCGGTGGGGTCGAGCCCGTTCTTCTCGGACAGTTCGTCGAACAGGCGGACTGTCGATTCGCGGCCCGACAGGATGGTCAGCAGGTCCTTCTCGCCCGACAGGTTGAGCCGCGCGACCACGCTGTCATTGCCATGCTTGATCAGGAAGCAGTGCGAATTGTCCGGCAACGTGCGCACCAGCTCGTACTCGTGCGGGGTCAGCCCGAAGCCGTCGATATAGTCTTCGGTGCGCGCCTTGGGATTGATCATGAAGATCTGCGTCGCCGCCTGCTCGACAATCGCGCTGGCGATCCGGCTTTCGAGCGCGTCCTGCGCAGACTGCGTGGCAAAGCCGACGATCCCGTTGCGCTTGCGGATGGTTTTTTCCCAATCCTTGATCCGCCGCACGAAGACTTCGTCGTCGAGCGCCTTCCACCCTTCGTCGACCACGATGATCGCAGGCGTCCCGTCGAGCCGGTCCTCGACCCGGTGGAAGAAGTAGAGCAGCGCGGGCGTCCGTACGACCGGATCGTCGAGCAGCGCGGTCATATCGAAGCCGACCGTGGCCGCCGAAAGGTCGGTCAGGTCTTCTTCGTTGTCGAACAGCCAGGCGCGTTCGCCATCGCCCCACCATGGCCTCATCCTGGCGTAGAGATCGCCGGCCTTGGGCCGGGTCTGTCCGCGCAGCAGCTCGACCAGATGGCGCAGCCGCCGATGCGGGCGCAGCGCGGCAAAATTGGCGTCGACCGCATCCTTGATCAGTTCAAGCTCGCCCGGATCGGTCACTGCGCCGAGCAGCGTCAGCCAGTCGATCAGGAACTGGCGGTTGGTGGGCGTATCCTCAAGCTGCAGCGGGTTGAGCCCCGCAGGCGCGCCCGGCCGCAGGCGATCGTACTGTCCGCCGATCGCGCGGATGAACAGTTCGGCACCGCGGTCCTTATCGAAGAACACGATCCGCGGCGCGAATTTGCGCGCCTGCGCCAAGAGGAAGTTGAGCACCACGGTCTTGCCCGAGCCCGAGGGGCCGATCACCGTGAAATTGCCGAGATCGTTCTGGTGGAAGCTGAAGAAATAGGGCCCCGCCGCGGTGGTTTCGAACAGGGTCACCGCATCACCCCAGTGGTTGCCGCGCGGGCGCCCGACCGGGAAGTTGTGCAGGCTGGCAAGCCCGGCGAAGTTCGCGGTCGAGATCAGGCCCTTGCGCGCGATATATTTAAAGTTCCCCGGAAACTGCGCCCAGAACGCCGGTTCCAGCGCAATATCCTCGCGCACCGCGACGATCCCCAGGTCGGTCAGCGCGGCGATTACCTCAGCCACCTGGCCATTGAGCGCTTCCAGGCTATCGGCGTTCACCGCGATCGTGGTGAGATGTTCGCCAAAGCCGGCACGCCCGGTGGCAACATCGTCCTTGGCCTGGGCCAGTTCGCCGCGCAGCGACAGCGCCTCATCCTCGGCCGAACGCATCCGGCGCAGCACCAGGTTCATCCGGCCCAGCGCCTCGCCGCGTTCGACGAAGGCGAAGCTCTGCGCAACCGTCATTTCGAACGGCATGCGATAGAGCTCGTCGAACATCCCCGGCAGCGTCTCGCTCGGATAGTCCTTGATCGAGATCATCGCCCCGAATTTGCGCGGATGCTCACCGGCTTCGCCCAGTTCGAAGGCATCGGCGCCAAAGCTCGCGCGGCGGAACGGCAGATGATTACCGAGATCGCCGCCCGGCAGGCCCATCGGCCGCATCTCGGTGTTGTAGAGGTATGAAAGAAACTCAAGCGGCTCGCTGCGATAACCGCCCTCGTCGGCATAGACCGAGAGCAACCGCGGCGAATAGGCTCCGAGCGCCGCAACGATCGCCTCGCTCGCCGCATCGAGCGCGCGCTTTTCGCCGGCGAACTGCGCGGCGCGGTCGGTCATCGTCCGCGACAGCAGCCCGCTGAACCGGTCGAGCAGGCCGACGCGGCCCTGCAGTGGGCGCCGCACGATCGTCAGGAACAGCTCGTTGACGTACATCTCGCGCGCAGCGAGCCGCTCGCGCCAGCGGGTGTCGAGCGTGCAGGAGAACTCGTCGCCGAAGCGCGCCTCGAGCGCGACCTCGGCCTTGCGCCGCACGACATGGTGATAGATCGCAAAGCGCGACGAACCGACCGACTTGAGCATCGCGTCGCGCAGTTCGGCGCGGTAGTTGAGCTCATCGGTGTCGGCGGTTTCGAACAGCAGGCCGCCAAGCCTGATGGTCTGCATCAGGAAACCGTCGCGGGTCTCGATCGTCACGTCGTCAACATGCCGCCGGTAGGGCAAATGCCGCCCCGCTGCTGCCTCGCGTGCGATTACCCGCGGGTCGTTGGTCAGGGCCGGTAGGAGTTGCATCCCCACAACCGATAGTTTTTGACCCTGGGACAGCGGCTGACCCGGGCGATCCACAGGTCGAAGAAGCGCGGTTCGCGCAGGCAGGCCAGCATGCCGATCAGGTGGACGACCAGCGCCACGGCAATCGCCCAGAAGCTCTTGAAGATCAGGAACAGCTCAGCCGCCAGCACCGCGTTGAACACGAAATAGCTATAGGTCACGCCGGCAAACATCTGCGGCCGCGCAAGCGCGACGAAGACGGTGCTGCGTCTGAGTGTCGAAGCCATGGCGCCGCGCCTAGCCGCCTGCTGCCGAACGGATCCCGGCGACGATGCTCGCCGCGCAGAACAGCACGAAACAGCCCAGAATCACGATCGCCCCGCGCCGCCAGTCGATCCGGCCTGTCAGCATCATGAACCCGACCGAAGCAATCGCGATCACTGCGGCAACCGTGGCGACGGTGCCGAGCAAGGTCCCCTGCAACCAGTTCATCGCGCCGATGATCACCCCCGATCCCTCAGGGTCAGGCAGGCTCTGCGCGAAAGCTGTTTGCGGAACCAGCAATGCAGCTGCAGCGAAGTGCCCGCCAAGCCGCTTTAGACGCCCAAGTCCGATCAAGTTTCCCACCCCTCCCGAGAATCAGCACAAGAACACGAACTCTCGCACTGAAGCCATTCGCGCGCCAGCGGAATTGATCGAGCGGAGTGCGATTTTGGGGCGCCGGGATTGGTATTTGCGAAGCCTGATCGGCGCCTTCGGTGCGAAGCCTTCGGAAAATCCGCTGCAAACACGGTGGTGGTGGCGGAGACGGAGGGATTCGAACCCTCGGTACCGGATTTACCAGTACGACGGTTTAGCAAACCGTTGGTTTCAGCCACTCACCCACGTCTCCGGATCGCAGCAGCGAGCGCGCGCTATAGCGAGGGGGGGCGGAGGCGGCAAGGGGGTCAATTGAGCCTGGTCCAGACTCCTTCCGCCGCAAAACGGACTCGGCTCATCGCCGGTTCATTGTGCCTTTGCCAGTCCCGATTCATCACGCCGGATGGCGAGCCCGCCGCGCCCCGAGTGGACCGGGGCGGGCGGGTATTTGCAAGGGGTTCGAGAATGACCATCCGCATCATGTCAATTCTGCGCAGTGGCGGTATCGCCTTGATGGGGGCAGCTGCGCTCGCCGGTTCGGTCGCCGCTCCGGCACAGATTCAGCCGGTCGATCCGGACAAGGCGATCGACGGCGATCTGAGCCGTCCGGCCAATTCTCCCCCGCCCGCGCCGGTTTCGAGCCCGACGCCAACAGCCCTACCGACCAGCGAAGGTTCGCCCGCTCCGACGCCGAGCGATGCGCCGGCCGATCCCGCCAAGCCTGAGACTACCTATCATCAGGACGATCTGATCGGTGCCGCAGAGGGCGTGTTCGGCAAAGGCGCCAAAGGGCTTGCCGATGTGATCCAGGATATCCTCAAGAAGCAGGGCGAACCCAATGGCTATATCGTGGGCCGCGAAGGCGGCGGCGCGCTGGTGGTAGGCGTGCGCTACGGTTCGGGCACCTTGTTCCACAAGATCGAGGGCCAGCGGCCGGTCTACTGGACTGGCCCGTCGATCGGCTTTGACGCCGGGGCCAGCGCTGGCAGCACTTTCGTGCTCGTCTATAACCTCTACAACACCGATGACCTTTATCACCGCTTCCCGGCGGGCGAGGGACAGGCCTACCTGATCGGCGGCTTCAACGTCAGCTACATGCGCCGCGGCAATATCGTGCTGATTCCGGTGCGGTCGGGTGTGGGGCTGCGGCTTGGCGTCAACGCCGGTTACATGAAATTCTCGCAAAAGCACAAATGGTTGCCGTTCTAGTCGGGCATTTCGGGCAACGGGAAAAAGTTCTTGCACGGAGCGTTTGCGGCGATAGCTAATGCCGCCGGTAATACGTTCATGCGGGGGCATTTGTCGTGAAGTTAAACTACGTGTTGATGACGGCGCTGCTTGCCGGTTCGCCTGCTATGGCCAAGCCGGTGAAGCGGGCTGCGCCCGTTGCGGTGAAGGTAGATCCGGACGCTCGCAAGGCGGCGGCGGATCGCCTGGCCGAGGTGCTCACCCCGCAAAACGCCATGCCGGCGCAAGTCGACAAGATCCTTGCCTCGCTGCTCGAAAACATGAAGCGGAATGATCCAAGTTTCGAAAGAATGGAACAAACCTACCCCGGCATGTTGCAGGCGGTAGGCGATGCCATGCGCCCGGTCCTGCTGAAGTCATCCATGTCGACTGTTCCGCTCTATCGCGCAGACCTGTCGCAGTTGTTCCAGGGAGAACTGACCGCAGCGGAGGCCGATGCCGCGTCGAGGTTTTTCGGGTCGAATGACGGCCAAGCCCTGATCGCTAGTTTGCAGGACAACATGCAATACAACCGGTCCGTCGGCGCAGTCGCAGCGGACAAGACTGCAACTAACGCCGATGTCCGTGCCGACAAGGGCGCGGCGGGTGTTCGAACCTTCCAATCGCTTGAGCCTGCGCAGCGGCAGCGCGTCATGGCCTTCTTCACCAGCCCGGCCGGGCGCAAGCTGATCGCACTGGGGCCAAAACGCACCGCGATCGACCAGAAGTGGTTCAACTATTCCCCGCCGGGCAGCGAGAAGGAAATCCAGACGGCCGTGCTCGAGGCAATGGTTCAGCATATCGCCAAGACCGATCCCGAAAAGTCCGCCAAATTCCGCGCAGTGCTGGAAGGACAGGGGTTGCTGGCGAAGAAGCCGAACTAGTCGGTCAGCCCCAGGGGCCGTTGCCTGCCGTCGGGCGGGCGAGGCGGTTAGCCTCGTCCTTCCCCGAAGGCGTGAAACCATGCATACCGTGCCACCACTGTAACGCGATCGTTCCGCCTTTCGCGGGTTGCAGCAGGCTGATCATCATCACGCCGGCAAGCACCAGACAGATCGCCATCGCCGCGCCCATCGAGATGTCCGAAAAGGCGCCGAAATAGATGATCACTGGGGCCAGCACGTGCCCGGTGATCAGGATCGAGATGTAAGGCGGCATGTCGTCGGCGCGCTGGTGCGTCCAATCCTGATGGCAATTCGGGCACAGATCGACCGGCTTGAGGAACTTGCGGAACAGCTTGGCCTCGCCGCAGCGTGGGCAGCGGCAGCGGATTCCGCGGATCAGGGCTTCACGAAGCGATTGCGGCAAGACGGGCTGGCGCTGGGGGGCTAACATAGAGCAGCCCTTTCGGCTTCATCGGCTCAGCAATCAAGGCAAATGCAGCGCCCCGGCACGCCACAGCGACAACACGATCACGCTAAGGATCGCCGCGATGCCGCAAGTGAGCTTGGCGATGTCCATGAGATCGCTGTGCTTCATCAAACCCAATTCGTGATCCTGCGATCCTGCTGGCGACCGTGAAGCGCGGGCTTTAGCCACTTGTTGCGTGTATGCAAGGCTGCCGCTAAGGGCCGCTGCGTCATGCTCAGCAACCT